>JAEKKI010000031.1 GCA_019510485.1 Catenulisporales bacterium
CACAGGAACCTGCCGCCCTCGCCCTTGCGGAACCAGTTGACGTAGTAGATCTTCGGCAGCTTCTCGGCCTCGGCCTTCTGGCCGATGCGGAGCCAGTGGCCGAAGTAGTCGCCCATGTTGTAGCCGCAGAACGGCAGCATGGCGAAGGGATCATGGCGCAGTTCACCGACCGTGCCCTCGGCCGCCGCGGTCTTCTCGCTGGCGACGTTCGCGCCCAGGAAGACGCCGTGCTGCCAGGAGAAGGACTCGGTGACCAGCGGGACCGCGGTGGCGCGGCGGCCCCCGAACAGGATCGCGGAGATCGGCACGCCGTCCGGGTCCTCCCACTCCGGCGCGATGGTCGGGCACTGGGCGGCCGGGACGCAGAAGCGGGCGTTGGGGTGGGCGGCCGGCTCGGCGCTGTCCGGCGTCCAGTCGCGGCCCTTCCAGTCGGTCAGGTGCGCCGGCTTTTCCTCGGTGAGGCCCTCCCACCACACGTCGCCGTCGTCGGTCAGCGCGACGTTGGTGAACACGGCGTTGGCGTAGAGCGTGTCGACGGCGTTGGCGTTGGTCTCGCGGCCGGTGCCCGGGGCGACGCCGAAGAAGCCGGCCTCGGGGTTGATGGCGTACAGCCGGCCGTCCTCGCCGAAGCGCATCCAGGCGATGTCGTCGCCGACGGTCTCGACCTTCCAGCCCGGGATCGTCGGGGTCAGCATCGCCAGGTTGGTCTTGCCGCAGGCGCTGGGGAAAGCCGCGGTCACGTATTCGGCCTCACCGTCCGGCGGTGTGAGCTTAAGGATCAGCATGTGCTCGGCCAGCCAGCCCTCGTCGCGGGCCATCACCGAGGCGATGCGCAGGGCGTAGCACTTCTTGCCGAGCAGGGCGTTGCCGCCGTAGCCGGAGCCGTAGGACCAGATCTCGCGGGTCTCGGGGAAGTGGGTGATGTACTTGGTGGTGTTGCACGGCCACGGGACGTCGGCCTGGCCGGGCTCCAGCGGCGCGCCGACGGTGTGCGCCGCCTTGACGAACTCGCCGTCCGGGCCGAGCTGGTCGAGCACCTGCTGTCCCATGCGGGTCATCACGCGCATCGAGACCACCACGTACGGGGAGTCGGTCAACTCCACGCCGATCGCCGACAGCGGCGAGCCGATCGGGCCCATCGAGAACGGCACGACGTACATGGTGCGGCCGCGCATGCTCCCGGCGAACAGGCCGTTCAGCGTCTCGCGCATGGCCGCCGGGGCCATCCAGTTATTCGTGGGGCCGGCGTCGGCCTCGTGCTCGGAGCAGATGAACGTCCGGTCCTCCACGCGCGCGACGTCGCTGGGGTCGGACTTGGCGTAGAAGCTGTTCGGGCGCTTGGCCTCGTTCAGTCGCGTGAAGGTGCCCTGCTCCACGAGCAGTGTGGTGAGGCGGTCCCACTCGGCGTCGGAGCCGTCACACCAGACGACGGCGTCGGGCCGGGTGAGTTCGGCGACCTCGGCGACCCAGGCCTTGAGGGGGGCGTGGCTCGTCGGGGCGTCGGATATGCCCGGTATCGCCGTTTCGGCACCGTTCGCGGGCATGGTTTTACTGGACACGTCAGTCATGGCGCGCTCCTAAGGCACCGGGTCCGCATCCCATCCGCACTGGTCCGCGGCCCGGCCGAAATGTTGAGGGTATTTTGGAGTGTACCCACGGGCGTCCACATAGTGGATAGTCGTCAATGGCTGGTTCGTCACATCGGGTTCGCCGCGGCGCCCCGTTCCGTACCGGATCTGGACCGTTTTCTCCCAGCCTGTGGACGGCTCTATCGAACTTACGGTTCCGTAAGTTACTCTCCGGTGTCATGACGCCGCCGCTTGTGGAAGCCGTATCCAACGCCGTCGCACCGGTGAAGCCGAAGCTGCGCGGCTGGCTGCATCTGTGCATGGCGCCGCTGGCGCTGGCCGCCGGAATCGTCCTGATCGCTTTGGCGGACAGCGGCAAGGCCCGGGTGGCCTCGGCCATCTTCGCGTTCTCGGCGGTGATGCTGTTCGGGACCTCGGCGCTGTATCACCGGGGGAACTGGGGACGGCGCGGGGAGGCGATCCTGCAGCGGCTGGACCATGCCAACATCTTCTTGATCATCGCCGGGACGTATACGCCGTTCACGGTGTTGCTGCTGCATGGAACCGCGGAGCGCGCACTGCTGTACACGGTGTGGATCGGGGCGTCGGCGGGGATAGCGTTCCGGGTGTTCTGGATGAAGGCGCCGCGGTGGATCTACACGCCCTGTTACGTGGCGCTGGGGTGGGCGGCGGTGTTCTTCCTGCCGCAGTTCCTGCACTCCGGCGGCGTCGCGATCCTGGTGATGATGGTGGTCGGCGGTGTCCTGTACTCGATCGGGGCGCTGGTCTATGGGACCAAGCGGCCGGACTTCTCGCCGCGGTGGTTCGGGTTCCACGAGGTGTTCCACTCGCTGACGGTCGCGGCGTTCGCGTTGCACTTCATCGGGGTTTCGCTGGCGGCTATGTAGGGTCCTGATCCTGGACCCAGGTCGCGACGATGCGGGCGAGTTCGGTGCGGGAGCGGATGCCGAGCTTCTTGTAGAGGTTGCGCAGGTGGTACTCCACCGTTTTCGGGGAGATGTACAGGGCTGCCGCGGTTTCGTTGTTGGTGCGGCCGGCGCCGACGTGGCGGGCTACTTGGGTTTCGTAGGGCGTGAGGCCCTGGGGTTCGGTAGCGGTTTTGGATAGGCCGAGCGCCGCTAGTTCGGTTTCGCAGAGTGCTTCCCAGCGGCGGGCTCCGAGGCGGCGGAAGATGTCGCGGGCCGGTTCGAGGAGTGCGCGGGCTTCGGCGTGGTGGCGGCGTTCGCGTAGGCGTCGGGCGGCTTGGAGGTCGCGGCGGGCTGAGTGGAAGGGGTCGCGGGGGCTTTCCGCTTCCGGATCTCGGTCTAGTAGTTCGTCGAGGTCGGCGCGGACCGGGATGAAGGCCGGGTGGCGGATGCCATGGGCGTGGAGTGTGTCGGCGACCCCTTGGAGTTCGGTGATCGCGGCGGCGCGGTCTTCGTCGAGGGCGAGGACGGCTTTGGCGTGGCGGAAGGCCAGCGCGGCGGGATGGTCGGCGGGGATCGGGGGCAGGGCCGCGAAGCGGGATGCGAGGTCGTCGAAGTCGGTGCGGTCGCCGCGGTAGGCGGCGATGCGTGCCGCGACGGCCAGGGCGAGATTCGGCCACAGTGGCTGGCCGAGGTCGGCGCCGAGATCGGCGGCGGCCAGGGCGCGGCCTCGGGCGACGTCCCAGTGGCCGGCGCGTTGGTCGAGTTCGGCGGCCATGGTCAGGAGCGGGGGGAGGCGGGAGAGGGCGCCGGCGTCGTGGGCGGCTTTGAGGGCGGGGGCGAGGTTGTGGGGGGTTTCGCGGAGGGCGGCGGTCCAGGCGGGGTAGATGAGGGATTCGAGGGGGGTGTCGAGATCGGCGGGGGCGGGTTCGGTGAGGGGGAGTGCGGGTTCTTCGGTGACGGCGGCGGGGCGGGTCTTGCCGAGCCGGAGTTCGGCGATGGCGATGGCGTCGGCGACAGGCGCTGGTTCAGTGAGGGGCGGCGCGGGTTCTTCGGCCGTAGCGGAGGTATGAGTCTCGCCGAGCGAGAGTGCGGGTTGGTTGGTTCCAGAAACCGGTTCCCCAAGCAGCAGCGCGAGATGCTCGGCGACGGCGTGGGCCGCGGTACGCGTAGTCGGCGTGGCGCGCTCAAGAGCCAGCACGGCGAGAGTGCGTGCCTCGCGGTAGTGCGCACCAAGGATCGCGGCGGCGGTCGCGGCGACGGTGAGGTCGGCGGCGTGGGCCGGGTCGGGAGCCGTCTCGGCGGCCTCGGCGAGGTCGGTCATGAGGCGGGCCGGGTCGGTGCGGGAGAGGTCGACGCGGGAGCGTTCGGTGCGGATCCGGTTGTGGAGGGCGTCCTCTATATCAGAGTCCTCCAATGCCGCCTCGGCCGCGTCGAGCAGGTCGAGCGCTGCGACCGCGTCGCCTTCCACGCGTGCGCAGATCGCCGCCTCGATCAGGTACGCCACCGGCTCCGGCGCGATCACCGCCGCACGCTGATACGCCTGGCGGGCGGCCGTGGGAGCGCCGCGGCGGGCGGCGGCCGCGGCGACGTCGGCCAGTGCGGTGGCGGCGGTCGGGTCGGGGCCGGCGGTGGCGTAGCTGAGGTGCCAGGCGTGCTGTTCGCGCGCGGCGGGGCCGGCAGTGGTGGCGAGGGAGGCGGCCAGGTGGTGGTGGGTGTCACGGACGGCTTCGTCGGTGGCGCCGTGGTAGATCGCTGAGCGCAGGAGCGGGTGGGCGAAGCGGACGACGCCGTCTGTGAGTTCGACGTGGCCGGACTGTTCGGCAGGCGCCAGGTCGGTGAGGGTCAGGCCGGCCGCGTCCAGGGCCGCCTCGATGGGTGCCGCCTCACCGGTGAAGGATGCGGCGGCGATCAACAGGGCACGCCGAGTGCGCTGGGGGAGCGTCACGACCTGATCGTGGTACAGCCCCGCCAATTGAACGCCCGACGGCAGCGGTTCCCGGCCGCCGGCCAACGTTGCCAAGTCGAGAGCTCCGGACGCGGCCAAGCGCGCCATCTCGATGAGCGCCAAAGGATTGCCGCGGGTCTCGGTCAGTAGGCGGTCGAATTCGTCCGCGGCCAGGCGCAGGTGTGGCTCGCGGGCTGAAGAAAGTGCGGCAGGCGGCTCATGGCGTTCACCTTCGGTGCCGAGGCCGGCGTCGTCGGCTCGGTCGGCTCGGTCGGCTCGGTCGGCTCGGTCGGCGAGATCGGCGTGCGCGAAATGCTCGTCGACCTCGGCGAAATTCGCTCCCGCCGCCCCGATCCGCGCCTGAATCCCGAGATCCGCCAACAACCCCCGCGCCGCCTCCGCCCCGAGCCCCCGCAACCGCAGTTCCACAGCGTCGACCCCGACCTGCGGCTCCGGTCCGCGCCGAGCCGCCAGCAACGCGATCGGCGTCCCCGCCAACCGCCGTGCGACGAAGCCCACCACCGCCAGCGACGAGCCGTCCAGCCAATGCGCGTCGTCCACCACCACCAGCACCGGACGCCGCCGCGCAGCCGACGTCAGCAGCGCCAACACCGCCGTGGCCAACGGCAATCGCCCCGCCGAGGCGCCGCCGCCGGCATCGAGCGACGATCTCAGAGCCCGCTGTTGCTCCGCCACCAGCCCGTCCATCAACTCCGACACCGGAGCCAACAACTCCGCCAGCCCGCTGAACGCGAACTCCGCCTCCGACTGAACACCGCGAGTGCGCAGTACCTCGAAGTCCGGCGCGAATCCCGTCGCCGCCGCCAACAGCGCGCTCTTGCCCGCGCCCGGTTCACCTTCCACCACGAGCACCCCGCCGGAGCCGGCGCGTGTCGCCGTGATCAAAGTCCTGATGGCATCGAGCTCGCGTCCACGGCCGTGCAGCACCGTCCCCGACACCGCGGACCGCCCATCCCCCCTGGCCGCCATGTCCCCAGCATCGTGCACCCGGACGCCCCGCGGCAATCGTTCGGCGGTAATCGAACAGTGGCGGGGGCTTTCGTACATTAGTGGCCATGAGCACCGCGACGATCACCCGCGCGTCCGCGCCCGCCCCGGCGCCCGCCCCCGCCGAGTTCGGCGCCATGCTGCGGGCCTGGCGGCGCACCCGCAACATCAGCCAGCTCGACCTGTCCTCGGCCAGCGGCGTCTCCACCCGCCACCTGAGCTTCATGGAGACGGGCCGTGCCAAGCCCAGTCGGGACATGGTGCTGCGGCTGGCCGACGAGCTGGAGATCCCGCTGCGGGAGCGCAACAAGCTGCTGGTCGCCGCCGGCTACGCCCCGGAGTTCAAGGCCCGGCCGCTGGCCAGCCCGGAGATGGCGGCCGCGCGGCGGGCGATCGACGTGGTCCTCACCGGTCACCTGCCCTATCCGGCGCTGATGCACGATCAGCGCTCGAACATCATCGAGGTCAACGAAACCGTGGGGATCTTCACCGATCTGGTGGCCCCGCATCTGCTCGAAGGCGGCGGTAACACGGTGCGCATCACGCTGCATCCCGAGGGCCTGGCGCCGCACCTGGTGAACCACGGCGAGGCCCGCGACCGGCTGCTGCGCGCGCTGAGCCGGCGCGCGGCGGCGTCCGGCGACGCCGAGTTGACCGCGCTGCTCAAGGAATGCGTGGCGTATCCGCACCCGGAGCCCGAACCCGGGCCGGACATCTACGCCGGTGTCGTCGTACCCTTCCGCTTCCGGCGCGACGGCCGGATCCTGAGCTTCTTCAGCACCACCGCGGTCTTCGGCTCGGCCGTCGACCTGACGCTCGCCGACCTGGTGCTGGAGACGTTCTTCCCGGCGGACGAGGAGACCGCGCAGGCATTGCGGGAGTACGCGGCGAACAGGTAGTGGCGCGAGCTTTCCCCCATTCCGGTGGCGCAGGCTGGACATCACGTAACCGGACACGGCACGGCTCGTTGGGGAAGCCATGAACCGTCGCCGCATCGCCATCGGGATCTCCTCGGTCAGCGGACTGGCCGTGGCCGCCGTCGGCGCGACGAACATGTTCTCTTCCGGCGACGCGGCGAACACGGTGAACCTGCACGCCGCCCCGGTCGCGGCGGTCACCGCGGCCGGCGTCGCGACCGGCAGGTCCGGCACCGCGCAGGTCGACACGCTCGTCACCGCGACGATTCCGGCGGTCCCGGCGTACGGCGCGACCCCGGCCGCCGCGGCCAGGACCACGACCACGCACGGCACCGGGCTGTTCGACTTCGGCCGGCAGATCGGCCGCATCGACCTGACGCTCGCCAACGGCAGCGTGCAGGAGGTCCTGACGCCGACCTCGCTGTACTGGCTCCTCGCCGCCCCGGCGCCGAACGCCGCGAGACCGGCCAAGGGCTGGTCGCGGGTCGACGTCGCCGCCTCCCCCGACGGCACCCTGTACTCCGGCGGCGCGACCGATCCGGCGATGGCCTTCGCGATGCTCGCCGGGGCCCAGCACGATGTGAAGTACGTCGGCCAGGACCAGGTGCGTGGGGAGCCGGTCGCGCACTACCACGGCACTCTGGACTTGCAACAGGCGGCGACAGCCCCGGTCGCGGCCGGCGCCGGCGGCAGCGGTGTCACCGCCGCCGACGCCGCCGCCGACAAGAAGGCGCTGGCCAACGCCGCCCGGGCGTTCGCCACCCCGAAGATCCCCTTCGACGCCTACCTGGACGCCCAGGGCCGGCTGCGCCGCTTCGTCGCCGCGTTCTCCGTCACCATGCCGGGTCCGGCCAAGGCCGTCGCGCAGGTCACCTCGGCCACCGAGCTGTTCGGCTTCGGGACCCCGGTCACCGTCGTCACGCCGAGCGTGGCGCCCGCTACCACTCCGGCGGCTCACCCGTCTAGCCCCAAGCGGGCTCACAAATAGTCCTGTTGGGCCATACCGGCGCGCGCCGGCGCGCAATAGGCTCGACCGTCGGGGACCTTCCTGGGGCCGCTACGACGAGGCGGGGTGATGTCAGCCATGATGCTCAACCAGCAGGACGCCGGTCCGGCGTACGGCCGCTATGGCGCCCTGCCGTCCACGTTCGACGCCACCGCGCTGGACGAGATCACGCTGTACGGGGAGCTGTTGCAGGCCGTGGCCGCGCATCCGGCCACCGGCAAGCGGCTGGACTGGGCCGTCATCGACCGGGCCCTGGGGCTCACCCCGGACGCGGGCAAGCCGGGCTCGCCGGGGCGGACCGGGCCGCGGCGGCCGGGCGGGCCGGGCGGCCCGGGTAGCGCATCGGGGGAATCCCCGCAGTAGACCCGTTTTCGGTTTCTTACCGCCTCCCGGCGAGTCTTTCGCCGGTTTTCCGCCACGATGACCGCTCCGGATCCGGGTTCTTCCGGACATGGCGAAGATCACATCTGCCGGCCCGGATGCTGCCCCGGGGCCGGAAACACGGCTGTCATCGGCTGTAACGGTAGTGGCTCAGTTGTGCGCTCGGTAGGTTGAGCACCTAGCATCTTGGCGGCGAACAAGCCACGACGATCAGCCGCTGCCCGGATTAACGGCAACTGAAGACCCGGAGACTCCCAGTGAAACTGCGTCTGACCCCCAGGGAGACCAGCTTCTACGACCTGTTCGCCGAACAGGCGGACCATCTCGTGGTCGGCGCGAACCTGCTGACCGAGCTGCTCGGGGCCACCGGACCGGCCGCCGCGGGCGAACGGAACCGCATCGCCGAGCGCATGCGGGCCGCCGAGCACGCCGCCGACGAGACCACGCACAAGATCTACAACACCCTGAACTCCTCCTTCATCACCCCGTTCGACCGCGAGGACATCTACGCGCTGGCCTCAACGCTCGACGACGTCATGGACGAGATGGAGGAGGCCGTCGACCTGGTCAACCTCTACGGCATCGACTTCCTGCCCGGCGGCGTGGCCGACCAGATGGACACCCTGGTCCGGGCCGCCGAGCTCACCGCCCAGGCGATGCGCAAGCTGCGCGGGATGAAGGACCTGTCCGAGTACTGGATCGAGGTCAACCGGCTGGAGAACGCCGCCGACCAGTCCTACCGCAAGCTGCTGGCGCACCTGTTCTCCGGCGACTACGACGCACTCACGGTGATGAAGCTCAAGGAGGTCGTGGACTCCCTGGAGGCCGCCGCCGACGCCTTCGAGCACGTGGCCAACACCGTCGAGTCCATCGTGGTCAAGGAGTCCTGAGCGTGGATTGGCTCGGCCTCGTGGCGGTGGTGGCCGTCGCCCTCGGCTTCAGCTATACCAACGGCTTCCACGACTCGGCGAACGCCATCGCCACCTCGGTCTCCACCCGGGCCCTGACCCCGCGCATAGCGCTGATCATGGCCGCGGTGATGAACCTGCTGGGTTCCTACATCGGGCTGCGGGTGAGCGGCGGCGTGGCGTCGACCATCACCAAGGGCATCATCAAGAACCCGACCGGCACCGACGGTCTGGTCATCGTGTTCGCCCTGCTGGTCGGCGCGGTCGCCTGGAACCTGGCGACCTGGTACTTCGGGCTGCCGTCGTCGTCTTCGCACGCGCTGATCGGCGGCATGATCGGCGCGGGCCTGGCCGCCGGCGTCACCGTGCAGTGGCACGGGGTGTGGCAGAAGGTCATCCTGCCGATGTTCTCCTCCCCGATCGTCGGCTTCATCCTGGCGTATTTCCTGATGGTCGGGATTCTGTGGGCGTTCCGGCGGGCCCACCCCGGGCGCGTGTCGCGCGGCTTCCGCATGGCACAGACGCTGTCGGCCGCCGCCATGGCCCTGGGCCACGGCATCCAGGACGCGCAGAAGACGATCGGCGTCATCATGATGGCGCTGATCGCCGGCGGGCACGCGACCGGCGAGTCCGCGGTCCCGAACTGGGTGCTGTTCGCCAGCGCCGCGGCGATCTCGCTGGGCACCTACTCCGGCGGCTGGCGCATCATGCGGACGCTGGGGCGCAAGGTCATCGAGCTGGATCCGCCGCGCGGGTTCGCCGCCGAGACCGTCGCGGCCGGGGTGCTGTACTTCACCGCGTTCGTGTGGAAGGCGCCGGTGTCCACCACGCAGATCATCACCGGCTCGATCATGGGCGTGGGCGCGACGAAGCGGCGCTCGGCGGTGCGGTGGGGCGTGGCGCGGAACATCTTCTTCGCGTGGGTGTTCACGCTGCCGTGCGCCGGGGCTTGCGCGGCTTTGGTGTGGTACGGGGCCGACGCGATCTTCGGTTAGCTCCGCGCCGCCGCTATGCCGGCGTGTCGGCGATCAGCGCATCGATCTGCCGCGCCAGCTGGAGGTCGAGGTCGGTGACGCCGCCGGCGGAGTGGGTCGACACGCGGAACCGCACCGTGCGCCAGCGGATGTCGATGTCGGGGTGGTGGTTGAGCTTCTCGGCGACCACCGCCACCTTGTCCACCAGATCGATGGCCGTGGGGAAGTCCCTCGCGGCGAACTCACGGGTCAGGGCCTCGGCGTCGCCGCTCCACTCCGGATGGTCCGCCAGGTGGCGGCTGATCTCTTCTTGTTCGAGGATGCGCATGCCTTCATTGTTTCTCTTCGCGCCGCCGCCGGGGTCAAGGCAGGCCGGGCGCGCCTAGACTCCGGGGGATGACCACAGAGACCAGCGTGATCGTCGTCGGCGCCGCGATCGTCCGTGGGGACGCCGTCCTGTGCGCCCGCCGTTCCGCACCGGAGAGCCTGGCCGGCAAGTGGGAGTTCCCCGGCGGCAAGGTCGAGGCGGGGGAGAGCGATCAGGACGCTGTCGTGCGCGAGTGCCGCGAGGAGCTGGGCATCGAGGTGGCGGTCGGGGAACGGGTCGGGGCCGACGCGCGGATCAACGAGCGGCTGACGCTGCGGGTCTACCTGGCGCGGCTGCTGCCCGGCCAGCCGGAGCCGTTGCCGCTGGAGGATCACGACGAGCTGGCCTGGGTGCCGTGGGCGCGGTTGCCGGATCTGGAATGGCTGGCCCCGGACATCCCGATCGTCGAGGAACTCTCCCGGATTCTGTGACTGCTCCCATAGTGTGAAAGTAGGATCAACGGCTTGAGGACGGGGCTTTCCGGGAAGGATCACGGAAGAGGGAGACCCGCAACCGCGCTGCTCCGCCCCGTCCGCCGCCCGCACAGAATCGACGCCGATGCCCGACCAGCCGACCGAGCCGCAGCCCCACCGCGAGCGGCTGGACAATCCCGGATGGCGCGGGGACGGGTGGGCGATGACCACCTCGGTCTTCGGGCAGGGGTCCGAGGGCGACGCGCCGCGGCACCTGGGGCGGATGGCCGGGGTCATCGAGCGGGTGCGGTCGGCGACGTTCATGCTCGACGGGGACGGGATCATCCGGGAGTACCGGGCCAACGCCGAGGAGCTGCTGGGGTGGAAGCGGACCGAGATGCTCGGCTCGCCTTTTCACGCCATGTTCCGGTCCGAGGACCGTGACGCCGCCGATGCGATGGTCGCGGCGATCCGTTCCGGTGATGATGCCCGCGGCGAGCTGGAAGCGGTCCGGCCGGACGGGGAGAGCGTCCCGGTCGACGTGCACCTGATGGGGTTGCGCGACGACGACGACCACGTCCTGGTCTTCGGGTACGCCAACTCGGCCGAGGACCTGGTCCGTATCACCCGTGATCGGGCGGTGCTGGACTCGATGTTCGACCAGTTCCCGGTCGGGGTCGTCGTCTACGACGAGGAAGGCCGCTACGTCCGGCTCAACCGGGCGTTGGAGCGCATCAACGGCCTGCCGCTCTCGGCGCATATCGGCAAGCGGATTCGCGAGGTGCTGCCGGGGCTCGATCCGCGGTTGGAGGAGATTCCGGACCAGGTGTTGGAGACCGGGATCCCGGTCGTGGACGAACAGTACGGCGGTTTCACGCCCGCCTCCGATGAGGAGCGCGTCTGGTCGGTCAGCTACAGCCGTCTGCATGGGCCCGACGGGGAGGTCATCGGGCTGTCCGGGCTGATCCTGGACGTCACGGACCGGCATCGCGCGGCCGCGGCCGCCGCGGGCGCGCGTCGGCGGCTGGCGTTGGTGAACAAGGCCGGTTCGCGGATGGGCACGGCTTTGGACGTGGACCGCACGGCGCGGGAGCTGGCGGATGTGGCGGTCCCGGATTTCGCCGACGCGATCGTGATCGAGATCAAGGAAGAGGTCTTCGACGAGCGCATCGGCCCGATCGGTCCGGTGTGGCTGGCGCCGGTCCGGCGGCGGCGGGTGCTGGTCTTCGAGGGCCGCGACCCCATTCCGGATCCGGTTCGCGCTGAGGGGTTCAGCGCCTGGGCCACCGATCCGGACATCAGCGATCGCATGCTCGGCGGGGCGGCGTGGCATTCGTCCGCCGGTATCAGCAACGTGGCGAAGGAGCCGATCCGGGCGAAGGACGGGACGTTGCTGTGGGAGCCCGACGGCGGTGACTCGATCCTGGTGCCGCTGTGGGCTCGGGAGGCGTTGCTGGGAGTGGTGCATTTCCATCGGCATCCCGACAGTCCGCCGTTCGAGCCGGAGGACATCGAGGTCGCCGAGGAGATCACGACGCGGGCTGCGGTGTCGATGGACAACGGGCGGCTGTACTTCCGGGAACGGACTACGGCTCTGATGCTGCAACGCGCGTTGTTGCCGCAGCGGATTCCGAGTCTGCCGGGGGTGCAGGTGGCGTACCGGTATCTGCCGGGGTCGGTGGGGGCCGAGGTCGGCGGGGACTGGTTCGATGTGATCCAGCTGTCCGGGGCTCGGGTGGCGCTGGTGGTGGGCGACGTGATGGGGGTCGGGGTGCGCGCGGCCGGGATCATGGGGCAGTTCCGCACCGCCGCGCGGACGTTGGCCGGCTTGGACATGTCTCCGGCGCAGGTGCTGCATCAGCTGGACGAGCTGGGGGCGTCGCTGTCGGAGAACCATTTGGCGACGTGTATCTATGCGGTCTACGACCCGGCGACGGGGAAGCTCGCGGTGTCGCGTGCGGGGCATCCGCCGCCGCTGCTGCTCAGGCCGGACGGGACGGTCAGGGGGTTGGACGTGCCGCCTTCGCCGCCGTTGGGGGTGGGGGGCGGGGCGTATCGGAGCTGGGTGTTCGAGACGAAGGAGTTCGACGTTCCGGACGGTTCGCGGCTGGCGTTCTACACCGACGGGATGGTGGAGGACAAGGGACGCGACATCGACGAGGGGATCGGGGTGATGGCCGCGTTGCTGGCGAACTGTCCTCCGGATTCCTTGGAAGAGTGCTGCGACGCGGTGACGGACGTGTTGGGGATCACCGGTGACACGTCCGATGACGCGACGTTGTTGTTGGCGCAGGTGCAGGCGATTCCGGCTGACCGGAAGGCGTATTGGCAGCTTGACGCGCATCCCTCCGCGGTGGCGGATGCGCGGCGGAAGGTGCGGGAGAAGCTTGTCGAGTGGCGGATGGCCGATCTCAGCGATACGGCTGAGCTGTTGGTGAGTGAGCTGGTGACGAACGCGCAGCGGTATGGGCGGTCGCCGGTTTCGCTGGATCTGATGAAGACGGATCGGCTGTTGGTGGAAGTCGGGGACGCGCTGGATGTGGTGCCGCAGGTCCGGCGGGCGCAGGAGACCGATGAGGGTGGGCGGGGGTTGCAGTTGGTGAATCAGTTGGCGACGCGGTGGGGGACGCGGACCGCGGGGGAAGGGAAGATCGTGTGGTTCGAGTTGATTTAGCAGCTCTTAACCACGTGCCGTCAGGTCTTCAGGGCGCGGGTGCGGTGAGATACCGCTGGACCGTGGCTCCGAGCCAGTCCACGATCTCCTCGTGGCTGAGCGCCATGCTGGCCGGGAACCGCAGTACGTAGCGCGTCAGCGCGAGCCCCAGCACGGTCGAGGCGCACAGTGCCGCCCGCATCTGCGCCTGCTCCGGGTCGGGGCCCACCCGGCGGGCCAGCGGGATCAGCTGCTCGCGCAGCACGCTCTGCATGCGCTCGGCGGCGGCGGGGTCGGTGGCGCCGACCCGCATCAGTGCCGTGAGTTCCCCGTTCTCCTCCCACAGGGTCAGGAAGTGGCGCACCAGCGTGCGGCCGATCTCCCCGGGCGGTTCGAGGGGCAGGCCGGGCAGGTCGGGGTCGATGGCGACGGCCACCGCGAACAGGGCCGCCTTGTTGCCGTAGTAGCGCATCACCATCGACGGGTCGATGTTCGCGTCGCGCGCGATGGCCCGGATGGTCGCCTTCTCGTAGCCGTCCGCCGCGAAGCGCTTGCGGGCCGCGGCCAGGATCGTGGCGCGGGTGGCGTCGGATCGCCGGGCGGCTGGCTGGTGCTCCGTGGTGCCGGTCATGCCCACAAGCGTAGGCCAACGGGTGTTGACAGTCCAGGATCGGCGGTTCTAGTGTTGCCAACACGCGTTGACCAACAAGCGTTGGCAAAGTTGTCCGAGAGGAAGTGCCGAAGATGGCCGAGTTACAGAGCCTGGACCCGAGTACGCCGATGTTCGCGCAGTTCAAGGCGAAGACCGGACCCGTCGTCCTGGCCAACACCTTCGTCGTTCCGAAGGACAGGGCTGAATCGTTCCTGGACCTGTTTCGGAGGCAGGCTGAGTTCATGAAGGCTCAGCCGGGATTCGTCTCCCTGCAGATGCACAAAGGAACGGCGGACAGCCGGCTTCTGATGAACGTCGCGGTCTGGGAGTCGACCCAGGCGCTCGCCGCGGCGTTCGGCAGCCCGGAGTTCCAGCGCATGGCGGCCGAGTTCCCCGACGACATCGTGTCCTACCCGCACATCTTCGAGCAGATCGATGCCTGAGAAGGAGTCATCATGACCGTGGAACTGAACCACACCATCGTCCCCGCCCGTGACCCGCAAGCCTCGGCGCGGTTCCTGGCCGACATCCTCGGCCTGAGTGTCGGTCCGCCGCTCGCCCACTTCACGCCGGTCACGCTGGCCAACCAGGTCAGCCTGGACTACGACCGGACGGACACCTTCGAGCCACACCACTACGCGTTCCTGGTCAGCGACCAGGAGTTCGACGCCGCCCTCGCCCGCATCCAGCACGGCGGAATCACCCACTACGGCGATCCCGCCTGCCAGGAGATCGGGCAGATCTATCACAGCAGGCACACTCCAGGCCGCAGGGGCACCTACTTCCGCGACCCCAACGGACATCTCATGGAAATCCTCACCCCGGGCACCGCCGGATCCTGAGGCAGGCGCGGCGGCACGTGGTGGCCGCCTTCGAGGGCGCGTGTCGGCAGAAGGCGCTCACCATCTGCGTGCAGCTCCGGCACCCGCGTGAGAAGAACGGTCACCACCTGCCGCCGCGCACCTCCGGTACCAGCATCAGCTTGATCCCGAACAGCTCCCGGTAGGCCGCCAGCACATCGTCGTCCGAAGCCAGGTCCTTCTCCTGGCGACTGCCGGTGGCATCGGTGGTCACCAGTTTGCGGCCGCTCAGGGTCACCCGGCCGCCGTCCGAAGTCAGCCGCGAGCAGACCAGCGATTGGGTGAAGTGCGACTGCGGCGAAGTCCGCTGGAACCACATCGCCATAGTGAAATCGCTCAGTGCCAATGGCCGCGGGTCCACGCGGTACTGCACTTCCCCTTCGCGCAGCACATCGAGCTCGCCATCCTCGTACTCCGCAATACGGAACCGGCCGCCCGGGTCCGGCTGCTCGCTCCGTTCGTCGAACGCCAGCGGGAACTCCGTGTGGCGTCCGAAACCGACGTCCGTGAGCCACACATCCCCCGCCTCGTCGACGACGCGCAGTGCCATATGGTCCAGCGGCGGACTGAAGCCGCGCTCAGCGCTGAACGTGCGGGCCGACATGCGGTGCACCCGGTAGCCGAGCGATTCCAGCAGCACCGCGAACAGTCCGTTGAGTTCGTAACAGAAGCCGCCTCGCCGCCGGACCACGATCTTGGCGTAGAGCGCGGCCGCGTCCAGGGACATGTCCTCGTCGAGGTGGATGCCGAGGTTCTCGAAGGGAATGGCATGCAGGTGCGCGCTGTGCAGCTGACGCAGCGTCTCCGCGTCGGGCTTGAGCGGTCCGGGCACGCCGATCCGCTCAAGGTAGGCGGTTACCTGGTTCGGAAGCAGTCTGTGCGGAGTGGTCGGCATCTATCCTTTATCGCAGACTCCGCGGGCAAACGCATGATGCCGGAGTCCTAAGACCCCGGCACCACGAGTCGAACAGCTACGCGTCGCTAGAAGACCGCCGCCGGATCTTCGATCCCAGCCACACCAGCGGGTCGTACTTCTTGTCGACCACGCGCTCCTTCATCGGGATCAGCGCGTTGTCCGTGATGTGGATGTGCTCGGGGCAGACCTCGGTGCAGCACTTCGTGATGTTGCAGTAGCCCAGGCCGTGCTCCTCCTGGGCGGCGTTCTTGCGGTCGGCCGTGTCCAGGGGGTGCATGTCCAGCTCCGCCACCCGCATCAGGTAGCGCGGGCCGGCGAAGGCGACCTTGTTCTCCTCGTGGTCGCGCACGACGTGGCAGGTGTTCTGGCACAGGAAGCACTCGATGCACTTGCGGAACTCCTGCGAGCGTTCCACGTCGATCTGCTGCATGCGGTACTCGCCGGGCTTCAGGTCGGCCGGCGGGGTGAAGGACTTCACCTCGCGGCCCTTGGTGTAGTTGAAGCCGACGTCCGTCACCAGGTCCTTGATCACCGGGAAGGTGCGCAGCGGGGTGACGGTCACCGTCTCGTCCTCCTCGAAGGTGGACATGCGCGTCATGCACATCAGCCGCGGCTTGCCGTTGATCTCCGCCGAACAGGAGCCGCACTTGCCGGCCTTGCAGTTCCAGCGGCACGCCATGTCCGGGGCCTGGGTCGCCTGCAGGCGGTGGATCACGTCCAGGACGACCTCGCCCTCGTTGACCTCGACCTCGAAGTCGGTCAGGTCGCCGCCGGAGGCGTCGCCGCGCCAGACCTTGAACTTGCCCTTGTACCCCATGTCACTTCTCCTCGGCGGCGGTCTCGGCGGCGGTCTCAGCGGCAGTCTCGGCGACGACGGCTTCGGCAGGCTCGGCGGCCTCAGACTTGTCCGACAACACCGCCAGCTCCTCGTCGGTGAAGTACTTCGTCAACTCCGACGTCTCGAACAACCCCAGCAGATCCGGCCGGATCGCCGGAATCGGCTGGTGCCTCAGCTCCACGCCGGTGCCGTCCTCGTTCAGCGAACAGATCAGGTTCACCTGCCGCCACTTCGACGACATCGCCGGGAAGTCGTCCCGGGTGTGGCCGCCGCGCGACTCCTCGCGTTCCAGCGCCGCCTTGGCCACGCACTCGCTGACGATCAGCATGTTGCGCAGGTCCAGCGCGACGTGCCAGCCGGGGTTGAAGCGGCGGCCACCGGTGCTGCCGACCTTCTTGTGCCGCGGCTTGAAATCCTCCAGCTTGGCCAGCGCCTCGCCGATCTCCTCCGGCTTGCGGATGATGCCGACCAGGGCGTTCATCGTGACCTGGAGGTCGTGGTGCAGCGTGTACGGGTTCTCGCCGCCGGGGTTGGACAGCGGGGCCAGGGCCTCCTCTACCGCGTCGTCGACGTCGGCCTCCGCCACCGCCGGCCTGCCGTCCGCGCCGAGGGAGTCGACGTACTCCGAGGCGTACAGCCCCGCGCGGCGGCCGAAGACCAGCAGGTCGGACAGCGAGTTGCCGCCGAGGCGGTTGGAGCCGTGCATGCCGCCGGAGCACTCGCCCGCCGCGTACAGGCCGGGGACGTTCGTGCCCTGGGTGTCCGGGTCGACCTCGACGCCGCCCATGACGTAGTGGCAGGTCGGGCCGACCTCCATCGGCTGCGCCGTGATGTCGACGTCGGCCAGCTCCTTGAACTGGTGGTACATCGACGGCAGCCGGCGCCGGATCTCCTCGGCGGGCAGCCGGCTGGACACGTCCAGGAAGACGCCGCCGTTCGGGGTCCCGCGGCCGGCCTTCACCTCGGAGTTGATCGAGCGGGCCACCTCGTCGCGGGGCAGCAGCTCCGGCGGGCGCCGGTTGTTCTCCTGGTCGGTGTACCAGCGGTCGGCCTCCTCCTCGGTCTCCGCGTACTGCTTGCGGAAGACGTCGGGGACGTAGTCGAACATGAAGCGCTTGCCCTCGCTGTTGCGCAGGACGCCGCCGTCGCCGCGCACCGACTCGGTGACCAGGATGCCCTTCACCGAGGGCGGCCAGACCATGCCGGTGGGGTGGAACTGGACGAACTCCATGTTGACCAGGGTCGCGCCGGCCAGCAGGGCCAGCGCGTGGCCGTCGCCGGTGTACTCCCAGGAGTTCGAGGTGACGGTGTAGCTGCGGCCGATGCCGCCGGTGGCCAGGATCACCGCCGGGGCTTCGAAGAGCACGAACTCCCCGGTCTCGCGGTAGTAGCCGACGGCCCCGGCGATACGGCCCTCGGCGTCCTTCAGCAGCCGGACGATCGTGGTCTCGGCGAAGACCCGCAGGCCGGCCTCGTAGTCGCCGGTGGCTTCCTGGTCCTCCTGCTGCAACGCCACCACGCGCTGCTGCAGCGTGCGGATCAGCTCCAGGCCGGTGCGGTCGCCGACGTGCGCCAGCCGCGGGTACTCGTGCCCGCCGAAGTTGCGCTGGCTGATCTTGCCGTCCTTGGTGCGGTCGAACAGCGCGCCCCAGGTCTCCAGCTCCCAGATGCGGTCCGGCGCCTCCTTGGCGTGCAGCTCGGCCATCCGGAAGTGGTTCAGGAACTTGCCGCCGCGCATCGTGTCGCGGAAGTGGACCTGCCAGTTGTCCTTGGAGTTCACGTTGCCCATGGCGGCGGCCGCGCCGCCCTCGGCCATCACCGTGTGCGCCTTGCCGAACAGCGACTTGCTGATGACGGCCACCCGCTTGCCCGCCTGGCGGGCCTCGATCGCGGCGCGCAGTCCGGCACCGCCGGCGCCGATGACCACTACGTCGTACGAGTGGCGCTCGATGTTCCCTGTGTTTTCTGTGCCCTGTCGGTTGTCGCTCATGATTGCGCACGGATCCTTAGAAGAACGTCGGGTTGCTGAACGTGCCGTTCGCCACCAGCGCGACGTACGCGTCGGCCAGCGCCACGCCGAACAGCGACACCCACGCGAAGAGCATGTGCTTGTGGTTCAGCTTCGACACCAGAGTCCACCCCTTGTAGCGCACGGGGTGTTTCGAGAAGTGCTTGAGCCGGCCGCCGATCGCGTGCCGGCAGGAGTGGCACGACAGCGAGTACAGCCACAGCAGGGTGGCGTTGGCCAGCAGCACCAGCGTGCCCACGCTCATGTGGCCCCACTGCCCGGCGCCGTTGCGGAAGGCCAGGATCCCGTCCCAGGTCAGGATCACGTTGAAGATCAGGCCCGCGTAGAAGAACCAGCGGTGCGCGTTGTTCAGGATCAGCGGGAAGCGGGTCTCGCCGGTGTACTTGCCGTGCGGCTCGGCCACCGCGCAGGCCGGCGGCGACTGCCAGAAGGCGCGGTAGTAGGCCTTGCGGTAGTAGTAGCACGTCATCCGGAAGCCCAGCGGGAAGATCAGGATGAGCAGCGCCGGGGACAGCGCCCACCACGAGCCGAACGGCGTGAACCCGCCCAGCGCCGAGTCCGGCACACAGCTGGTGGCCAGACAGGGGCTGTAGAACGGCGAGATCAGTCCGTCGGCGTAATAGTCGGCGTTCTGGAACGCGCGGAACGTCGCGTAGAAGATGAAGGCGACCAGCACGAGCAACGTCAGCAGCGGACTGAGCCACCACCGGTCTGTGCGCAGCGTCTTCTGTTCGATCTTTGCACGCGCCGGGCTCAGCGGGGCGGGGGCCTCGGGGCCGGGCGCGATGGTGTCAGTCGCCATCGACTTGTCGTCTCCCAGACGGGCAATGTTCTTGTTATACCGGGGATGTGATGCCGGGGCGTGTTACCGCCGTGTTGCTTGGCTGTCGTGCGTGGCAGAACTCTGTGGAGCTGCGCGAACTCTAGTGGACAGCACGTCAGATTCCATAGAACGCGTCACCCGCAGTAGTGGAAAGGTGATCTACCTCACATCCTACTGACGCCCCGGCCGCGGGCCTTCGGCAGGGCCGCGGGCGCCACCGGCGGCGAGAGGTTTCCCGAGCACGTACCATGGGCAGGTATCCCCTTCTGCCAAGGAGCCTTCAGGCATGCCCACACGCGACAACATCCGGAACGTGGCGATCGTCGCGCACGTCGACCACGGCAAGACGACGCTGGTCGACGCGATGCTGTGGCAGTCCGGCGCCTTCGGCGAGCACCAGCACGTCGACGAGCGGGCCATGGACTCCAACGACCTCGAACGCGAGAAGGG
>JAEKKI010000032.1 GCA_019510485.1 Catenulisporales bacterium
AGCTTCGTCGAGGTCGGCGACTTCACCGGGGCCGCGATCCGGCGCTGTGTGGAGCACGGTGTGCGCCGCGTCGTGTTCGTCGGTATGGCCGGCAAGCTGACCAAGCTCGGCTCCGGCGTCCTGATGACCCACTACACGCGCTCCAAGGTCGACTGCTCGCTGCTCGGCGACATCACCCGCGCCGTCGGCGGCTCTGCGCAGCTCGCAGCCGAAGTCGGCGCGGCCAACACTGCACGCCACGGCTATGAGCTCTGGGAAGCCGCCGGCCTGCTGGACATCGCAGGCTCCGAACTCTGCCGCCGCGTTGCCGCCGTCCTGGAACGCTTCGCCGGCACCGAATGTCAGGGCTCGATCAGCGCCGAGGTCGTCATGGTCGACTTCAGCGGCCACGAAGTGGTGGCCCGCTCGTGATCACGGTCATCGGCCACGACGGCTCCCCGCTGTCCGACCAGGCACGTGCCGCCCTGGACGATGCGGAACTGGTCATCGGCACGCGCCGCATCCTGGCCGAGGTTCCGTTACCGGAGACCGCGACGCCGTTCGTGCTCGGCGCCCTGGACCGCATGTTCGACGAGATCATTCAGCACAACCGGATCTGTGTCCTGGCCAGCGGCGACCCCGGTTTCTTCGGCATCGTGCGCCTGCTACGCGAACGCGGCCTCGAAATCAAGGTTCTGCCGGCCGCGTCCTCCGTGGCGTTCGCATTCGCCGCCGTCGGCATGACCTGGGACGACGCCGTCGTGGTCAGCGCCCACGGCCGCGAGCCGCGTCCGGTCGCCAACGTCTGCCGGGCCTTCCCGAAGGTCGCGGTGCTGACCGGCCCGGGCGCCGGAGCCCGCGAGCTGGGCGCCGAGCTTCCCGACCGGACCTTCGTCGTCGCCCAGCGCCTCGGCCACCCCGATCAGCGCGTCGACATCCTGAGCTCGCACGCCGCCGCACACGCTTCGTTCGACGACCCGCACGTCCTGCTGTGCCTGGACGAATCGCGTCTCACCTCCGAACGCGGTTGGCTGGCCGGTTTCCAAGGCGTCCCCGGCGCGTGGGCACTGGCCGAATCGGCCTTCGCCCACCGCGACTCGATGATCACCAAATCCGAGGTGCGCGCCCTGGCCCTGGCCAAGCTCGCCCCACGTCCCGGCCGCCTGGTATGGGACATCGGCGCCGGCTCCGGCTCGGTCGGCGTCGAATGCGCCCGCTTCGGCGCCGCGGTCGTCGCCGTCGAGCGTGACGCAGAGTCCTGCGAACGCATCCGCGCCAATGCCGCCGCACACGCCGTGGCCGTTGAAGTCGTGACCGCCGACGTTCTCGACACCCTGGACCGTCTGCCGCCCCCCGACGCGGTGTTCGTCGGCGGGGGAGGAGCCGAGGTGATCGGCGCGTGCGCGGACACCTCGGCCACGACGGTGGTCGTGGCACTGGCCGCCATCGAACGCGTGCCGGAGACGATCAGCCTGCTGACGAAGTCCGGCCGCGTGACCGACGGCGTCCTGCTCCAGTCCTCGCGCCTGTCCGCCCTGCCCGGCGACACCCACCGCTTCGCCGCCGCCAATCCTGTGTTCCTGCTGTGGGGAGAACGCCCGTGAATCCGAAGCTGATCGGCGTTGTCGCCGCCACCGCCGCCGGTCATCGCGCGGCTCAGGCGCTGGCCGCCGCGTGGCCCTCGGAGGTCCGCCTCTACGGCGGCGCGGCAGAGCTGCGTACGGCGTTCGAGGACTGCGACGCCGTGGTGGCGTTCCTGGCCGTCGGCGCGACGGTGCGGTCCCTGGCGCCGGTGCTGGTCCATAAGACCGCTGACGCAGCCGTGGTCTGCGTCGACGAGGCGCTGCGCCACGCGGTCGCGGTCCTGGGTGGGCATCATGGCGCCAACGAACTGGCGGAGCGTGTGTCGGCGGTGCTGGGCTGCACGCCGGTGATCACGACGGCTTCGGACGTCTCGGGTGCGCAGGCGTTGGACGGCTATGGCGCCGACCTGGGTTTTCGGATCGAGAACCCTGAGATGCTGGCAGCGGTCGGCGCGAAGCTGCTGTCCGGCGTGCCGGTATCGCTGACCGGTGCTCACCGTTGGCCGCTGCCCGCATTGGACATCCGCGAAGGCGATGCGGAAGCGCTGATCACGATCAGCGACAAAGCATCGGCGGACGGCCTGGTCTACCGGCCGCAGTCGCTGGTGGTAGGGGTAGGCGCCTCGCGCGGCGTGTCTGCTGAGGAGGTGCTCGACGCGATCGATCGCGCTCTGGCGGCCGGTGGTCTGTCGGCGGCATCGGTCACGCGCCTGGCTTCGGTGGAGGCGAAGTCCGATGAAGCCGGCATCCTCGAAGCCGCACGCCGCCGAGGCTGGCCGGTGGTCTTCCATCCCGCAGCGGACCTGGCCGCGATAGACGTGCCCAACCCGAGCCCGATCGTGCGGGCCGAAGTCGGCACGCCTTCGGTCGCCGAAGCCGCCGCTCGCTACGACGGCCCGAACCGTCCCCTAGCCGAATTGATCGTGCCGAAGACCAAGAGCGTGCCTACTACCGGCGCGGATGTCGCGGGCCAAGTCCCGACCGCGCCGCCCGTGAGCGCATCTCGATCGACAGCCGTGGACCAGGTTTTGGCTGGACCGACGGTCAGTACAGCCGCCTCGATCATCGAGGGCAGTGCCGCTACCGAGCCGAGCGACAGCTCTCGCGCCCCCATGGCCACCGCCGCGATCGCCCGCCTGGCTGCTCGCGGCCGACTCGCTCTGATCGGCCTCGGCCCCGGCGCGCGTGACCTTCTTTCCCCGCGTGCGGTGACCGAGCTGCGGCGGGCGTCCGTCGTCATCGGCCTCGACCAGTACCTCGACCAGATCCGCGACCTCCTCCGCCCCGGCACCGAGATCCGCGCGACCGGCCTCGGCAGCGAGGAAGCCCGCGCCAAAGACGCCGTCGAGACCGCGCGTTCGGGCCGGGCTGTCGCGCTCATCGGCTCCGGCGACGCCGGCGTCTACGCCATGGCCAGCCCCGCGCTCGATCTGTTCGACCTCGATGATGTCGACGTCGTCGGCATCCCAGGCGTCACCGCGTCGCTGGCCGCCGCCAACGTGCTCGGCGCGCCGCTCGGGCACGACCACGCCGTCGTCTCGCTCTCCGATCTGCACACGCCCTGGCCCGCCATCGAGCGCCGCGTCACCGCCGCCGCCGAAGGCGACTTCGTCACCGTCTTCTATAACCCGCGCAGCCGGGGCCGCGACTGGCAGCTCGGCCGCGCGCTCGACATCCTCAAGCAGCACCGCCCGCCGACCACGCCCGTCGGCTGCGTCCGCGACGCCTCGCGGCCCGGCGAGCGTGCGTGGATCAGCACCCTGAGCGACTTCGATCCGGCCGACGTCGACATGTACACGGTCGTCCTGGTCGGCAGCTCGCACACCCGCATCGTCGCCGGACGCATGGTCACGCCGCGCGGCTATACCTGGAGCGACGCCTCATGAGTTCTCCGAGTCAAGTCCTATGCGGCGATCGGTTGCTCGGCGGTCGTCTTGATCTTGTTGCCGAGGGCGTGGATCGCGGGGTCGTAGCGGGTGCCGTCGCGCCAGCAGGCCCACAGCACGCGCGGCCATGCACCCACCGGGACCGAGGGGACACAACCCTACTCATGAAGGCTGCAGAAGGGATGGTCCTGTAGTGAACACCCTGATAGCCGAGGTCCACGCCTGCCAGGGCTGTGGCGCGTGTCTGCTCACATGCCCCGAGCACGCCATCCGCCCGGAAGGCGGCACCCTGCGCGTGCGCGCCGAACGCTGCACGGGCTGCGGCGAATGCGTCGAAGTCTGCCCGGTCGACGCCATCGCCCTGGTCGCGCGCACTCCGGAGGACGCCCGATGACCACCCGCGCCGTCCATCCGATCGAGGCCGAGTCGTACCGCATCCTGCGCGCACACCTCGACACCAGCGCGCTGCCGCCGTATACGAGGGCTGTCGCAGAGCGCGTGATCCACGCCAGCGCCGACTTCGACTACGCCACCGACCTCGTCACCGACGAATCAGCCCTCGTTCACGCCGCCGCCGCGCTCGCCGCCGGTGCACCCATCGTCGCCGACGTCGAAATGGTCGCCGCCGGCATCACTCGCCGCGACACGTTGTGCTCCATCAAGGACCCCGCCGCGCCGCGCCTGGCCGCCGACCGAGGCATCACCCGCTCCGCCGCCGCGCTGCGCATCGCCGCCGAGCAGGCCGGCCCCGGTGCCGTCTACGTCATCGGCTGTGCGCCGACCGCGTTGTTCGAGCTCATCGCCATCGCCGCCGAGGCGCGGCCGACTCTCGTGATCGGCCTGCCGGTGGGCTTCGTCGGCGCGGCGGAGTCCAAGGCGGCGCTGCGCGAGTCGGGCCTGCCGGCCGTGTCGAACGTCTCCGGCAAGGGCGGATCGGCGGTGGCCGCCGCCGCGCTCAACGCCCTGATCTACGAAGACCTGATCTACGAGGCCCTGGTGAAAGAAGGCAACCCACGATGACCGCCCTGCTGATCGTCGGCCACGGCACCCGCGACGCCGACGGCGCGGCCGATTTCCGGGCGTTGGTCGCGCGGGTGGCCCGCCGTGCGGCGAATGGCGTGACGAACACGAATGTTGCGATTCCTGCCGGCGCCGCCTCGCCTCCACCCGCCGTCGACGGCGGCTTCATCGAACTCTCCACCCCACCGGTCGGCGAAGCCGTCACCCGCCTGGTCGCCGCCGGCCACCGCCGACTCGCGGCCGTCCCGCTGGTCCTGGTCGCGGCCGGACACGCCAAGGGCGACATCCCCGGCTCCCTGAACCGCGAACGCCTGCGCCATCCGGGCCTGTCCTTCTCCTACGGCCGTCCCCTCGGCGTCCACCCGACCATCCTGTCGCTGCTGGAAGCACGCCTGGACAGCGTCCTGCCGCGCGAAGAACGCGCCGATGCCGCTGTACTGCTCGTCGGCCGCGGCTCCACCGATCCCGACGCCAACGCCGAGGTCTACCGCGCCGCGCGCCTGCTGTGGGAGGGACGCGGCATCGGGATGGTCGAGACGGCGTTCGTCTCGCTCGCCCGGCCGTCCGTAGCCGAGGGCCTGGAACGCTGCCGGCGGCTGGGGGCCGAGCGGATCGTGATCCTGCCCTACTTCCTGTTCCGCGGCGTGCTGCCGGACCGGATCGCCGAGCAGTCCGGCGGCTACCCGGTGGCGCCGGTGATCGGGGACTGCGACGAACTCGCCGATCTGGTGCTGGAGCGCTACGCCGAAGCCGTCGCCGGCGACATCCGGATGAACTGCGACACCTGTGTCTACCGGATCGCGCTGCCGGGGTTCGAACACAAGGTCGGAGCGGTGCAAGCCCCGCATGATCACCCTGATGAAGAGGGCCACGAGCACCACCACAGTCACAGCCACGCGCACTCCCATGGCTGACAACGCCTCGGATCCCGACCTCCGCCACCACGGCGACGCCGAACTCCGCGACACCGCCACCGCGATCCGCCACGACTTCGCGGTCAACGTCCGCCTCCCCGCTCCACCGCGCTGGCTCCGCGACCGCCTCGCCGCCGGCCTCGACACCCTCGCGGCCTACCCCGACGCGCGCCCCGCGACCGCGACCGTCGCCGCCCGCCACGGCCGCGCGCCGGACGAAGTCCTCCTCACCTCCGGCGCCGCCGAAGCCTTCGTTCTCTTAGCCAGGGCCCTGCGACCACGCCGGGCACTCGTCGTGCACCCGCAGTTCACCGAGCCCGAAGCCGCCCTGCGCGCCGCCGGCCACCAAGTCGAGCGCCACGTCCTCACCGGCGACTTCACCCTCGATCCGGACGCCGTCCCCGCCGACGCCGATCTCGTCCTGCTCGGCAACCCCACCAACCCGACCTCCGTCCTGCATCCCGCGCACGCCATCAAGCGTCTGCGAAAGCCCGGTCGCACGGTGGTCGTCGACGAAGCGTTCATGGACGCCGTCCCCGGCGAGCCCGAGACGCTGGCCGGGCACCCGGACATCGTCGTCATCAGAAGCCTGACCAAGACCTGGGGCCTGGCGGGCCTGCGCGTCGGCTACCTGCTCGGCCCCCGCGACCTCATGAGAGCTCTGAAAGACGCGCAACCGCTCTGGTCTGTCTCGACCCTCGGCCTCGTCGCCGTGCAGGCGACCTGCGAACCGGCCGCCGTCGCCGAAGCCGAGACACTCGCCAAACAAGCCGACCAAGACCGCGACTATCTCCTGAGCCGCCTCGCCGAACTGCCGGACCTGAGCATCCCCGCCGCCTCGCGGGCCCCGTTCGTCCTGGTCCGCACACCCCGAGCCGCCGCCGTCCGCGACCATCTCCGCGCCCAAGGCATCGCCGTCCGACGCGGCGACACCTTTCCCGGCCTCGGCTCCGAGTGGCTCCGCATCGCCGTCCGCGACCGCGCCGCCACCGATCTGCTGGTCGACCGATGGCCGGCGGCGGATCGTCTCAGCCGGTCGTGATGACCGCGACGATCCGCGTGCCGGCGGCGAACCTCCCGGCGCCGATCATCGTCGCGATTCCGTAGAGCATCTTCGCGACGTAGATCCGATCGACCTCGAAGCCGTGCGAGGCCCCGAACTTCGCGGCGTACTCGTCCAACTCGCGCGGCACCTTCGCGTAGCCACCGAAGTGGAAGTCGTCTTCGACATGCCAGTTCTCGAAGACTCTCCCGTAGGTCTGACGTTGCAGCGCCGCGACTTCGCCGGTCAGGAAACCACCCTTCAGCGCCGCGAAGCCGATGGCCCGCTGTCCCGGACCGAGCCCGGCGGCGATCCCCGCCAGCGTCCCGCCGGTGCCGACCGGGCAGCAAAGTACGTCGAAGGGCTCTGCGATCTCACGCGGCAGCTCGGCGCACCCGCGCACCGCCGCCGGATTGCTGCCGCCTTCCGGGATGAGGAAGAAGTCACCGAAGGCGTCCTCCAGAGACCGGCGGACTTCGGGCGAGTTCTTCGCCCGATACGTCTCCCGATCCATATACGTCAGCCGCATTCCCTGCCCCACCGCGAACGCCAGCGAATCGTTCAGCGGCAGACGCTCCTCGCCACGGATGACGCCGATCGTCGCGAAACCCTCGGCACGTCCGGCAGCGGCCACAGCCCGGATGTGGTTCGAGTACGCGCCACCGAACGTCAGCAACGTAGAAGCCCCCTGACTGCGCGCCGCCTCCAGGTTGTACTTCAGCTTGCGCGGCTTGTTGCTGTCGAACCGCAGGATCAGCTCCGTCATCGCAACCGATGATCCAACCCGGTGAACCGCTTCCCCGCCGACTTCGTCCGGATCGCCTGGGCCAGCGCCCGCTTCGAACCGACCAGCACCACAAGCTTCTTGGCCCGCGTCACGGCGGTGTAGAGCAGGTTCCGCTGCAACATCATCCACGCGCTCATCGTCACCGGCACCACGACCACCGGATACTCGGACCCCTGCGACCGGTGCACGGTCATCGCGTAGGCGTGCTGCAACTCGTCCAGCTCGGCGAACTCGTAGGAGACGTCCTCGTCCTCGTCGGTACGCACGACCAGCGTCTGATCCTCCAACGACATCGATGTGATGACGCCGCCGGTACCGTTGAAGACCCCGTTCTTGCCCTTGTCGTAGTTGTTGCGGATCTGCGTGACCTTGTCGCCGACCCGGAATGTGCGCCCGCCGAACCGCTTCTCCGGGCGCGACGGCTCCGACGGCGTCAACGCTTCTTGCAGCAGCCCGTTCAGCGTCCCAGCCCCGGCCGGCCCCCTGTGCATCGGCGTCAGCAGCTGGATGTCGCGGCGCGGGTCGAAGCCGAAACGGCGTGGGATGCGGGTGGTGGCCAGCTCCACGGCCACGCGCGCGGCGTCCTCGGTCTCGTCCTCGACGAACAGGAAGAAGTCGTCGAAGCCGTCCAACTCCAGCGGCTTGCCGTTGTTGACCCGGTGGGCGTTCACCACCACGCCGGACTGCTGCGCCTGCCGGAACACCTGCGTCAGCCGCACGCGCGGCACCCGCGGGGCGGCCAGCAGATCCCGCAGCACCTCCCCGGCGCCCACCGAGGGCAGCTGGTCGACGTCGCCGACCAGGAGCAGATGCGCGCCCGGTGCCACCGCCTTGGCGAGCTTGTTGGCCAGCAGGACGTCGAGCATCGACGCCTCGTCCACGACCACCAGGTCGGCCTCCAGCGGGCGATCGCGGTCGAAGGCGGCGTCGCCGCCCGGTTTGAGCTCCAGCAGCCGGTGCACGGTCATGGCGTCGGCACCGGTCAGCTCGGTCAGGCGCTTGGCGGCCTTGCCGGTCGGCGCGGCGAGCACGACGCGGGCCCGCTTGGCGCGTGCCAGCTCGACGATCGACCGCACGGTGAAGGACTTGCCGCAACCGGGCCCACCGGTCAGGACGCTGACTTTGGACGTCAGCGCCTGCTTCACCGCCTCGGTCTGCGCCGGGGCGAGATCGGCGCCGGTGCGCTCGCGCAGCCAAGTCAGGGCCTTGTCCCAGTCGACGGTGGCGAACGCGCCGAGGCGGTCGTCCGGGGCTTCCAGCAGCCGGCGCAGCTGTGCGGCCAGCGACACCTCGGCGCGGTGGAACGGGACCAGATACACGGCCTTGATCGGCTGCGTCGGGTCGTAGCCGTCGGGGTCGGGGAGGTCCTCGGCGATGACGCCTTCGGCTTCGGCCAGCTCGTCCAGGCAGGTCGCGACGAGTTCGTGCGGGACCGCGAGGATCTTGACCGCCTCGTCGACGAGCTTCTCGCGCGGGAGATAGCAGTTGCCCGCGTCGGAGCCCTGCGACAGGGCGTACTGGATCCCGGCCTTCACCCGCTCCGGGGAGTCGTGCGGGATGCCGACGGCCACGGCGATCGCGTCGGCGGTCTTGAACCCGATGCCCCAGACGTCTGAGGCGAGTTTGTACGGCTCCTGCTTCACCACGTCGATCGAGGCGTCGCCGTACTCCTTGTAGATGCGCACGGAGATCGAGGTGGTGACGCCGACCGACTGCAGGAAGACCATGACCTCCTTGATGGCCTTCTGCTCCACCCACGCCGCGCTGATGAGCTTGGTCCGCTTCGGCCCGAGGGTCGGCACCTCGATCAGCCGGTCGGGAGCCTGCTCGATGACGTCCAGGGTCTCGACCCCGAAATGGCCGACGATCTTCTCGGCCGTCTTCGGCCCGATGCCCTTGATCAGCCCGGAGCCGAGGTACTTCTGGATGCCGGCGACCGTGGCCGGCAGGACTGTCGTGTAGTTGTCGACCATGAACTGGCGGCCGTACTGCGGATGCGAGCCCCAGCGGCCGCGCATCCGCAGCGACTCGCCGGGCTGGGCCCCCAGGAGCGCGCCGACCACCGTGAGCAGGTCCCCGGAACCGTGGCCGGTGTCGACGCGGGCCACCGTGTAGCCGGTCTCCTCGTTGGCGTACGTGATGCGTTCCAGGACGCCTTCCAGGACGGCGAGCGTGCCGTGGGGCTCGGTCGGCGCGGACACGGCGTCCCTCCCAGGGGTCTGGGCCTCACATGGCGGCTTGAACGGTCTCCCCGACTTTAGCGGCGGCCACGGACTCATCCGGCTGATCCAGGACGATCGGCCGATCCGCGCCGGTCCGCGGGCGCGAGGGCGTGCGCGCCGATCGCGGCCAGACGATCGCCACCAGCCCGGCCAGCACCACGGCCGCCCCGGCCAGCTCCAGGCCGTTCATCCGCTCGCCGTTCACCAGCGCCGAAGCCACCATGCCGACCGGCGGCACGCCGAGGGTGTAGGGCGCGACCGTCGAGGCGGGGTACTTGCTGATCAGCACCACCCAGGCGCCCAGGCCGACGAAGGTGGACAGCGCCACCACATACAGCAGCCCCAGCACCGGAGTGAGGTGCAGATGCGTGAAGGCATGGCCGATCCGGTGCGGTCCCTCCAACGTCAGCGAGGCCAGAGCCAGCGGGGGAGCGGCGTACAAGCTCGCCCACACCATCAGCGCGAACCCGTTGTCGGCTCCGGCCTTGCGGTTGCTGATCGAACCCAGGGCCCAGGACGCGCCCGCGCCGATCACCAGAAGCAGCGAGCCCAGCGGGACACTGCCGCCGCGTCCGGCGCCGATGACGGCCAGGCCCGCCACGGCGGCCACGATGCCGAGCAGCTGCCGGACGCCGGTGCGCTCGCCCAACAGCAGCGCGGCGGCCAGGACCGTGAAGGGCGCCTGGCACTGCAGGACGAGGGAGGACAGGCCTTCGGGCATCCCGTGCGCCATGCCCGTGAAGAGCAGGACGTACTGGCCGAAGAACATGAAAGCGCTGATACCGGCGGCCCAGTACCAGCGCACCTCTTTCGGACGCGGGACGAAGAACGCCGCCAGGCCCGTGAGGGCGAAGCGCAGGGCGGCCAGCAGGATCGGCGGGAAGCCTTCGAGGGCGTAGCCGATGGCCACGAAGTTCACGCCCCAGATGACGACGACGGACAGAGCTAGGGCGATGTGGCGGGGATTACGCATGACGGTAGTGTCCGGCCGCGCTATCGTTCAGCACCAGCGAATGATTTTTCGCGAAACCGTTAAGCTCAGCTGAATGATCGGCGGACGGCATGGCACCGATGATCGACGTGCGGCAACTACGGACGCTGCGCGCCTTGGCCGACCACGGAACGGTGGTGGCGGCCGCGGAGGCGCTGTATCTGACGCCGTCAGCGGTGTCGCAGCAGCTGGCCGTACTCAGTAAGAGTACCGGGTGTGAACTGCTGGAACGGCGCGGACGGAACGTGGTGCTGACCGAGGCGGCGCGGGTGCTGGTGGCGCATGCCGACGCGGTGTTCGCTCAGTTGGAGCGGGCGCAGTCGGACTTGCGCGCGATGTCGCCGGCGCCGATCGCGGTACGGATAGGGGGCTTCCCGACCGCGGTGATGGCGGTGGTGGCGCCGGCGATGAAGGCGCTGCGCGAGGAGCATCCCGAGTGGGGATTCGAGATCGCCGACACCGAGAGCGAGCAGTCGGTCGCGCGGCTGATCGAGGGGTCGCTGGACGTCGCGGTGGTGATGGCGGCGCCGAACCGGCCGCTGCTGGGCGATCCCCGGATCAAGGTGCTGCCGCTGCTGGAGGAGGTCTACCAGGCGGCGCTGCCGGCCGACCATCCGTTCGCCGGCGCCGGCCGGGTCTCGCTGACGGATCTGGTCGAGGACCCGTTCGTGCTGGCGGCGGAGGGACTGTCCTGCCACGACCAGGTCACGGCGATCTGCGCCGACGCCGGATTCCAGCCCCGGGGCCGGCATCGGGCCACGGATTTCAGCGCCGCGCTGGCGCTGATCGCGAACGGGTTCGGGGTGACGCTGCTGCCGACGCTCGGCGTCCCGCCGAAGATGCCCGACGGGGTCGTGCTGGTGCCGTTGAAGGAGGACTGGCCGCGGCGGGTCAGCCTGATCGCGATGCGGGCCGGGGCGGAGTATCCGGAGGTCGTCGCGGCGTTGCGGAGTGCTGCCGATAGGCTGATTCGATGATCGATTCGCGCGGGGGCACCGGTTCCCTGCTGGTCGCCGGGACCACTTCGGATGCCGGGAAGAGCCTGATCACCGCGGGGATCTGCCGGTGGCTGCGGCGGCAGGGGGTGTCGGTCGCGCCGTTCAAGGCCCAGAACATGTCGAACAACTCGATGGTGGTGCAGGCGCCGGTCGCGGCGCCGGTCGAAGCCCGGGGCGGCGCCGAGATCGGCCGGGCGCAGGTGATGCAGGCCCAGGCCGCCGGGGTCGAGCCCGAGGTGGCGATGAACCCGGTGCTGCTCAAGCCGGGGAGCGACCGGACCAGTCAGGTCGTGCTGATGGGGCAGGTGTTCGGCGAGGCTTCTGCGACGTCGTATCAGAACTTGAAGCCGGTGCTGCGCGAGGCGGTGCTGGCGGCGTATCAGGACTTGAAGTCGCGGTTCGACGTGGTGGTGTGCGAGGGTGCCGGATCGCCGACCGAGATCAACCTGCGCGACGGCGATCTGGTGAACATGGGCCTGGCCCGGCCGTTGGGCATGCCGGTGATCGTGGTCGGCGACATCGACCGGGGCGGGGTGTTCGCCGCCTTCCACGGGACCGTCGCGCTGCTGGATGCCGGGGATCAGCGGCTCATATCAGGGTTCGTGATCAACAAGTTCCGCGGCGATCCGTCGCTGCTGACGCCGGGGCTGCGGCAGATCGAGGGCTTCACGGGGCGGCCGGTGCTGGGTGTGGTGCCTTGGCTGCCGGGGATCCGGCTCGATGCCGAGGACGCTTTGCCGATCGAGGCCTATCAGGGGTCGGGTTCGGACGTTTCGCGGTTGCGGGTCGCGGTGATCCGCTTCCCGCGGGTGTCGAACTTCACCGACCTGGACGCGCTGGCGATCGAGCCCGGCGTGGATGTGGAGTTCACGGCTTCGGCGGCGGCGGTGGAGTCGGCGGACCTGGTCGTGCTGCCGGGGACGAAGTCGACCGTGGCGGACCTGGCCTGGCTACGGGAGCGTGGCCTGGAGTCGGTGCTGGCTGAACGCGCCGCTGGGGGGCGGCCCATCTTGGGGATCTGCGGCGGGTATCAGATGCTCGGCGGCCGGATCGAAGACGACGTGGAGTCCCGGCGGGGGAGTGTCGCCGGTCTCGGGCTGCTTCCGGTGCGGACCGTGTTCGACTCGATCAAGACTCTGACTCGCCCCTCCGGCTTCGCCCTCGGCAGTCCGGTGACCGGATACGAGATCCACAACGGCCAGGTCGTGGCCGACGGTGGTGAGCCGGTCTTCACCGACGCCTCGGGTGCCGGGCTGGAAGGCTGCCGGGTCGGCGCGGTCTGGGGCACGATCTGGCACGGGGCGCTGGAGAGCGACGGCTTCCGGCGGGCGTACTTGGCGTACGTGGCGGGCGTCTGCGGGGTGCGGTTCGAGCCGGACCCGACGGTTTCGTTCGCCGCTGAGCGCGAGAAGCAACTCGATCGCCTGGGTGATGCGATCGAGGAGCATCTCGACACCGAGCAGCTGATGCGGTTGATCTCGGACGGCCCTACCAGTGGTCTGCCGTTGTTGGCTCCGGGGGCTTGAGTCAGCCGGTGCCTTCGACGACCTCGAAGGTGTTGCCGTCGCTGTCCTTGAACTGGAACATCGCCGGCACGCCGGGCCAGCGCAGCAGCTCACCGACCTCCACGCCGCGCTGCTTCATGCTCGTGTGCTCGGCTTCGGCGTCCGGTGCCAGGAAGCGGACGCCGGTGTCGGTGCCGGGGTTCTGACTCGCGATCAGCGCGATCGAGGTGCGGGCGTCGGGCGGTGCGACCGTCAGCCAGCGGAAGTTCTCCATCCGCACATCCAGCTGCTTGGCGAAGCCCAGCGTTTCCGTGAAGAACTCCAGAGCCTTGTCCTGGTCGCTGACGGGGATGCCGATGGCGGTGACGTCGGTGATGGTGGTTGTCGACATGGTTCTGCCTTCCTTCTAAAGTCTTCGCATCATTGGTGATGCTGGCGGCGCCAGTAGGCTCGATATTAATCCCGGCTCCGGAATCGCGACCGGGAGCCACACGCCGGAAGATCAAATTTCCCGCGGTAGCCGAGGTAACCGTGAGGTCGTGGGTCGTGGCGTCCAAAATGGTCGGCCCGGCCGCTGAGTGGCTCAGAGTTTCGCCGCAGATCACGGTAGGTGCCGTGAGTGGCACATCATTATGACGACGAAGACCGCAGCTTTGTTCCTTCGCTCCTGTTGAGATCCGCAATCTGTGTCGACACAGAGATTCAATAAGCAGCCATGAGAACCCGACTGCGATCACGCGGTTTCGTTCTCCATGGTGCCATCCTCGTGCTCCTCCTATGCGAGGTATTCAGCGGCGCGGCGCCGCAGCACGTCGTGCACCCCGTATGCCGACGTACCAGAGGGCAGATACGCCTTCCGCATCTTGGCGACGGACGTGTAGTTCGTGTCGCACACGTTCGCCAGGGGCGACTCCACACCCTGCGTCACCAGCTGGTACGCGTCCAGCTCGCTCAGGCCGTAGTCGCGGGCGATCCACTGCACCAGGTCGACCTGCGCGATGCGGAAGGCGTCCTCCAGGGGACGCGCGGAACCGGCGGTCATGATGTACGCGTCGGATTCCAGCCGCGGCCACGGCGTCGGGACGCCTTTCACCAGCTCGATCGCGATCACCGTGTTCATCGCGGTCTCCACGGCCACACCGCACGTCTCGCCCTCGCCCTGCCGGGCGTGGCCGTCGCCGAGGCTGAACATCGCGCCCTCGACGTTCACGCCGAGGTAGCAGGTCACACCGGCGCGCATCTCGGGCGTGTCCATGTTGCCGCCGTGGGCGTCGGGGACCAGCGCGGAGCGGACCTCCAAGTTGCTGGGGGCGACGCCGACGGTGCCGTGCATCGGATCCATCGGCAGCTCGACCTCGACGTCGCTGTCCTTGGCCCGGAACAGGCAGGTGCGGCGCTCCAGGTCCAGCTGCCAGATCCAGACACGTTCCGGGAGCGGCGGTTGCAGTGTCGCGGTGGTGTGCGTGGAGGTGAGGGCGCCGAACAGCGGGACCGTGCTGGAGGCGGCCCAGTCCCGGGCCGGTTCGATGGAGATGAAGTGGATCGCCAGCGTGTCGCCGGGTTCGGCGCCCTCGACGTAGAAGGGGCCGGTCTGCGGGTTCAGGAAGGGGAACTCGCAGACCTCAGAGACGAGGTCCTTCTCCGAGCGCACCCGGCCGGCGAAGCAGTCCTCGGTGAACAGCTCCAGGACGTCGCCGGGCCGCACGCGGGCCAGCGCCGGAGCGCCGCCGAAGGTCCAGACGTAGTCGCCTTCGGCGGGGGTGAACGTATGGACCGGGAGCGAGTTCGCCATGAGAAGCACTCTGGCAGACGGAGCGGGGTTCGGGGAATGGCCGGCTTGCGACCGTGGCGACCACCGCGCCCGGCTCAATCCCAGGCCGGACCCTTGTCCAGCAGCGTGCGGCCGTACTCGGCCATCTTGGTCGCGTACTCCTCGGTCCAGCCGGTCAGCAGCGCCAGGTCCGCCACCGGCATGCGGTCGAAGCGGCGCGGATCGGTCAGCCGGGCCGCCGCTATCGCCTGGTAGTTCTCGGCGCGGCGGGCCGAGCTGCGGAAGGCGTCCGCCAGCTCCGTGCTGCGCGAGAGCAGGTGCAGCGGGTCCTCGATCGATTCCAGGCCGAAGAACGACTCGTTGTCGGCCGGCAGGGCTGCCGGCAGCTCGCCGACCAGGTGCAGCGGGCGCTTCTTGGGCTCGGGCTGGGAGGGCATGCCATTGATGGTAGTTACTTCTTCTGGAAGTCCGCTGCGCGCTGGGCGGCGGCCTTGGCGGCGGCCAGGGTCAGGTCGGCTTTGGACTGGCCGTCGATGCGCGTCTGGGCGAGCAGGACCACCAGGTCGTCCTGCTGGATCAGGACCACGTTCATCTCCATCGAGCCGATGCCGTACTTGGCGGTGGTATGCCAGGCGTGGGAGGCGGTGCCGATCCGCGGCAGGGACAGCGGGGTGGCGTGGAGCGTCACCGACAGGCCCTCCTCGACGACCTTCACCGAGCCGCAGGCGTCCAGGGCCTTGGCCGCCTTGTCGACGAGCGTGGCGGCGCTCTCGCCCCGAGGCTGGATGACGGCTTCGTCGACGTAGTCGTCCAGGGCGCCCTTGGTCCACTCGGCCTGCGCCTGATCGCCGATGGCGGCCTGTTGCAGCACCTCCAGGCCGGCGCAGCCCTTGATCAGGGACGGCAGGTTGCGTTCGGTGAGGCGTTCGGAGCGGAAGCCGGACGGGAGGTCTTCCAGGCGCAGCAGGGCCGGGGCGAGGCGGGCGCTGGAGGTGGAGGCGGTGTTGGAGGGGGCTGAGGTGGTCGGCGGGGGCGTCGACGACGCAGTGGACGTGGACGTGGACGTTGGTGCGGGGGCGCTTATCGTGGCGGCGTCAGTGCCGGTCTTGGCGGCGCCGCCGCTGGAGCCGCCACACCCGGCGAGCGTCCCGAGCGCTCCGAGCGCCAAGGCGGTCACGGCCGTCGTCGCGCCAGCCCTCGCGCCACCCCTCGCGGCCGCCCCCCGCGGCGCCCCACCCCGCGTCCAGATCCGCATGGTCGTCCCTCCTGACGGTGAACACTGATCATCCATCCTGCCCGAACGGCGCAGCGGGTGGCGCCGAAACCGCACTGTGGATCGTTAGGCTCACGGCGTGACAGATGCGACGACCACCCCGATCCCCGCCCTCGTGGCCGGCTTCGACCACGACCTGGACGGCCTCGGCACCGCGGCCCGCGCCACCTACGACCAGCAGTACCACAAGAGCGAGTTCGCCCATATGGGTGTTCCGGTGCCGGAGCTGCGCAAGCTGGTGAAAGCCCTGTACAAGGAGATCGGCGGCCGCCGCGCCGGCCACGACGACGTGACCACCCTCGCCGCGGTCCTGTGGGACAGCGACGTGTACGAACGGCGCCTGGCCGCCGTGTTCGTGCTCGCACAGGGCGTACGCCTGCTGGAGGCCCCGGACCTGCAGGACGTGACCCTGATGCTCCGCGACGCCCCGATGTGGGCCCTGGTCGACCCGCTGGCCGGCGACGTGGCCGGCAAGGTGGCGCTCCGCGACCGGGAGGGCACCTCTGACACGCTGGACCTGTGGGCTGCCGACGGCGACTTCTGGCTGCGCCGCGCCGCCCTGCTGGCCTTGATCCCGGGAATCCGCGAGGGCCGGCCGGATTTGGTGCGCGTCACGCGCTACGCGGACCCGATGGTCGACGAAAGTGAGTTCTTCGTCCGCAAGGCGATCGGCTGGGTGCTGCGCGAGATCGCGTATAAGGACCCGACGTGGGTCGCGGCGTGGGTGACGGCGCGGTTGGAGCGGCTGTCGGGGGTGACTTTCCGCGAGGCGGTGCGGCGGCTGCCGGAGGAGGCGGCGGCGCGGTTGACGGCGGAGTACAAGGCGGCTGGGGCGGGGCGGGGGGTGAAGGCTTTGGCGCGGGGATGAGTCTGGGCGGGTGCCCGCCTATCGGCCAGATGGTGTCCGGCATGTAACCATTCAGGTCTGGGGGTTGGTCGAGCGTCCCGGCGCGATGAAGATGTGTAGTGGCCAGGCTGAGGCGAGGGTCAGCCCACCCCACATGGCCCACGACTCCACCGCGCCACCTGGCAGGGCACAGGCGTATACCGCCGCCACGCCGGAGGCGATCGCCAGTGAGAGCAGGTAGTTGGCGCCGCGCTTTGCCTGCGGGTGTTCACGGCTCCTGCGGTTGCCGTTGAGCCCTGCCGGCCAGAGCATCGTTGCCGCGACGAAGTAGAAGACGATGATGTACGCAACGGTCGATGGCGGCCACACCACCATGTAGACCCAGTCGGACTTCTGGTCGCCGGTGCCGAAGATCTCGTCGTAAGCGATGACCAGCGCGGCCACCCGGACGGGGCGGGGCGTGCAACGGTGCGGCCGCCAACTTCCGACACGTAGATTCGGCCCATGCGAACGCTCAGCACGGACCAAGTACGGTGGCTGCGCGTACGGGCGCAGGGCCTGGCCGGCGGCGGGCCCGGGTCCGTGGCCGCGAGTGTCACCGACGTCGTACGCACCGCCGCTGCCTTGCAAGCGCAAGCGGCCGGGCCCGCGCGGGTCCAGGTGTGGTCGCGCTCGGCCGGGCTCAAGGCGGCAGATGTGGACGCCGCCTGCGCGTCGGCAGACGTAGTGCGTACCTGGCTGATGCGCGGCACGCTGCACATGGTCGTGGCAGAGGACCTGCGGGCGCTGCTGACGGTTCTGGGGCCGGTGAACCTGCGCAACGGTCGGCGGCGGCGCGAGCAGCTCGGGCTCACCGATGCGGTGTGCGATCGCGCCATGGAAGCGCTGCCCAAGATCCTCGCCGGGCGCAGGGCTCTGACGCGCGCCGAGATCGTCTCCGAACTGACTGACTACGGCATCGCCCTCGATGCCAAGACCCAGGCACCGCCGCATCTGCTCGCCTACGCCGCGAACAGCAGCCTGATCTGCCGCGGCCCCGACGCGGCGCGCGATGAGCCGACCTATGTGCTGATCGACGAGTGGCTGGCCGCTGCGACGCACCCCGACCGCGAATCAGCCCTCGCCCTCCTCGCGACGCGCTACTTCGCCGCCTACGCTCCCGCATCCGTAGCCGACCTCGCCGCCTGGTCCGGCCTCCCGGCCGCCGACGCCAAGGCCGCCGTCGCCCTCATCCGCGACACGCTCGAAGAAGTCGACCACGACGGCACCCGCCTTCTCCTCCCACGCGGCGAGCAAGGCGTAGACCCGAAACCCCCGCAGCGTCCGTACCGCCTCCTCGGCCGCTTCGACCCCTACCTCCTCGGCCACCGCCCGCGCGAGCGCGACCTGATCCTCGACCCGTCCTTCGCCAAGCGCGTCAACGCCGGCGGCGGCATGATCGCGCAGACCATGCTCGCCGACGGCCGCGTAGTGGGCACCTGGACCGCCACCGCGCTCGAACCGTTCGGTGAGGTCTCCACCGCGGCGCGCGAAGCGTGGCACGAGGAGCGCGAAGCCTTGGCGGCGTTCTACGCCTGATTTCCGGCTTCAGCGCGCATAGACCACGACGAAGTCCCGCTCGTTCCCCGACGTGAACCGCACCGCCGGCCCGAGCCACGACGCGGGCTGCGACCAGTGCCCGCCCGCATACGTCCCGAAGATCGGCCGCGACATGTTGATGTCCAGCTCCATCGCCCGCACCGCCCCGGCCCGCTGGAGGTACTGCGCGAGCTGGAGCGGCGACGCCCCGCGCACCGCCGCGTACACGACCTTGCCGTCGGCCGTCACCCCGACTCCGGAGCGGTTGGCGTGGACGTTGGACGAGTCGTTGGTGAAACCCCACGTGCGCTCGTCCGCCGCGACGCCCTCGTTCAGATCCCCGGCGAGCTTCCCGCCGTCGATCAGCAACGCGAGGTTCTGCCGCACCCCGATCACGTCGGTGCTGGGCAGACCGCCGGGCCACGCCAGGACGTCCACGGAGCCCTCTTTGTAGAAGACCTCGGACGCAGTCCCGGTCCGCAGCGGCCCGAAAGCAGTTCGCCCGTCGAGATAGAACCCACCCCAGGAAGCGTTGTTGGCCATGAGGAACCCGCCGTTCCACCCGGCGACCAGCTTCTCGGCCGATGCGGCGTTCGCCCCCGGCCACCCGCTGCCGCCGGGCACCTGCGAACCGGCGTGCAGCACGAAACGCACCGCCGCGGGATCGAACCGCGCGGCGAACGCGGCGACGTCCCCGGTGAGTTCCACGCCGGGCCCCGACGCCCGCCACGCCAGCGGCTCCCCGACCGGCGCGGAGGCGATGTACGCGGGCAGCTTGGTCGCGGGTCCAGAACCCGACCCCGACGAGCCCGACGATCCGGGCGCGACCGGCACGTGCTTCGGCGCCGCCGGAGATGACGCAGAGGCGGAAGGGGATGAACTCGCAGCACCCGATATCGCGGTGACAGAAGCAGCGGACGATTGCGCGGCGCCCAAAGGCGCCCGCGTCCCAGAACCCGCACCCGCCGACGAAGCCGACGAAGCCACCGCCCCCTTCGCCCCAGCCCCACCACCCGACGAACACCCAACCAACACACCCACAACCGCCACCAAAACAACCGCCCCGCCCACTACCCCCCGGACAGCGAACCGCATATTCACCCCCCGATCCCCGTTTTCCGGCCCTGTTATAATCATGCTGTCCCAGCGGCTGCACATGGCTCATTACTCTAGATGTTCACCAAAAGTCAACACAGAGTGACCTTTCGACAACGCATAGT
>JAEKKI010000237.1 GCA_019510485.1 Catenulisporales bacterium
AGCGGCCGGTGCTGGTCGCGACGACGGTGTACGAGGAGTTGCGGGTCGGGGCGCCGAAGCTGGAGCGGGAGGCCGCGGCGGAGCTGCTGGCCCGGGTCGGGCTGCCGGAGGCGATGCTGGAGCGACCGAGCGCCGGGTTGTCGGGAGGCGAAGCGCAGCGGGTGTGTCTGGCCCGGACGCTGGCTGTCGGTCCCGAGGTACTGCTGCTCGACGAGCCGACGTCGGCCCTGGACCCGGAGGCGGCAGCCGCCGTCGAGGAGACGCTGTGCGGGCTGTTGGGGAACGGACTGACCGCCATCTTGGTCAGCCACAGCGCCGAACAGGTGCGGCGGATGGCGGACGACGCGCTGGTACTGCGGCAGGGGCGGCTGGTGGAGAGCGGAGCGGTGGCGACGGTCGCGTACGTCAACGGGGTGGGGGCCCAGGAGCCGTCGTTATGATCGCGGCCATGACCTCTCCGGCAGTGCCCGAATGGACCGGTGTCGCCCTGTCGGTGAGCCTGGTGGCCGTCGCCGTCCTGATCGCCTGGCGGCAGCGCCTCGGCCTGGCCCGGGAGGTCATGATCGCGGCTGTGCGCGCCGGGGTGCAGCTGTTCGCTGTCGGCGCCGTGCTGCTGTTCCTGTTCAAGCACGCCGGGCTGCCCGGCGGCTTCGCGTGGCTGGCGGTGATGGTGGCCATCGCCGGGCAGGTCGCGGGACGGCGTGGCAAAGGGCTGTATCACGCGCGCTACGTGGCCACCGCCGCGGTGGCGGTCGCGGCCGCGGTGACGCTGGGCGTGCTGATCGCCTTCGGCGTGATCCAGTCCGCGCCCCGGGTCGTGGTGCCGGTCGGCGGGATGGTTGTCAGCGGCGCGATGCAAGCCACCGGCGTGACACTTTCACGGATGGTCGCGGAAGCGAACGGACAGCGGGCCGCGATCGAGGCCCGGCTTTCGCTCGGCCTGAGCGGGGCGCAGGCGTTCGCGCCGCATCGCCGGGAACTGCTCCGCACGGCGCTGATCCCGACGCTGGATTCCACCAAAGTCGTCGGTCTGATCAGTCTACCTGGGGCGATGACCGGACTGATCTTGGCCGGGGTGTCACCGGAAGTGGCGATCCGGTATCAGATCGTGGTGATGTACATGCTGCTGGCCGCCGCCGTGATGGCCGCGCTGGCGGCCGCGGAGCTCGGGCAGCGCATGCTTTTCACGACCGCGCAGCAGTTGCGTTAGGAAGAGTTTCATCTGTCTCTCAGGGTGGTGTGTCTAGGATCGCCGCCATGACTACACGCAGCATCGAAACGAGCACCGACACGAGCGCCGAAACCGTATCCGAGATCGTCCCCGAGCTCGTCGAGGAGGACGCGGTGCTCGAAGCGGCCGGGGACACCGACGTCCTCGACGATGCGGCCGCCGCCCAGGAGGCCCTGCCGGACGCCGACGTGTACGAGGCCGAACTCGACACCGGGACCGGCTCCGGCTCCGCCGTGGCCGCCGGCGCCGCCGCGATCGCCGCCGCCGGCCTGGGCGCGATCTCGCTCAGCGGCAGCTGGCTGGGCGACATGCTGGCGCAGCGGCAGACGCTGATCGCGCAGATCGCCACCGCCAACTCCAACGCCGACGTCATCATCAAGCAGCGCTACACGAACCCCTGGCACAAGACCGCGTTCGTCAGCCTCGGCTTCGCCGTCGCGGCGATCGTGATCGCCGGGGCGACGCTGTTCCTCGGCACCTTCGCCGCCCGGCAGCAGTCGCCCGTGTGGGTGCGCGCCGTGTCGTGGGGCGCGCTGGCGCTCGGCGTCATCGGGCTCGGCGTGGCGGCGGCGATGTACTTCGACGTCTTCGCCGGGACCATCAGCGTGCCGGCGGGAGCGGCCAACGGCGGCGGCAACTGACCGTCAGCCCGTCGCCTTCGGACGCCGACCACCGCCAGGCAGCGGACCACCGCTGACTACCGCCGCGCCCACTGCTCGGCGGTGATCTCGTAGCGCACTTCCCCATGCTCGGAGCCCTCGATCGGCTCCAGGTCGGGGAAGAACGTCTTCACGTGGACCATTCCGAGCTTCTCCATGACGTTGCGCGAGCCCTGGTTCACGAACATCGTCTCCGCCCAGGCCAGGCGCGCACCCAGCTCGGTGAAGGCCTTGCGCAGCAAGGCTTGTGAGCCCTCGGTGGCATAGCCCCTGCCCCACGCCGCCCGGCGCAGCCGGTAGCCCAGCTCGACCTCGTCCAGCGGTCCTTCGGGCCTGGGCCGCAGGATGAACCAGCCGGCGAACGCGCCGCCGTCCTTCTCGTGCGCGGCCAGCAGGCCGAGCTTGCCGTCCCACTTCTCATAGCCGGCCAGGACGTTCGGCAGATACCGCTCGCGGATGACCTCCGGCGCGGTCGGCACACCGCCGGTCAGATAGCGCATCACCGCCGGGTCGCTGTCCAGCTCGATGAGCAGGTCGGCGTCCTCGGCGGTGAAGCGGCGCAGGATCAGCCGGTCGGTCTCAAGATAGATGCGGTCGTCTTCCATGGAGCCGATCATGGCCCACGGCGCTCACGCGACCCAGCGGTTTTCCTCCGATACCGGCGGCAGCGCCGTCTCGCACCGGAACGCCGACGCCAGCCGCCGGACGGCGTCGCGCAGCGTCTCCTCCGGCAGCGTGTAGGGGATCCGCAGCCGGTGCTCGAACGTGCCGGGGTCCACGCCGAAGTGCGGGCCGCCGACCAGCCGCACCCCGAACGCCGCGGCCCGGTCGGCGACCTCCGAGGAAGACGGCTCCCCCAGGTCCACCCACAGCGACAGGCCGCCCGGCGGCGTCCGCCACGTCCACTCCGGCAGCTCGGCGGCCAGCGCCGTCTCCAGCGCGGCCCGCTGCCGGCGCAGCCGCTCCCGGCGCTCCTCCACGATCCCCCAGCCGCGCCGCAGCAGCGCCACGGCCAGGATCTGGTCCAGGATCGAGCCGGCCATGTCCATCGCCACCCGCTGCCCGGCCAGTTCCGTGGCCATCCGCGGGGTGGTGCGGATCCAGCCGATCCGCAGGCCGCCCCAGTGGCTCTTGGACATCGAGCCGACGCTGATCACCTGCTCGGCGGCGGCCCGGGACACCGAGGACGCGAACGGCGGCGGCGGCGGGACGTCCAGGGCCATCTCGGAGACGGTCTCGTCGTTGATCAGCCAGGTGCCGGCGGCGCGGGCGGCGTCGGCGGCCTGGACCCTGCGCTCGACCGACATCAGCGTGCCGGTCGGGTTCTGGAAGTCCGGGATCAGGTACGCCACCCGCGGCGCGGCCTGCCGCAGCTGCGCGGCGAACACGTCGGATTCGATGCCGTCCTCGCCGATCGGCACCGGCACCGGCCGCAGCCGGGCCCGCCGCATGGCCTCGACGCTGTTCGGATAGGTGGGGCTCTCCACCACCACCCGGTCGCCCGGCCCGCACAGCAGGCCCAGCGCCAGCACGTTGCCGTGCTGGGCGCCGGAGGTGATGACGATCTGGTCCGGCGTGGTCGGCAGGCCGCGCTCGACGTAGCGCTCGGCGATGAGCTCGCGCAGCTCCGGCCAGCCGGCGTAGTAGTAGCCGGTGTCCGAGGTCAGCGCGGCGATCGTCTGCGCGCACTCGGCGAGCACCTCGGCCATCAGGTCGCCGGGCATGCCGAAGGCGGCGCAGGACAGGTCGATGGCGACGTCGGCGGCGCCGGGCTGGGCGGGCAGCAGCCAGCCGCCGGAGCCGGCCGGGCCCGAACCGGGCGGCAGCATGGTCCAGGTCCCCGAACCGCGGCGGCTCTCCAGGAAGCCGTCCTCGCGCAGCAGGTCGTACGCGGCGGTGACGGTGGTGCGGCTCAGGCCCAGGGCGGCGGCCAGGTCGCGCTCGGCCGGGACCCGGGTGCGCAGCGCGATGCGGCCGTCCAGGATCAGGGCCCGCACACTCTGGGCCAGGGCCCGGTACGCCGGGCGGCGCTCGGGATCGGCGACCTGGTCGCCGGCGCCGGCGCCGAGGTGGGAGACCTCACGGATCAGCCGCGCCAGGCGCGTGCTGCCCACCGTGCGGTCGGTCGTCACCAGCTCCATCGGACCGGCCATGCCACCCTCCTTCGATTGGCCCTACAGCTAAGGCCACTTGGCCTCCATCCTTATGGAAGTGGCCCTTAACGGCAAGCACGGGGGGCCAAAGTCTTGAGGAGGGGACCATGACCACCACGTCCGCGCCGGTGCTGGGCGACCGGGCAGAGCGCGACCTGGCAGCGCGGCGCGAGGACCGGATCGCCGAGCCGTTGCCGGTTCCGGACTGGCTGCGCGCGGGCCTGGGATGGGTCATGGCGCTGATCCCCCACGACCGGCGCGCGCACCGTCTGATCCAGTTACAGCTCGGGCTGGTGCTGTACGGGATCAGCGATGGCATGATCCTGATGTCCGGGCTCGGGGCCAATCCCTGGGACGTCTTCCACCAGGGCCTGGCCAGGCACGTGCACATCCAGGTCGGCACGATGGTGATCCTGGTCGGCGCGGCCGTGATGCTGCTGTGGATCCCGCTGCGGCAGCGGCCCGGCTTCGGCACCATCAGCAACGTGGTCGTCATCGGCCTGGCGATGAACGGCGCGATGGCCTGGCTGCCGACGCCGCACGCGTGGTGGCCACGCTGGGGTGAGATGTTCGGCGCGATCGTGCTGAACGGCGTGGCCACCGGCGCCTACATCGGGGCCGGCATGGGCCCGGGCCCGCGCGACGGGCTGATGACCGGCTACGCGGCGCGGGGGCACTCGATCCGGGTGGTGCGGATGTCGATGGAGCTGGCGGTGCTGGCCTCCGGCTGGCTGCTCGGCGGCACGGTCGGCGTCGGGACCGCGGCCTACGCGCTGCTGATCGGGCCGCTGGCGCACCAGTTCATTCCGCTGCTGGCGATCAAGCCGAAGGGCGGAGCGGCGCAGGCGGTCGAGTCGGTCGCGTCCGACGAGTCCGCCGGCCACAAGACCGCGCCCGCCGCGCGGCTGCGCCCCGGCCGGCTCGCCGCTCCTGACAACTACTGAGGCACTCCAGGGGCGGGGGTTCAGGGGCCGGAGCGCGTTGTCCTTGGTGGGGCCTCGGACAACGCGCTCCGGCATGTCACGCGACGTGTCATGCGACGGTCAGCTTGAGAACGGCCTGGCACAGGTCTGTGGGCAGGACGAAGGAATCCGACTCCGTCATGTTCAGCACCACTCCGTCCACTCCGTCATAGTCCGCCAGCTGGAACAGCGCGGCGGCGGCCATGTCGGCGCTCCCGGTCACGCCGCTGTCCCGCTTTTGGTGGTCCAGGTAGAGATCCGGCGCGGTGAACGCCATGACGTAGTTCCCCGGCGGCTTCTGCATCGCCACCACCCGCGGCCGTCCGGTGCCGTCGACCGGCACGACGTAGTGCTCGAAGCCGGCCAAGCGCGGACCGAGATCCTCCGAGCCCGCGTTGAGCGCGGACTCCACTTCCAGAGCACTGATCCAGCGGGCCAGGAAGTCGAGCATGTCGTCGTCGACGCCCATCAGCCATTCCTGCTCGGCCGGCGCGGCCGGGTTCACCCGCACCTCCGACACGCTGCGGGTCAGGGCCCCGAACAGCTCCAGCCCGGGCACCGGTCCGCCGGCCGCGGCGAACGTGCCGCCGGCGTCGATCGCGGCCTGGACCTGGTCGGTGCCGGTGAACAGCCACAGCCGTCCCGGTCCGGGCGCCTGGCCCAGGGCCGGGGTGGGGATCATGCGGTCGTAGACCCGGCGCTGCGGGAAGGCCTCGTCGAGCCACATCATCGGGGCGTACCACTCGTCGTGGGTGAGCAGGGCGCGCACCACATCGCTCTGCGACGCCTCGCC
>JAEKKI010000238.1 GCA_019510485.1 Catenulisporales bacterium
GAAGACGCCGACGGTGGCCAGGTCGACCCCGGCCTCCGGCATCAGGCGCACGTCCTCGAGGCGTTGCCGGCCGGCGGTATCGGCCTCCACGACGGCGCGACGGCGTTGTAGGTGCCGCCGGAGCCGACCTTGCCGGTGACGGTCTTCACCAGGTTGGTGGGGTACTTCAGGAAGCCCGGGTTGGTGATGGCGCCGTTGGCGCCGGCCACCGACGGGATGTCCGGCGTGACCCCGCCGGTCAGCGGCTTGAAGGTGGGCAGCACCGCCTGGATGCCCGCCTTGGTGCTCGCCCCGCCCTTGCCGGCACTGTTGCCACAGGCCGCCAGCAGCGGGGACAACCCGATCGCGCCGGCGGCGCCGGCGGACGCCGTCAGGAACCCACGGCGGGTGAACGCATTGGTGCTCGACATCGAACTCTCCAGTCGACGAGATGATTCGCGCCCGGTACACGGGTTGCCTGTCGGCTTTTCTGCCCGGGCCGCTGATGCGAGTGGGTCTGGTAGTCGGCCTGCGAACGGGTGGCTGCCGTGTCGCCGCCGAAGACTGTCGAAGCGCTTCAATATTGCGTTGAGGTTAAGTCAGGGAAACCAGCTAGGCAAGGGTGCATGGTCACGTTTCGGTATCGGTGAGGCCCTCGGCAGCCGGTACGCGTCCCATGTACGCCTTCGCGGACACAGCGCGGAAGCACTGGAGCGGCGCGGCATTTGCTCTGGTGAAGGCCCCTTACCCGGCCGGATGCGGGGCGGCACGGGGTTGACACATCCCACGTGGGATGGGACTTTCGAAGCGCTTCGATCACACAGTGCCCGCAGGACCGCGAGAGCCGATGTGATCGCAGGTTTCCGAAACGTTCCCCCGCGGTCCCCGCCGCCAGCGATGAGAAGGTCGTCCCGTGACCGAAGTGCTCGACCCCGCCGCTAGGGCCGCCGCCCTGCTCGCGGAACTCTCCGTCACCGAGAAGATCGCGTTCCTGCACCAGCAGCAGCCCGCGGTGGAGCGGCTGGGCGTGGCCGCGTTCCACACCGGCTGCGAGGCGCTGCACGGCGTGGCCTGGATCGGCCGTGCCACCGTGTTCCCGCAGGCGGTCGGCCTCGGTGCGACCTGGGACCGGGACCTGGTGCGGCGAATCGGCGCGGCGGCCGCCACCGAGGTCCGGGCGTTCCGCCAGGACACGGCGAACGCCGTCCAGGTCAACGGTGTGGCGGAGAAGTTCCCGATGGTCTCGCTCAACGTGTGGGCGCCGGTGGTGAACCTGCTGCGCGATCCGCGCTGGGGCCGCAACGAGGAAGGCTACAGCGAGGATCCGCTGGCCACCGCCGAGCTGGCGACCGCCTACTGCCGGGGGCTGCGCGGCGACCACCCGACGATCTGGCGCACGACGCCGGTGCTCAAGCACTTCCTGGCGTACAACGTCGAGACCGACCGCGACGTGATGTCGATGACCGTCTCGCCGCGCGTGCTGCACGAGTACGAGCTGCCCGCCTTCCGCGGGCCCATCGAGGCCGGGGTGGCGGCCGGCGTCATGCCCGGCTACAACCTCACCAACGGCATCCCCAACCACGTCCATCCGCTGATCAACGACGCGCTGCGGGCGTGGAACCCGGAGCTGGTCGTCTGCTCGGACGCGCAGGCGCCGTCGAACCTGGTGGAGCGGGAGAAGTTCTTCGCCACCCACGAGGAGTCGCACGCCGCCGCGCTGAAGGCCGGCGTGGACAGCTACACCGACAACGGCCCGGACTCGCGGCCGACGATCGAGCGCTTCACCGCGGCCTTGGAACAGGGGCTGATCACCGAGGCGGACATCGACGCGGCGGTCGGGCGGTTGCTCGCGATGCGCGCGCGGACCGGGGAATTCGACGTCTCGATCGATCCCTACGCCGGCATCCGCGCGGACGTCATCAGCTGCCCCGAGCACAACGCCCTGGCGCTGGAGGCCGCCCGCGCCGCCGTGGTCCTGCTCAAGAACGACGGCGGAGCGCTTCCGCTGCCGGACGATCCGGCCACCGTCGCGGTGATCGGGCACCTGGGAACCAGGGTCCTGACGGACTGGTACAGCGGCGAACTCCCGTACGCGGTCAGCGTCGCCGACGGTTTGAGCACGCGCTTCGGCACCGGCGCCGTGACCGCGGTGGACGGCGCGGACGTGGTGTCGCTGCGCGCCGACGCGGCGGTCTTCGGGCCGTTCCGGCACCAGGGTTGGGGCACGAGCGTCCAGTGCCCGGTCGCGGTGCACACGCTTCAGTCGGTCGAGAACGACAAGTATCTGTCGCTCACCGGCGATGACGACGCCGACGTGCTCGCCGTCGCGACGACGCCGGACGGCTGGGTGGTGAAGGAGCTTTGGGAGTTCCACGACGCCGGCTCCGGCTCCGGTGAGGTCCTCGTCCGGTCGAACGCCAGCGGCCGGTATCTCCGGGTCGGCGACGGCGGGCGCCTGGCCGCGGACGCCGAGACGGCCGAGGAGGCGACGGCCTTCACGGTCGAGGTCGTGACCTCCGGCCTCGACGAGGCGATCGCCGCGGCATCGGCCGCCACCCGCGCCGTCGTGGTGCTCGGCAACGACCCGCACATCAACGGCCGCGAGACCGTCGACCGCGACGGGCTCGCACTGCCGGCCGGGCAGGAGGCATTGCTGCGCGCGGTGTTCCAGGCGAATCCGAACACCACGCTGGTGGTCGTCTCCAGCTACCCCTACGCGATCAACTGGGCGGCCGAGCACGTGCCGTCGATCCTGTGGACCGCACATGGCGGACAGGAACTGGGCAACGCCGTCGCCGACGTGCTGACCGGGGCGCACAATCCGGCGGGCCGGCTGCCGCAGACCTGGTACGCCTCCGACGCCGACCTGCCCGCGCCGGACGATTACGACGTCATCGGCTCCGGGTGGACATACCAGTACTCGCGGCGAGAGCACCTGTACGCGTTCGGCCATGGCTTGTCGTACACAACTTTCGAGTACGGCGACCTCGTCCCGACGGTCCGGGAAGATCAGCTCGGATCGATCACGATAACGGTTGAGGCGCGGATCGCCAACAGTGGATCTTCGACGGGCCAGGAAGTCGTGCAGCTGTACTCACGTGCTCTGGACGCCTCGGTGCCCACTCCGCTGCGCCGGCTCCAGGGGTTCGAGCGGATCGAGCTGGCGCCGGGCGAATCGCGCATGGTGACGTTCGAGGTGCCGGCCGGCAGCCTCGGTCACTGGTCCGAGGAGCAGGGGTCCTTCGTCGTCGAAGGCGGGAACCATGAATTCGCCGTCGGCGGGTCCAGTGCTGATCTGGCACGCGCGGCTACCGTGAAGCTGCCCTCTTAAGGTCCGCGTGACACAGCACGGCGCGGCGATCGTCCGCCACAAGCGATCGCCGCGCCTGCTCAGAAAATCTGTGATCGGTCAGCTACCGGTCAGCTACCGGTCAGCTACCGTCAAGCTTCCACTGCTGGTTGCTCTGGCCGTTGCACTGCCACAGCTGGACCAGCGCGCCGTCGGCGGTGGAAGCTCCGCTGACATCCAGGCAGAGCCCTGACGCGACCCCCGTGATGGTGCCGTTGGAGTTCAGGTTCCACTGCTGGTTGGTCTGGCCGTTACAGGTCCAGATGATGACCTTGGTGCCGTTGGTCGTGCCCTTGGCGTTGGCGTCCAGGCACATCTGGGTGCTGCTGCCCGTGTAGACGGTGAGCTGATTCGAGCTGGTGTGCGTGAACAGCTGGTCGGCGCGGGCGTTGCAGCCGTAGATCTGGAGCTGGGTACCACCGGTCGTGCTGGAGTTGGGCACGTCCAGGCACTTGCTCGCACCCACCGCGTGGAGCAGGGAGCCGGGGAGCGGCGGCGGTGTGGTTCCGCCGGGGACGTACGGGCACTTGCTCTGGTAGATCGACACGCCGGTCGGATCGGCCAGGGCCGGGCACAGGAACTGGGTGTAGCGGGTGTCCTCGTCGAGGAAGATCTTGATCCAGGGGATCAGGAGCCTCATCTCGACGCTGTTCGGGTGGGTGTAGTAGACGTGGTCGGCGCCGGCGATCTGGAGGAAGTCGCTCTGGGTCGAGGCCGGCATGGTGGCGTAGAGGCCGGACAGGTAGGACGGGGTGACCACGGTGTCGTTCTGTCCGGCCATGACCATGGTCGGCACGGTGTCGGTCGACATGTCCTGCGACGGGGAGAAGGGCGCCAGGGCCACCGCGCTCTTGAGCGTCGGCCGGTGCTCGGTGGCGTAGACGACACCGCCGCCGCCCATGGAGTGCCCGATCACGCCCAGCCGGTTGGGGTCGACCCGGTCCCGGACCGGGCTCTGCTGGGTCAGGTAGTCGAGGGCGGCCAGCAGCTGGGTTCCGCGCGCCACGTCATAGTCGTTTCGGCTGTTGGTCTCGATGCCGATCACGACGAAGCCGAAGGAGGCCAGCCGCGGCCCCATCCAGGCTTCCTCGTTGGCGAACAACGCGGTGTAGCCGGGCACGATCGCGACCGCGGCCCAGGTGCCCAGGCTGGTGTCGGTCGGGTAGTAGATCGTCCCGCCGTTGAAGCCGTTGCCCGGTGGCACGGAGACCTGAGCGGTGGCGAACGGCCCGTTGGTGGCCGCCACGCTGGCGACCGTCGGATCCGGACCGCGTTGATACCCGGTCCCCGCCGCCACCGCCGGTGGTCCGGCCGGCGTCGCCGAGGCCGTCGGTTGGAGCACGGTCACCATGCCGAACAGCGCGGTGACGAACGCCACCGCGGCCGCGATAAGCCTTCTGCGCATATGTGGCCTCCTTTATCAGCCCACGAAGGAGACGACCGGTGGTCGTCGGCGATGCAGCTTCGTGAACCGGCCCGGCAGAGTCCGCCGAACGAGGCTGTGCGAATTAGGTAACTCTTGGGCGATACGTCTGTCAAGAAGTGGGTGAAAGTTACAGACTCTGTTCGGAAACGTCCCTCGAACCGATTGGGGGAACGCGCGCCGCGAGAGCTGCCCGGATCTGCCTTTGGGAATCAAGTCCCTGGCTACGTTCTGTCTTGTGACCCTTGACACACCGCGCAGCGTGATGCAACGTCTACCGCCGAGACATCCCATGACGCCAATCGGAAGGGTTATCTGCGCAGCTGGAAATGTTAGCGCTAACATCCGTCGCCACGGGCCGGCAGCCGTCGGCGCGGAGCCAGCGCTCCTTCTCAGATCAGGTACGGACCCGAAGGAGTCTCCGTGGATCGCCCGCATGAGAATGCTCGCACCTCCCTTTCCGGGAAGCGGCGCCTGACACTCGCGCGGCTTCTCGCTGCGATGGTCGTCGCCCTCGGTGTCGTGGCAGGCGCCCTGACCACCTCGTCGCCGGCCCGGGCCGCGACCGCGGAACCTTGCGACATCTACGCGTCCGGCGGTACGCCTTGCGTGGCGGCGCACAGCACCGTGCGCGCTCTCTACGCCGCCTACACCGGGAACCTGTACCAAGTCCGCCGGACCTCGGACAACACCACGCGGAACATCGGCGCCGTCACCGCCGGCGGTGTCGCCGACGCCGCGGCCCAGGACTCGTTCTGCGCGGGCACGTCATGCGTGATCACGATCCTCTTCGACCAGTCCGGACACGGCAACGACCTGGCCTATCAGGGGCCGGGCGGCTCGGGTGGAACCGACACGCCCGCCAACGCGACCAGTGAGTCGCTGACGGTCGGCGGGGCCAAGGTGTACTCCCTGTACATCAATCCACGCAACGCCTACTGGCACGACGGCTCGTCCTCCGGGATGCCGCGCGGCAGTGCACCGCAGGGTGCGTACATGGTGACCAGCGG
>JAEKKI010000239.1 GCA_019510485.1 Catenulisporales bacterium
GCCTCGCCTTCCTGGCGACCCTGGCGCTGGTCATCCGCCGCGAGATCCGGAACGTGCGAGCCGCAGGACGTGTCGGCTGACCGCGGCGTATCAGATATCGAGCACCTTCAAGAACGCGTCAGCGATCAGCGCATGCCCGGCGAGATTCGGATGGATGCGGTCGTCCGCCCAGTCCTCGGAACGCGTGCTCTCCAGCGCGGCGTCGAAGACGGCCTGCATCGGAACGTGCAGCGCGTCGAACTCCTCGGCCAGCGCGCCGAACGCGGCGACGAAGCGGTCGCTGACCGCACGCTGGGGTTCGGCGCGGTCGGGCTCGATCAGGTAGGGGTCGGCCAGAACCAGCCGGCAGCCGGTGGCCTCGACGGCTCGCCGGAGCAAGTCGCGCACCGTCTCGGTGAACTCCTCCAGCGGGACCGCGAGATGCGGGTACCCCTGGAAGCCGTTCCAGACGTCGTTGATGCCGATCATCAGCACCAGCCAGTCCGGACGCGGAGCGATGGCGTCGACGTCCCAGCGCTTGACGAGGTCCCGTACGGTGTTCCCGCCGATACCGTGATTGGTCCAGGTCAGCCGCACCTCGGGGTGGCGCGCGATGGTGAACGCCCGCAGGAGGCTGACATACCCGTCGCCGTAAGGAGCGTGCTCTCCACGGCGTCCGCTGTCGGTGATGCTGTCGCCGATGAGGAGTATGTGCTGGCCGTCCTTGAATTCCACGAGGGTTCGCCTTCCAGTGCGGTGCCGCCGGAGGCGATCATACAGACGCCGCCCGGGGCGGATGATCCACGATCAGCCGTCGTGATCGCAGCGATCCGCGATCGCGACTTGCCAGAGGGGCACCACCGCGGATGGAGTAGACCCATGTCTGTCATCCCCGAATCGCACGCCGACCTACTCGACCGCCCCGTCTTCTGCCACCTCGCGACCGTCCGCGCGGACGGCACGCCGCACGTGAACCCCATGTGGTTCCTGTGGGACGGCGAGTTCCTGTCCTTCACCACCTCGACCAAGCGCGCGAAGTACAAGGAGCTCAGCGAGCGCCCGCACGCCGCCGTCTCGATCAACGACCCGGACGCGCCGTACCGCTATCTGGAGGTGCGCGGCGTGGTCGATCGCATCGAGCCGGACCTGGAGGGCGAGTTCTTCGCCGTGCTCGCCGACCGCTACGGGCTGCCGATGGACGGTCCGGTCGGCGACGCGCCGTTTCGGGTGCGGATCTACATGCGGCCGACGCACACGACGCTCCAGTAGTCGAGAAGCAACCGCCGACGTCGCCGGTGCCTGCCGGGCGGGAATAGTCCGGCAGCCGGGGCCGGTTATACCCGCCCCGGGGCACCCGCGCCCCGCCGAGCACCGAGGAGGCACGGCCGTGGCCGTCGTGGAACTGACCAAGGACACCTTCACCGACGCCGTAGCCGGCGAGGGCATCACGCTCGTCGACTTCTGGGCCGACTGGTGCCCGCCCTGCCGGCAGTTCGCGCCGGTCTACGAGAAGGCCGCCGCCAAGCACCAGGACATCACCTTCGGCAAGGTCGACACCGAGGCCGAGCAGGAGCTGGCCCTGGCCTTCGAAATCCGCTCGATCCCCACGCTGATGATCGTGCGCGACGGCGTCACGCTGTTCTCGCAGCCCGGCGCGCTGCGCGAGGCCGCGCTGGAGGACCTGATCGCGCAGGCCCGCGCGCTGGACATGGACGAGGTGCGCAAGGCGCTGGCCGAGCGGGACAACGCCGGTTCGGAAAGCGCCGCGGTCTGACGGCGGACAGCTGGTTCGATCGGTCGATAACAGCTGGATCGGTCCCACGTTCTCGAGCACCGCGATCCCCGGGCCGGCCGCGCCGTGTGCCCCCGCACACCAGGCGATGCCGGCCCGGACCGGCGGGATCGCGGTCCTCTATTTCAACACGTTGACTACCAGCCGGCCCGGACGAAGGGCAGCGGCCGCGTGTCGACGAACCCCGGCGGCACGGTGGCCGTGCCCGGCTGGTAGTAACTGAACATCTGCTGGTACTCCGGCCCGAAGGTCGCCGCGGCCGTGTTCAGCGCCGCCGCACCGGTGTCCGGCCACTGCCCCTCCTCGACCCGCGCGATCAGCGTCCGCAACGCCGTGATCTCCTCCGAGCCGGTGAACAGGCAGTGGTTGGCGCGGGCCACGAACGCCTGCCGCAGCAGGGCCGACCGGCCCAGGCGCGCGACCGCGTCGGCGTAGCTGCGCTCATTGCCGACCGGGGCGATGCCGTCGCCGGTGTCGTGCAGCGTCAGTGTCGGGACGCCGACGGCGCCGGTGATCGAGCCCTGCACGGCGAGCTTGGCCACGGCCCCGAGGTCCGGCGCGACCCGATAGCCGCCGTTCAGCGAAGCCAGGTCGGCATCCAAAGCGGCCTGCCCGCCGGCCGCCGCGTAAGCCTGGGTCACCAGGTCACGCGTCGCCGAGGACGCCAACTGCCTCCGATAATCCACGCCGACATTCCACGACGGGTTCCCGCCGAGCCTGGCCTCGGTATCCGAGCGCCCGGTCCCCCACAGGAATTCCGGCACTTCGTAATACATGTAGGCCACCACACTGTCGACCCGGTCCCCCAACGCCGTCGGCTCCGGCGCCAACGAGTCGGCCCAGTCCGGGATGTCGGCGAGCGCCCCGGCCAACGCCAGCCGGGCCCGGGTGCGCGGATCAGAGGACTGCCACGCGGTGCGCAGCAGCGCGAGCGCCGCCGCCTGATTGTCGGCAGGCGACCCGATGCGAGCGATCTGCACCGGCTTATCCGGCCATACAAGAGTGTTGAGGGTGTAGCCCGCGTCCAGGAACGCGTTGAAGGCCGCCGTCGGACCGGCGGTCTCCCCGCACATCGCCAGCGCACCGTCGAACGCCGGGGCGGCGCGTTCGGCCAGCGCGGCGGTGAGCTGGCCGCCGAGCGACTGGCCCCAGGTGAGCGTCGTGGCGGGCCGGCCGACGTGGGTACGGAACCAGCCCAGCAGCGCCACGTCGTCGCCGATCGCCTCAGGGGTCGGATAGGCGACGTTCGCGTAGTGGATACCGGCGAGTGCGTAGCCGTGCGCCAGCAGCCACGCCTTGACCTCGGCGTGGTCCGGGTCCGCGTCCTCGGCGGCGGTCACCGTCGGGTCGTAGGCGTGGTTCCACAGCACCAGCGTGCCGTTCCAACCGGCCGGGACGTCCGCCACATAGGGCGCGCCGTTCAACGTCCCCGTCATGGTGCCGCTCGGCGCCGGCCCCTGAGCCGCGTGCGCCTGCCCCTGCGCCGCCGCTCCCCCGGCCGCCGCGGTCAACGCCACCGCGGCGGCGAGCCCGCCCAGGGCCCGTCTGCTCGTCATCGCAACCTCCCGAGTGCGCCGCCTCGTCGTGTAGACGGCTCCAGAAACCCAGAAGACGCGGTGCCGCCGGCCACGGCCACGAATTCGAACGGGATCGAAGATGATCAAGATCCAGCTGGGCGCCGACGGGCTGGCCCGCTCGCGCTTCGCGCTGTCGCCGTTGTCCGAGACGGTCCGGTTGCTGCTGGCCGCGTCCGCCGGAACCGTGCCGCGTCCCCTGCGGGCCCCGCTGCGCGAAACGGTGGCCGCGCACCGCCTGGACCTGCTGGCCGCGCTCCTGAGCATCCAGCCGGGCGCCGGGCACTACGTCCCGGACTTCCTGACCCCGGCGCCGCCGCGCTTCGAGACCTCGGCGGCCGAGGAGTTGCACGCGGTCGCCACCACACCCGCCTGGCGCGTGGCGGGCGAGCTGGCGGTCACCGCCGACGGCCGGATCGCCAAGATCGTCGGCCGCGCCCTGTCACCCCGCCTGCGCCGGGCTCTCGACGCCGGGGAGGCGCGGGTCGCCGATCGGCTGGCCGGTGAGCTGGAGCAGGTCTGGACCAGCGTGCTCGCCCCGCAGTGGCCGCGGCTGCGGGCACGCATGGAGGCCGACATCGCGCAGCGTCTGCGGACTGTCGCCGAACACGGATTCGCCGCGACCATCGACGGCCTGGACCCGGCGGTCGACTGGCGCGACGGCGCGCTGTGCTTCCACGCCGGCTTCGAGGCCGAGGTACGGGAGCAGGCGGTGCTCTTCCTGCCGAGCGTCTTCACATCGCGGGCGTCGTGCGCCGTCGACCCGGTGGTCCCGTTCGACGCCGGGTGCGCCGGTGTCGACCTCACCCGGCGCCGCACGGCGATGCTGGCCTACCCGGTCGCCCGCCAAGGCCCCGGCACGCCGCCGGAACCGCCGCGCCGCGGCGAGCTGATCGGCCGCACGCGCGCCCGGATCCTGGCCGCCGTCGCGAGCCCGGCGACGACCGGCGAGGTGGCCGGACGGCTGCGGCTGAGCCAGTCGACGGTGTCCTACCACCTGCAGATCCTGCACCGCGCCGGACTGGTCAAGCGCGTGCGCGACGCCCGGACGGTGCTTTATCAGTCCCTATGACAAGGCTCAGTCCGCCGCCGAAGGCCGCAGCTCATAGACCGGATTGAACACCGCACGCCGTCCGTCGGCCGTCGTGATCCGCCCGCGCACCACGATCCGGCGCCCCGGCGCGATCCCCGGGATCTCCCGGCGGCCGAGCCAGCTCACCGTCACCGAGCCCGTGCCGTCCCACAGGTCCGCCTCCAGGACCGGCACGCCGGCGCGCGGGCGCAGCCGCACCGTCCGCAGCGTCCCGGCCAGGCACACCTGCTCGCGGTCCGGGCAGTCGGCGATCGGCGTCGCGCCGGAGGGCGTCACGGCCTCCGACAACGAGGCGGCCTCCAGCTCCGCGTCGTCCATCGTCAGGGTCTGCAACCGCGTGCGCTGCCGCGCCTGCTTCGGCTTCGGCTTCGTCATCTCGCTTCCCCGGTACGAAGCAGCCGCCTTCGCGGCCTCGATGCGGGCCGTCGCCGACTGCAGCTGATACGGCACCGACGCGACCACGACGCGGCGCTGGAACAGCAGCCGGCTCTTCAGCCGCAGCGCCGACTGGTTGTGCAGCACCTGCTCCCACCAGTGGCCGAGCACATATTCGGGGATGTAGACGGTGACCACGTCGTCGGGGTTCTCCGTGCGCAGCCGCTTCACGTATTCGACGATCGGCCGGGTGATCTCGCGGAACGGCGAGTCGACGACCGTCAGCGGCACCGGGATCTCCCGCCGCTCCCACTCCACCTTCAGCGCCTCGACCTCGGCGTCGTCCAGATTGACCGTCACCGCCTCCAGCCGGCTGGGCCGGGTGGCGCTGGCGTAGCCGAGCGCGCGCAGGGTCGGCAGGTGCAGCTTGGAGACCAGCACCACGGCGTGGTTGTTCGCCGGCAGGCTCATCGCCTTGTCCTCCGGAAGCGCCAGCTCCCGCGCGACCGCCGCGTAGTGCCGGTTGATGCCGCGCATCACCAGCCAGATGATCGGCATGGCCAGCACCACGATCCAGGCGCCCTTGGCGAACTTGGTGACCAGCACGATCACCAGCACCGCGGCCGTCACCCCGGCGCCGACCGCGTTGATCACCCGCGAACGCATCATGCGGCGGCGCGCGGCGGTGTCGGTGGTGTCGCGCAGCAGCCGGTTCCAGTGCCGGATCATGCCGGTCTGCGAGCAGACGAAGGACACGAACACGCCGACGATGTAGAGCTGGATCAGCCGGGTCGGCGAGGCGTGGAAGGCCACCACCAGCAGCGTGGCGAAGCCGGCCAGCAGGATGATGCCGTTGGAGAACGCCAGCCGGTCGCCGCGGGTGTGCAGCTGGCGCGGCAGGTAGCCGTCGCGCGCCAGGATCGAGTCGCGCGCCAGGATCGAGCCGAGCACCGGGAAGCCGTTGAAGGCGGTGTTCGCGGCCAGCACCAGGATCAGCGCCGTGACGAACTGCAGCAGGTAGAACAGCGGCGAGGAGCCGCCGAACACCGAGCGCGCCACCTGTGCGATGACCGTCCGGGGCTCCTGCCCGGCGGGGAGCCCGCTCAGGTTGGCGGCGTCGGCGGCGTGCACGTGGCCGGCCAGCGCCAGCGCCGTGACGCCGGCGAACATCGACACCGCGATCGCCCCGAGCAGCGCCAGGGTGGTGGCGGCGTTCTTGCTCTTGGGCTTCTTGAACGCCGGGACGCCGTTGCTGATGGCCTCCACGCCGGTGAGCGCGGTGCAGCCGGAGGCGAAGGCGCGCAGCAGCAGGAACACCAGCAGCATGCCGTTGTAATGGCTGGTGTTGACGATCTGGTAGTGCTCGCTCTCGGCGTGGATGCCGCTGCTGAAGACGATCCGGAGCAGGCCGGTGAGGATCATGATGCCGATGGCGGCGATGAAGCAGTACGTCGGGATGGCGAACGCCGTGCCGGACTCGCGCACGCCGCGCAGGTTCAGCAGGGTGATGACCGCGATGACGACCACGGCGATCAGCACCACGTGGTCGTTCAGCGCCGGGAACGCCGAGGCCAGGTTCGCCACACCGGAGGAGACGGACACCGCGACGGTGAGGATGTAGTCGACCATCAGGGCGCTGGCGACGGTGAGGCCGATCTTCGGGCCCAGGTTGGTGGTGGCGACCTCGTAGTCGCCGCCGCCGGAGGGGTAGGCGTGGACGTTCTGCCGGTAGGAGGCGACGACCACCAGCATCAGCAGCCCCACCGCCGCGGCGATCCACCACGTGAAGTGCAGCAACGCCAGGCCGCCGGCGGAGAGCACGAGGAGGATCTCCTCGGTGGCGTAGGCCACGGAGGACAGCGCGTCGGAGGCGAACACCGGCAGCGCGATCTTCTTCGGCAGCAGCGTCTCGCCCAGCATCTCGCTGCGCATCGGCCGGCCGACCATGACCCGTTTGGCGATTCCCAGAGCACTTGGCACGATCGCGATGCTACGGCCGGGTTACTCCACACGCACTAGTGATCGCCGTTTTTTCTCTCACGGCGTACTCACGAGCGCTTGACGGTGTGAGATCGGGACGCGAATTTCCCGTCACACTCGGATTTCTCGCTTATTCCTGGCTCTCGGTCTCTCACGGCTGGAACCGATAGCCCATGCCCGGCTCGGTCAGCAGCTGGCGCGGCCGCGACGGCTCCGGTTCGAGCTTCTGGCGCAGCCGCGAGAGGTAGAACCGCAGGTAGCTGCCCTCCGGTTGGTGCTCTGTCCCCCAGACCTGAGCCAGCAGCTGCTTGCTGGAGACCAGGCGGCCGGGGTTGCGCAGCAGCGTTTCCAGCACGGCCCACTCGGTGCGGGTCAAGCGGACCGTCTCGGGGGCGTCCTCGGGCGCGCCCGGCGCCCGGCGCACGGTGTGGGCGGCGAGGTCGACCAGGTGGTGGCCGATCGCGACCACCGGTCCGGCGGCGTCCGGCTCGGCGCGCCGGATGAGGGCCCTGATCCGGGCGGCGAGCTCGTCCATGGAGAACGGCTTGGTCACGAAGTCGTCGGCGCCGGCGTCCAGCGCGTGGACCTTGTCCGAGGACTCGGTGCGGCCGGACAGGACCAGGATCGGGACCG
>JAEKKI010000220.1 GCA_019510485.1 Catenulisporales bacterium
TGGTGTCTGGAGCGCTACGACGAGTACTACTACAGGACCGGCGACTGGAAGATCCCGTCCACGCTGAACTGGACCGGGGCGCCCAACACCTGGAACGCGGCGAACCCGCAGCCGAACACCGGCCTGCACGTCTCGGTCAAGGACTACACCCAGGACGTCGGCGTGGCTTCCGCCCTGGCCAAGGCCCTGTCCTACTACGCGGCCAAGGCCAATGACACCACGGCGCAGACGCTGGCCAAGAACCTGCTCGACGTCATGTGGGCGAACGACCAGGACTCCCTGGGTGTCACCACGCCGGAGATCAAGACCGACTACAACCGGCTCAACCAGGCGTACGACCCGACCACCCACGCCGGGCTCTACATCCCGTCCGGCTGGACCGGCAAGGACCCGTTCGGCAACACGGTCTCGTCCTCGACCAACACGTTCCTGAAGCTGCGTCCCTGGTACACCAGCGACCCCAGCTTCCCGAAGGTGCAGGCCTACCTCAACGGCGGCGCCGCGCCGACGTTCACCTACCACCGATTCTGGGCGCAGTCCGACGCCGCCATGGCGCAGGCGGTCTACGGCCAGCTCTTCGGGTCCTGAGCGAAAGCAGACACCTCAGCACATGAACATGAACAGCGAAGACGACGAACGTAAGCGAGAACGCCCGGCGCGTCGGTTGACCAGCGCCTTCGTGGCGGCCGGTCTGACGATGGGGGTCGCGGGAGGCTTCGCAGCCTTGACCGCGGGCACCTCCCACGCCGCGACGACGCCGGGCTGTACCGCTGTGTACTCGGTGGGAAGTGACTGGGGCTCCGGTTTCGGGGCCCAGGTCACCATCACGAACAACGGGCCGGCCTGGACCAGCTGGACGCTGACGTACTCCTACGCCGGCAACCAGACGCTGCAAAGCGGTTGGAACGGGACCTGGGCGCAGTCCGGGAAGAACGTCACGGTCACGAACACCTCGTGGAACGGCTCGGTGGCGACCGGTGGTTCGGTCACGCCGGCCGGGAACTTCACGTACTCCGGGACGAACGCGGCTCCGGCGGCGTTCGCGGTGAACGGGATCACGTGCTCGGGCAGCACGCCGAGCACGACCCCGTCCACCACACCGAGCACGACACCGAGCACCACGCCGTCGACGACACCCAGCACGACGCCGTCGACGACGCCGAGCACCACCCCCAGCACCACGCCGAGCACGACGCCGTCGTCCTCCGGCAACGGGGGCGAGCACGTGGTGAACCCGTTCCTCGGGGCCACCCAGTATCTGAATCCTGACTACACCGGGGAGGTCAACGCACAGGTGGCGGCCGACAAGGCCGGCAACCCGACGCTGGCGGCCGCCGAGGCCAAGATGGCCGGCTTCCAGACCGCGGTCTGGCTGGACAAGATCGCCGCCATCAACGGCACCGGGGACTCGGTGCACCACGGCCTGCAGTGGCAGCTGGACCAGGCGCTGGCCCAGCAGAAGGCCGGCACGCCGATCGTGGCCGAGATCGTGGTCTACGACCTGCCCGGCCGGGACTGCGCCGCGATCGCGTCCAACGGTGAGATCCCGGCCACCGCGGCGGGTCTGACGCAGTACGAGACCCAGTACATCGACCCGATCGCCTCGATCCTGGCCACCCCGAAGTACGCGGGTATCCGGGTCGTGGCGGTCATCGAGCCGGACTCGCTGCCGAACGCGGTCACCAACCAGAGCAAGCCCGCCTGCCAGGCCGCGACGCCGTACTACGAGTCCGGGGTCGCGTACGCCCTGACCAAGCTGCACGCGATCTCGAACGTGTACAACTACGTCGACATCGCGCACTCGGCCTGGCTGGGCTGGTCCTCCAACATGGGGCCGGCCGCGCAGGAGTACGCCAAGGTCGCCAAGGCCACCCCGGCCGGCGTGGCCAGCGTCGACGGCTTCATCTCGGACACGGCGAACTACACGCCGACCACCGAGCCGTTCCTGCAGAACCCGACCTTGCAGGTCGGCGGGCAGCCGGTGGACTCGGCGAAGTTCTACCAGTACAACCCGTACTTCGACGAGTACAGCTACGACCAGGCCATGTACACGCAGCTGACCGGTCAGGGCTTCTCGCCGAACATCGGGATGCTGATCGACACCTCCCGCAACGGCTGGGGCGGTGCCAACAGGCCCACGGCGCTGAACTCCTCGCCGACCACGGTCGACAGCTACGTCGCGGCCAACAAGGTCGACCAGCGGCCGTTCCGCGGCGACTGGTGCAACCAGGCCGGCGCGGGGATCGGGGCCCGGCCGACGGTGCAGCCGTACGGCGCGGGCAACCACATCATCGCGTTCGTGTGGATCAAGCCTCCGGGCGAGTCCGACGGCGACTACCCGAGCGCGAGCCACCCGCACGGCGACCCGCACTGCGACCCGGCCGGGACGCAGACCGACGGCAACGGAGGTACGTACCCGACCGGATCGCTGACCCTGGGCAACGTGGCGGCCGGCCAGTGGTACGGCGCCGAGTTCTCGCAGGAGGTGCAGAACGCCTACCCGGCGCTGTGACAGACCGATCGCAGGAAGCTGAGGGTTCAGAGCAGGTGGCTGTGAAAGCCGGCTGAACGTTTCGGCTGAATGTTTCACCCGGGCCCGGTGCTTTCTGGCACCGGGCCCGCTCCTGTCGAGTGCCTGCGGCACGCTGAGCACCATCGAAGCGATTCGATATAAGGATCATGCTGTCAGGCCCCGTTAACACTCTCGACATGCGACGTCGGGACTCGTAGTGTCGCCCTCCGATCGAAGCGCTTCACCAAGGTTTTCCCTTCTCTTACTCTCCCCACCACAGAGGCGTCATGCGAAGAAGCTGGAAGAACGGCCTGAGCGCGGCCCTGGGGGCCGCGCTGGCGGCCCTGGGACTCGGGACAGTCAGTGCCACGCTCGCGGGCTCTGCGTCCGCCTCCACGGCCGCTGCGCCGTCGGGCTACACGTGGAAGAACGTCGCGATCGTCGGTGGCGGTTTCGTTCCGGACATCGTGTTCAACGAGGGTGCGCAGAACGTCATCTACGCGCGCACCGACATCGGCGGCATGTACCGCTGGAACCAGGGATCGAGCAGCTGGACCCCGCTGCTGGACTGGGTCGGCTGGAGCAACTGGGACCAGCAGGGCGTGGTCTCGGTCGCCGCCGACCCGGTGCAGACCAACCGGGTGTACGCCGCGGTCGGGATGTACACCAACAGCTGGGACCCGACCAACGGAGCGATCCTGCGTTCCACGGACCAGGGCGCCACCTGGACCGCCACCGCGCTGCCGTTCAAGCTCGGCGGGAACATGCCGGGCCGCGGCATGGGGGAGCGGCTGATGGTAGACCCGAACGACGACGCGGTGCTGTACATGGGCATGCCGAGCGGGCACGGGCTGTGGAAGAGCGCTGACTACGGGGCGACGTGGGCGCAGGTGTCGGCGTTCCCCAACGCCGGGAACTACGTGCAGGACTCGACGGACACCAACGGGTATCTGTCGGACAACCAGGGCGTGGCCTGGGTCGCGTTCGACAAGGCGGCCGGGACGTCGGGGTCGCCGACCAAGACCATCTTCGTCGGGGTCGCCGACTTGCAGAACACGGTCTACGAGTCGAAGGACGCCGGCGCGACCTGGACGCGGGTGGCCGGTCAGCCGACCGGGTTCATGGCGCACAAGGGCCTGGTGGATCCGGCCGGCGCGAATCTGTACATCACGACCAGCAACAAGGGCGGGCCGTACGACGGCGGCTCGGGCGACGTGTGGAAGTACGCGATCGCCAGCGGGACCTGGACGCAGATCAGCCCGGTGAAGTCGAGCGACACCTCGAACGACTTCTACGGGTACAGCGGGCTGAGCATCGACAAGCAGCACCCGAACACCCTCATGGTGACCGGGTACAGCTCTTGGTGGCCGGACACGTTCATCTACCGGTCGACCGACGGCGGCGCCACGTGGACCAACGCGTGGTCCTACAGCAGCTATCCGACGCGCGTGGACAAGTACACGCTGGACGCGTCGGGATCGCCGTGGCTGTCGTGGGGCAACAACCCCTCGCCGCCGGAGGAGACGCCGAAGCTGGGGTGGATGACCGAGGGGCTGGCGATCGACCCGTTCAACAGCGACCGGATGATGTACGGCACCGGCGCCACGTTGTACGGGACAACGAACTTGACGGCGTGGGATTCCGCGAGCGGCAAGGTCAAGATCTCGGTGATGGCGCAGGGGATCGAGGAGACGGCCGTCAACGATCTGGTGTCGCCGCCGGCCGGGGCGCCGCTGTTGTCGGCGCTCGGGGACGTGACCGGGTTCCGGCACACGGATCTCACGAAGGTTCCCGCGCTGATGTTCCAGAGCCCGAACTGGGGGACGTCGACGAGTATCGACTACGCCGAGTTGAACCCGAATGACGTGGCGCGGGCCGGTAATGGGAGCTCGACCGTGAATTCGGCGGCGTTCTCGACGGATGACGGCGCCAACTGGTGGACCGCGTCCGCGCAGCCTTCCGGGGTGACCGGAGGCGGCACGATCGCCATGGCCGCGGACGGGAGCGGGGAGGTCTGGTCGCCGGCCGGTGCGGCGGTGAGCTACTCGACGACGTTCGGGAGCTCGTGGACCGCTTCGGCCGGGATTCCGGCGGGGGCGCAGGTGCGCAGTGACCGGGTGGACCCGAAGAAGTTCTACGGGTTCGTCGCTTCGACGGGGACGTTCTATGTCATTGAGCCCTTCCGCGTAATCGGCTGTTACGTTGTGTGACGGGTAGGCAGTGGTCGACCGTGTTCCAGGTACAGCAGGACGAGTGCGGCCTTGGCGATCGCGCCGATCCGCCAGGGGCAGACGCTGACGTGTCGCAGGGCCTTGAACGTGGTCTTCAGCAGGGAGTTCGCGCGTTCGGCCACGGCGTGGACACCTCGGACGATCAGGTTGTACTGCTTGTGGGCCTCGGAGAGCTCGACGCCCTTCAGCTTCTTGACCGGCATCCGGAGCGCCGGGCCGGCCAGGCCCTCATAGCCCAGATCGGTCAGCGTCGGCATGCCCTCGGCGGCGGCCTGCTCCAGCGCCGGCATCAGCCCGGCGGCGGCCCTGGCGCAGGTCGTGTCGTGTTCCCGGCCCGGGCGCACGTCGGAGACCCAGATCGGCCAGCCGGTGGGATCGGACAGCACCTGGACGTTCCCGCCGTGGTGTCGGTGTTTTCCGGACCACCACAGGTCCGCGCCTCTCGGTCCGGGGTGCGAGGACCGATCGGTGAGCACGACGGTGCCGTCCAGGTTCAGATGGCCGCAGCCTGCGGCTTTGGCCGCGGCCAGCGCCTCGGCCAGGTCCGGGGCGCACTCGGCCAGGGTGTCGATGCCCTCGTGCAGGTAGTCATAGGCGGTGGACTTCCCGATCCGGTTGTCGGCGGCGAGTTGGGCCACGCGGGTGCCGTCCAGGAACCAGCGGATCACCAGCACAGCCTGCCGGTAGCAGCCCAGGGCCCGCCGTCCTCGACGCGTGCCGAGCTTGAACCGGCGCAGCATCAGCAGCCGGGCCAGGAAGTAGACGGTGTCCTGCCTGACATCGAGCACAGCTGTGTATGTCACGATGGTGTCCACGTGAAGCCTCGCGGTATGAAGTTGATCCTTCGACAAGACCTACTTCTACCAGGGGCTTCACGCCGTTCTACGGCAGGGTTCGATGATCAGGAGACTGAACCTCGACAGCCTTCGCCACTACCGAGGGTTACAACCGCTTACGCGGAAAGGCTCA
>JAEKKI010000033.1 GCA_019510485.1 Catenulisporales bacterium
CGATCACCTTGCCGGAGTGCCGCGCCTTGAGTCGGTAGTAGCCGCCGCCGGAATCCAGGAACTGGAACTGCTGGTTGGTGGCGTCGGTGCGGGTCCACTGGATGACGGCGGCGCCGTCGGCGGTGGACGCGCCGTTGACGTCCAACACCTTGCCGCTGTTGCGGTTCAGCAGCACATACCAGGCGGTGGTGTCCACCGTTGCGGCCGACGCCGGTGCCGTGACCACCGTGAGAAGCCCGCCGACGAACGCCACGGCTAACGCGGCGGCCAACCCCGCCCGCCACCGACGGCGCCACCTCGCGACGCGCGCAAACCCAACAACAGACATAGCGTCCTTCCTTTCATCATTTGGGAATCGCCGACACGAAGAGGCCGCATCGGCACGGACACGCCGACACCCGCGCACGGACAACTGCCTGGTAAACGATGTGTTACCGGTAACATTTTTCGGGGAAGATCCGCGCAGGAATATATAGAGTTGTAGGGGTTCAATAGCCAACGAGCGGTGCGGCTGAACGCACTAGGTGGACTGTGGACGACAACAGCGACCGCGTCAAGATGTAACGGGAAGGTTTCGCAGGAAGTCCCGTATGAGACGCTCGGCCTCGTCCTACACCGGCATGGCCGGCGCCGCGATCGGCACCGCGCGCGACCTCGGGATGTGTGCGTGGGCCCGGCGATCATCAGCGCGGTGGCGCTCAACGCGGCCTCCGGGAATCTGCCCGCGCAACTCGCGTCGAGCGGCCTCACTCACCGCAGACCGCGACCGTGGCGGGCATCGCGCATGCCGGCGGGCCGTTCGCCGTCCCCGGCGCCCCGCTTCGGCACCCGCTGCGGTCTAAGCCCTCTGCCACACCATCCGCGTCGACCGAGCCGCGTCGCGCGGTCACGGCAGCGCTGTCGGCGAAGGCGGGCTCTGTCTTGCCGGCGGTACACAGCGATCAGCAGAGTCCGATAATCCCAAAGGCATATCGCGGGGATTCCTGAGCGGAATCAACACGACACGCCGAGCCGACGCGGCCCAGTGGATGCGATCGGAGTGGGAACATGGATGTCGCGATCGCTGGGCTGTGTCCGCCTGGATCTCGACACTCGAACGAAGAAAGCACACGATTGGCACTTATGAACATCCCACGATCCTTCTCGCTGGCTGCCCAATATGTGCTGGACCAATGGATTCCCCCGGCGCTCAGGGATACCAAGTGGGTGATGGGTGGTCTGATGAGGATCGTCCTCGGCCGCAACGCGCGACACTACCTGGACTTCAAGAACCAGGCGTTCGCGCTGAGCGACCCGGAGTTCGCCGATGTCTACTGCCAAATCAACGACGCCTCCCCGCTGCAAGGGGAGACGGATCTGAACGAACGCTGCGCCGAGAAGATCCTCGAGAACCTCCGGGGCGCGACGGTGCTCGAGGCCGGGTGCGGGCGGGGCTACCTGGCAGGCCGGATGGCACGCACCCACGAGGTGACCGCCACCGACATCGTCCTGGACGAGTCCGCTGTCGCCCGCTATCCGGACGTGGACTTCACCGCCGCGAATGTGGAGGCCCTGCCGTTCCCGGACCGGTCCTTCGACACCGTCGTGTGTACGCACACCCTTGAGCACGTCCAGAATCTCCAGCAGGCGATCGGAGAATTGCGCCGGGTGGCCCGGGAACGCGTCATCATCGTCGTCCCGAGACAGCGCCCCTATAAATACGGCTTCAACCTCCACATCCACTTCTTCCCCTATACCTGGTCGCTTCAGGGATACCTCGGGTACCGGGAGAACGCTGTGATCTGCAACCTCGGGGATTGGTACTACCACGAGGACGTCGAACAACTGACGCCCGACCCCACCGGCTCGGCGGGCAACAACGAGAACGTGCGGATCGCCTCGGCGAGACAGCCGGCGTGAAGCCCGCTGAAAATGAGAAACGCGAGGCATGACGCCATGTCCATGGATATCGATGCCGATTCCCCGGCAGCGGGCGGATCGACTCCGGCGGAGGCGCCGCCGGAGAGAAGGCGCGACCGGCCCGAGTGGCTGCGCCGCGACGTCTTCGGCGTCGACGCGGTCGTCGGGCTGCTCCTCACCGTCCCGCTCGTCATCGGCCTCGCGTCGCATATCCGGTGGGGGGCGCTGTATCCGCCGGACAGCCGCTATTACGTGACGATGGCCTTGCGCGACATGGGCGAGTCGCCGGCCGACGCGTTGACACAGCAGCTGAAGGTGACCGGATCCCCCGCCGAGTCGTGGTACTTCTCCAGCGCCGATCCGGTCTGGCGGATGGTGCAGCCGCGCATGCTGTACCCGCTGCTGTCAGTCCCCTTCGTCTGGATGTTCGGTGTCTCGGTCGGCATGGCGGTGGTGCCCGCGCTGGCCATGGTGGTCGCGGTCTTGGCCGCGGCGCGCCTGGTGCAGCGCCGGTACGGACCGTTCGCCGCGCTGGCCGCGGCCGGCGCCCTCGCCGCCACCGGCATCGCCACCTGGCTGGCCATGGCGATCACCGACTCGCTCGCCGTCGCCCTGGTGGCCCTGATGCTGCTGCGGCTTCCGCTCGGACGCCGGTCGTCGGGCCGCGACCTGGTCTGGCTCACGGTGTACGCCCTGGGCCTCTGCATGACCCGCCAATGCGCCCCGATGGCCGCCGGGCTGGTGTGCGGCGGATGGCTGTGGGCGTTCCTGTTTCCGCCGGCGGCAACAGGAACGGGAACAGGAAGGCGGCGGGTGCGCAACCAGTGGCTCGCCCCCGCCGCGGCGGTGACCGGGGCGTCCGTCGCCGGACAACTGGCCTTCTCCTGGGCCTACCCCTACAACGCGACCCAGCAGTTCCTGTACGCCGGCGACCAGCCCACGCTGCGTGACGCGCTGCTGCACCTGCCGTCGCTGTCCTGGTCCCTGGCCCGGGCCGAAGTGGTCAACATGCTGCACAACGACCGCTATCTCCTGGTCCTGATGACGGCGCCGCTCGTCTACGCGATGATCCACTTCCGGGACGAGTTGGTCGGAGTGTTCCTCGGCGGCCTGGCCGGGACCGCCGTCCTGGTCCTCGCCAACGGCATCCCGTCCGGCATGCGCTACGAATCCGTGCTCGCCCCGGTCGCGGTGCTCGTCTTCGGGGCGCTGATGCACAGGTTCGGCCCGGCCGCCCTGCGCGGCGGCCCGGTCGTGGAGATCCCGCGCCCCGCCGGGCCCGCCCCGTCACCCGTCACGCCGACCGGGGAGCCCCGCCGCGAGGTGCTGCGGATCGGCGGCCTGGCCGGCGCCGGCCTGGCCGTCCTCGTCGGAATCGTCGCCTGGTCGGCGACCCACGGCTCGCGGTCCATGGTCGCCGCCGTCCGCACCAGCCCGGCAGCCGCCGCCGCGGTGGCCGGATCGGGCCACGCGGTGCTCCCGACGAACCGCGAGCCGGCCGAGCTGATCCTGCAGGACGGACTGTCCCAGGCCGAGATCATGTCCCGGAACGGCTACAACTGGCTCGCCATGGTCGTCGACTGGCGCCACCCACTGCGCTACCGCCCACTGCGCCCGAGCGACCCCGGCTGGTCGCACCGCACACCGGACGGCACCGCGGTCATCCGCTTCGGGGACTTCACGCTGCCGCAGCAGATGCGCTTCGGTGCGGCACTGTCGCTCCAGAACACCGTCAAGCCGGAAACCCTCAAGGTCCTGAGGCGGCGCGCCAGCCTCTACGGCGAGGACGTCGTGTTCCAGGTCGCCGACCACAAGGGGCGTGAGCACACAGGCCGGGCGACCGTGCTGTATCCGCTGCGGCCGTTGATCACCGGGCTGATCACGCAGCTCGTGTTCGATTCCTGAGAGAGCGGCGAAATGACGCAGATGCCGACCACGGGCGCCGGAGCCGCGCTCGATCCGGATCCGGCCGGCGCGGATCGCGGCTCGACGCGGTTCCGGCTGCCGACGCGGCGTGACGTCCTGGGCATCGACCCCTTCATCGTGGCGGTCGTCCTCATCCCGCTCGCGCTCGGCCTGGCGGCGCACGTGTGGTGGGACCGGCTGTTCTTCCCGGACAGCCGCTATTACCTGGTGATGACGTATCGCGACATGGGGTACGACGCCGCGTCCGCACTGGCCACGCAGCAGAAGGTGACCGGCTTCCCGGCCGCGCCCTGGTACTTCGCCGCGAGCGACCCGGTCTGGCGCATGGTGCAGCCGCGGATGCTCTACCCGCTGCTCTCGGTGCCGTTCGTCTGGGCCACCGGTCCGCGGCTGGGCATGATCGCGGTTCCGGTGCTGTCGTCGCTGGTCACCGTCGCCGCCTGCGCACGGCTGACCCAGCGGCTGTACGGGCCGGCCGCCGCGCTCATCGCCGCCGGGGCGCTCGCCGCGTCGATCACCGTCACCGACCTCGCCGTGGCCCTCACCGATCCGGTGGCCATGGCGCTGGTCGCGCTGGTGCTCCTCAACCTGCCGATCCGAAGGCGGATCCAAGGGCACAACCACGTATGGCTGGCGGTCCTGGCGGTCGCACTGTGCCTGACCCGTCAGACCACGTCGGTGCTGCTGGGCCTCGTGGCGGCCGGCTTGGTCTGGGCCCTGATGCCGGCGCGCCGCGGCGAACGCGGCCAACGGCGCGACTGGCTGATCGCGACCGCGGTCGTCTCCACGGTCACGGTCTCCGGCCAGCTCATCAACACGCTGCTGGCGCCCTACGACATCTCCGTCGAGTTCCTGCTGGCCAGCCATCAGAGGTCGATGTCCGCGGCCCTGGCCCACCTTCCGACGATGGCCTGGCAGATCACCAAGGCCGAGGCCGGCATGATGGCGCGCACCGACGTCCCGCTCACGATGCTGGCCATCGGCGCCGCGATCTATGTGGTCACGACGGCTCGGGAGGTCGACGCGTGGCTGCTCGTCGGCGGGTCGCTCGGCACCTACGCGCTGATGCTGGCCAACGGCTTCCCGTCCTTTCTGCGGTATGAGTGTGTCCTGTTCCCGCTCGCCGCTCTGTGCGCCGCGGGCCTGCTTCGGCGCTGGCTACCGGAACCGCCGCGACGGGTTCCGCGGCAGTGCGGCCCGCCCGCGGAGAAGCCGCCAGGGCGGTGGCGGGTCCGGTACCTGGCCGTCGCTTCGATCGCCGTGTGCGGGTCGGGGATCGCCTGGTCGGCGACGCACGGCTCGGCCTCGCTGGTCGGCGACGTCCCGACCGCGCCGGCGGCGGCCGCCGCGCTGCCCGGAACGCCGGGGGCCGCGGTGCCGGTCAAGGCGGTGTCCACGCAGACCGTGCTGCGGGATGCCGTCGAGCAAGCGGTGCGTGCCTATCAGGTCCATGATGTCGGAGGGCTGATCCGCTACTTCGACTGGCGGCATCCGCTGCGCTACGTCCCGGCCGGACCCGGTGACCCGGGCTGGTCCACCAGGATGGCGGACGGCAGCTCGGTCATCCACTACGGCGACTTCGTGGAGATGGCTCCGGTCCAGGTCGCCGCCGGGCTCAGCCGGTCCGGGCGGTGCGTGCCCCAGTCGCTCAGGGTGACCAGCAGGCGGGTCGACGAGTACGGCGAAGACGTGACCTTCACCATCGCGGACCGCTCGGGCCAGGTGCACCGGGGACGGGCCACGGTCCTGTACCCGACGCGGGCGTCCAGTCCCGGCACGATCAGTGAACTGGTTTACGAGCCCTAGCGCTCCGAGGACGTCGTCAAGGACTGCTTCAATCACTACCCGCGCCAGGAGCCGGCGCCGGGAGCCGGGACCCGCATAAGCGACGGCGGGCAAGGCACCCGCCCCGCCCGCCGTGCCCTCCCGTGCTCAGCTGCGCGTGAGCTTCACCGGCACGGCTGGAACGTCTTGTCGGTGAGGTCGATGTCGAACCGGACGCCGTTGAAGTTGCCGGCGTTGTCCTTGCTGCAGAACTGCGACGTCGTCAGCTTGTACTCGGCCTGGAACACCGGCTTGCCGGCCGCGACGTACTGGTCCAGGCCGTAGGAGCCGTTCTGCGCCGTCGTGCATTCCTTGTACTGGTTGCACTGTTCGTTGAGGGCGCCGTCGAAGTAGCGGAGCAGAGCGGGGATCTGCTCGTTGTCGTTCTTCTGCAGGACGCTCAGGCCCCGGCTGTGCGAGTCGTTGGCGAGCGTCGCGTTGAAGTAGATCTGGTCGTCGTCGTGCAGAGGGAAGCCGGTGCTGTTGCTGTAGCCGTCGACGTTGTCGAGCTCGACCATGTCGAAGCCCTTCTGCTTGCACATGTCCAGGCGCGTGTCCATGATCCGGCGCAATGCGCTGCCGGACTTCTGGACGTCGCGGATGTCGAGCCACTTCTCGCCCGGCCAGCCGTTCTGGCTGCCGACGATGGAGCCGGGGAACTGCGAGGCGTCGGGGCGCCAGTTCTCGTAGGTGCCGGCCGAGAGGTAGCAGACGGCCTTGATGCCGGACGCGTGCAGCGCGGCGACGTCGGCCGAGGTGGCGTTGAAGCCGTCGACGTCGTACATCGAGACCGTGCGGAAGGGGGCCTTCGGAACGGACGACAGGACCCAGTTCCAGCTGGTCCGCAGCGGCGGGTGCCAGCAGCCGGGACAGGAGACCGGCGCCGGCGCCGACGGGGCCGCCGAGGCGCTGGTGACTCCGGCGGCCGTGGCCGCGAGCGCGACCGCCGCGCCGGCGGCGAGTCTTCGGATGAGGCGGGAAGAGATCGCAGAGAACGGAGTGAACACTGGATGCCTCCATCGGGATCAGGTGGCTGATCGGAAACTTGTCGGGACTGTCCAAGTCCCCACGCGCTCTCTCTAGTCGCAGTCCGCGGGCGCCGTCGAGGCGTTCTCCCCACCCGCTCATCTCGTTTGAGCGATTCGCCGCACCGGGCCCGATCTGCTTGACGGTTCTCGGCGGCGAAACAGAGTGTTGACGGCCTCTCACCATCCCCATCGCGGAGGACACGATGAAACAGTCCCCCAGGCGCACGGTCGTGACCGCCGCGGTCGCCGCCGCCGTCATGCTGGGCGTCGTCTCGCCCAGCGCCGAAGCCACCGCCGCCGGCTCGCCGACGGTTTACGTCGCCCCGAACGGCTCGGATCAGAACCCTGGCACCGCTTCCGCACCGTTCGCGACCGTCCAGCACGCTGTCGACACAGTCCACGCCGGCGGCACCGTCCTCCTGCGCGCCGGCGTCTACGCACAGCGCGTCGTGCTCCAGGGCGTCACCGGCGTGACCGTCGCCGCCGCGGCCGGCGAACACGCCGTCCTCGACGGCAGCCGGCTGGCCGTGCCGGCCGGACGCTCGGCCATGGTCGCCATCGCCGGCAGCACCCGCGTCACGGTCCAGGGCCTGGACATCACCGGCTACCGGACCTCCGACATCGCGGCGATGCCGATCGGCGTCTACGTCCACGGCTCGGACACCACCGTCCGGATCAGCGGCAACCGCGTCCACGACCTGGGCAACTTCAACGCGACCCCGGGCAGTATGGACATGAACGCCCACGGCATCGCGGTCTACGGCGACTCGGCGGCCGCCGCGGTCCGCGATCTGGCGATCGACGGCAACGAGGTCGACCACCTCACCCTCGGCGCGAGCGAATCGGTGGTGGTCAACGGCAACGTGGACGGCTGGCGGATCACCGGCAACGACGTCCACGACGACAACAACATCGGCATCGACGCCATCGGATACGAGCCCACGCTTCCGGCCGCCTACCGGTACACCGACCTCAACCGCGCACGCAACGGCGTCATCAGCGGAAATCGGGTGGAGCGCATCCTCTCCCAGGGCAATCCGGCCTACTACTCCGACGGGAGCTACTGCAACTGCGCGGACGGCGTCTACGTCGACGGCGGCACCCACATCGACGTCGCCGGGAACACGCTCGTCCGGGACGACATCGGCATCGAGGTCGCGGCGGAGAACCCGAAGGGCATGGCGGACCACGTCACCGTCCGGGGCAACGACGTCCGGCTGAGCCGCTACGTCGGCATCACGACCGGCGGCTACTGCGACGGGGCAGCGGACTGCGGCGGCGTCCAGACCGGCGCCTCGTTCGCCAACAGCTTCACCGGCAACCGCCTTCAGGACGACAACACCGACCACGACGGATCGCCGGAGTTCCTCGTGCAGTACCACGAGCACGACAACCAGATCACCGGCAACGCGATCTGCGCCGCCGGCGGCGGAACCCTGCTGCTCGGCACGGTGGCGCGCTCGGACTCGGGCAAGAACGACGTCGTCGACGGCAACGCCTACTCGGTCGCCGACGGGACGCGAGCGACCGCGCGGTGGGGGTGGCGGGGGACCACGTACACCGGCTGGACCGCCTACCGCTCCGCGACCGGTCTGGACGCGGACAGCTCCTTCGCCACGAACTGCTGAGGGTGCTAAGGGTTCTGAGAGTCTGAGGGTGTCGAGTTCGCTGGTGGCGGCCCGATCGACCGCCACCGGCCCTCAGCGCCCCGCGGCGTCCGCGAGCGTCACCTTCACCCCGTGGGCGGCGATCGCGGCCAGCTCCCGCCGGTCGGCGCTCGCGTCCGTCACCAGTTCGTCGATCGCCGACACCGCCGACACGTGCGCCAGCAGGCTCCGGCCGACCTTCGACCCGTCGGCGACCACCACGACCCGCCCCGCCCGCCGGATCATCACGGCGTTGATGTGCGCCTCGACCTCGTCGTGCGTCGACAGGCCGCCCGAGGCGCTGATCCCGTCGATCCCGATGAAGGCGGTGCCGATGTTGATCCGGCCGACCGTCCCCTCGGCCCAAGGGCCGACGAGCTCGTAGGAGTTCGAGCGCGCCACGCCGCCGGTGACGACCAGCTTCACCCGCGGCCGGTTGACGAGCACCGAGGCGATGTTCAGCGCGTTGGTCACGACGGTCAGCTCGGTGCGCGAGGCGAGCAGCCGCGCGACCTCGCTGGTCGTGGTCCCGCCGTTCACCGCCACGACGTAGGGCCCGCAGGGCAGTGTGCGCAGGGCGGCGCGCGCGATGGCCTGCTTCTGCGCGCGGCTCTGGCTGTCGCGGTACCGGACCGGCAGCTCGTAGGCGACATCCCGGGCCACGGCGCCGCCGTGCGTGCGGGTCAGCAGGTTCTGCTCGTCCAGCAGGGCCAGGTCGCGGCGGATCGTGGCCGGCGAGACGCCCAGCTCGGCGGCGACCTCGCCGACGTCGACCGTACCGCCGTCGGCGAGCCGGTCCAGGATGACGGAGACCCGCTCTGAGCGGCGGATCGGGGCTGCGGTGGGGGAGGTCATGACATCGACTCCGCGTGCCGTGGGCACGACCCCGCCTCGGCGGCCCCGCGAGGCCCCTGGCGACTCAGTCCGGGCTCGGGCCGCGGACGGCCGCATACCGGATGGGCGTACCTCTGACGTCGAGCTCTGACGGCTGCGACGTGTTCGAGATGCTAGCGAGCCTTCCGGCGCGAGGCCAAGCATCCGGTGTAAAGAAACGCGCATCCTCGTTGCGCGTTTCGCGCAGGATCCTAGGCTTTCCCGCCGCCGCGGACGTTGAATGTCCCCCACCACCCCGACGTCCTCACGCCCGGAAGGCTCTGCCATGACACCAAGATCGGCGCCAGCGGCCCGATTCCGTCTTGCCGCGCTCGCCTCCGCGACGGCCGCCGCCCTGACCGTCTCCACGGCCGCCTGCTCGTCGTCCGCCTCCCCGGCCGCCGGCCCGCTGGACACGACGAAGGCGACGACGATCACGATCTGGACCGGCCAGGAGATCGCCCCGGAGAAGCTCCTCGAAAGCCTCGCGGCGAAGTTCCACCAGGCGCACCCGAACGTCACGATCGACATCTCCCCCGGCGCGCCGACCACCGACGATCTGCTGCCCAAGCTGACCGCCGCGTTCGCCGGCGGCGGCTACCCGGACATCTCCTACAACTTCGGCAGCTGGACCACCCAGATGCAGCTGTCCGGGCGCACGCTCGACATCACCGACAAGGTCAAGGACCCCGCGGTGAAGTGGGCGGAGTTCCCGCCGGCCGCGCGCCAGACCGCGGCGCCCAACGGCCACGTCATCGGCTTCCCGGCGGTCGTGGACAACATCGCCGTGATGTACAACAAGAAGCTCTTCCAGGCCGCCGGACTGCCCGCGCCGGCCGGCGCGTGGACGTGGGACGACTTCCGGGCCGCCGCCAAGAAGCTGACCGACCCGTCGAAGAACGTCTTCGGCACGGCCTACTCGGTCTCCGGGTCCGAGGACACCACCTGGCATCTGTGGCCGCTACTGTGGCAGAAGGGTGGCAGCGTCCTGACCCCGGACAACAAGAAGGCCGCGTTCAACTCCGAGGCCGGCGTCGCGGCCCTGACCTATCTGCGGCAGCTGGCCGTCACCGACAAGTCCGTATACCTCTCCCAGGACGACCAGAAATACGCCGATCTCTTCAAGTCCGGGCTGATCGGCATGATCATGAGCGGCCCCTGGCAGCTGTCGGACAACGTCGCGGCCGGCCTGGACTACGGGGTCGTCGACCTCCCGGCCTTCGACGGCAAGAACCACCAGACGATCTCCGGTCCGGACGTGTGGACGCTCTACGACCACCACGACGAGGATCGCGCGTACTGGTCCTACCAGTTCGCCGAGTGGCTGACGTCCTCGGCCACCGACCCGCAGTTCAACCTCGCGACCGGCAACCTCCCGCTACGCAGCAGCGAGGTGTCCAGCCCCGAGTTCCAGGACTACGCCAAGCAGTACCCGGGAGCGCAGGTGCTGTTCGACAACCTGCAGAACGCCACCGTCCAGCGGCCGACCGTCCCCGGCTACGACGGGCTCTCGCAAGCCGTCGGCAAGGCCGTCGCCCAGGTGCTGCAAGGCCACGGCGACCCGAAACAGGCCCTGGACGACGCGGCCAAGGCCGCCGACGTGGCCCTGGCCCAAGGCGACTGAGCGCATGCGGAACGGCATCCTGATCTCCGACCACCAGCGGGCCCGCGGCCGGGCCGCCGGCCGGCGGCAGGCCCTCGACCACAGCCGCGCGCGCCGGCGGCGGCGGTGGGCGGCCGATCTCACCGGCTGGTCGTTCGCCGGCCCGGCCACCGGGGTCGTCATCGGCCTGACCCTGTTCCCGGCCGGCTGGGCGTTCCTGATCTCCCGCGAGCACTGGAACGGCATCGCCGCGCCGCGCCAGATCGGCTGGGACAACTACCGGACCATGGTTCAGGACCCTGACTTCCGCTCCGCGGTGGATCACACGGTGCTGTTCACCCTGCTCTATGTCCCGGTCGTCCTGGTGCTGGGGATGCTGATCGCCACCGCGCTCAACCGCCGGATCCGGTTCATCGCGTTCTACCGCACCGCGCTGTTCGTCCCCATGGTGGTCTCGGCCGCCGCGACCGGGGTCCTGGCGAACTTCGTCTTCGACCCGCAGTTCGGCCTCGCGGACAACGTCCTGCGCGCGCTGCACCTGCCCCGGCAGGGCTTCCTGGCCGACCCGCACCAGGTCATGTGGGTCATAGCCCTGATCTACCTGTGGAGCGACCTCGCGTTCTCGGTCATCGTGTACCTCGCCGCCCTGCAGGACGTGCCGAAGGACGTGCTGGAGGCGGCGCGGATGGACGGGGCCACCCGCTGGCAGCAGTTCCGCCACGTGGTCATCCCGACCCTGGCGCCGGTGACCGTGTTCGTCGGCGTCTGGGAGACCATCTCGGTCCTGCAGATCTTCGAGCTGGTGCTGACCACGACGCACGGCGGCCCGCTCGGGGCGAGCCAGACCGTCGTCTACTTCATCTACAACCAGGCGTTCCGCCTGTCCCGCTACGGCTACGGCTCGGCGGCCGCCTACACGCTGTTCGCCGCGACGCTGATCATCACGCTCGGGATGCTCGCCTATTCCAAGCGCGGCAAGGTCGGGGCCTTCTGATGAGACGCTCCCCGCGCTTCAGCCGCTGGCATCTCCTTCTGGCCCCGATGGCGCTGCTGTTCCTGCTGCCGCTGGCCCAGATGGTGCTGACGTCGTTCACGGCCAACGGCGACATCAACCGCTTCCCGCCGAGGTTCTTCCCCTCCGCGCTCCACATCGGCGGCTATTTCCGGCTGTTCCGCGACGCGCCGGTGGCCCGCTGGATGCTGAACTCGGCGATCGTCTCCGGCGTCGCGATCCTCAGCCACCTGGTGCTGTGCTCGCTCGGCGGCTACGCCTACGCGCGCCTGTCGTTCCGGGGCCGCACGGTCGGCTTCGTCACGCTGCTGGCGACCATCATGATCCCGACCCAGATGCTGATGATCCCGACCTACTTCATGTTCTCCAAGCTCGGGCTGATCAACACCCTGGGCGCGGCGTTCGTGCCGTTCTTGACGTCGGCGTTCGGCGTGTTCCTGATGCGGCAGTTCTTCCTGTCCCTGCCGAGGGAACTGGAGGAGGCCGGCCGGATCGACGGCTTGAGCACCCTGGGCGTGCTGGTCCGCATCGTGCTGCCGCTGGCCCGTCCGGCGCTGGCGACGCTGGCCGTGTTCACGCTGCTGAACTCGTGGAACGACCTGCTGTGGCCGCTGATCGCCATCAACAACCCGAAGTCGTTCACGATCCAGCTCGGTCTGCTCAATTTCCAGGGCGCGCACCACGTCGACTGGCAGGAGTTGATGGCCTGCAACGTCGTCGCCACCGCGCCGCTCGTCCTGGCGTTCCTGTTCGCCCAGCGGCAGTTCGTCCAGACCATGAGTTTCAGCGGCCTGAAGGGCTAAGGGCATGCGCGCGCCATAGCGCTCCAGGCAGCGCCGGAGGTCACCACCGTCCCATCACTGTCCCGCGGATCGCCGCAGGTGACAGCCCCCTGAACGGAGTCATATGCCAACCCATGCCCGAAACACCCACGTCCACGAGGAGCTGGCCGGCCAGCCGGCGTGCTGGCGACGGGCCGGCGAGCTCGCCTCGGCGGTGACCGGGCTCCCCGAGCCCGGCGAGCGGATCGCCGTGGTCGGGTGCGGCACGTCGCTGTACGTCGCGCAGGCGTACGCGGCGCTGCGCGAGGCGTCCGGACACGGCGAGACGGACGCGTTCCCGGCTTCGGAGATGCCCGTCGGACGCATCTACGACAGGGTTCTGGCCCTGACCCGCTCCGGCACCACGACCGAGGTCGTGGAGCTGCTCAAGCGGACGACGCTGCCCACGACCGTCGTCACCGGCGATCCCGACGCCCCGGCCGCGGGGCTGGCGCACCAGGCCGTGCTGATGCCGTTCGCGGATGAGAAGTCCGTGGTGCAGACGCGGTTCGCGACGACGACGCTGGCCCTGCTGCGCGCGCATCTCGGCGAGGATCTGACGGCGGCGATCGCCGACGCGCAGGACGCCGTCGTCGCGCCGCTGCCCGACGGCGTCGTGGAGCGGACGCAGTTCACGTTCCTGGGCGCCGGCTGGACCGTCGGCCTGGCCAACGAGGCGGCGCTGAAGCTGCGGGAGGCGTCGTTGAGCTGGTCGGAGTCGTATCCGGCGATGGAGTACCGGCACGGGCCGATCGCCGTGACCGACGCGCGCTCGGCGGTCTGGATGTTCGGATCCGGCCCGGAGGGGCTGGCCGAGCAGGTCGCCGCCACCGGCGGGCTGTGGATCTCCCAGGACGTCGACCCGCTGGCGTCGTTGATCCAGGCGCAGCGCCTGGCGTTGGCGCTCGCCGACCGCGAAGGGCTCGATCCCGACCATCCCCGCCATCTGACGCGTTCGGTGATCCTGGACGCACAGCCCCTGACGGACACATCGAAGGGCACCGCACGATGATCCGCATCGCGTTCGTCGGAGCCGGCTCAGTGGTCTTCACCCGCCAGCTGCTGCACGACATCCTGGCGTTCCCGGAACTCGCCGGTGTCGCCATCGCCCTGCACGACATCGATCCCGAGCGGCTCGCGGTCGCCGAGGCGCTGGCCCGCCGCACGGCCGCCGCGCACGGCGCGTCGCCGCGCGTCACCGCGAGCCCGGACCGCCGTGCGACGCTGGCCGGCGCCGACGTGGTGGTCAACATGGTCGCGGTCGGGGGACACCGCGCGACCGTGACCGACTTCGAGATCCCGGCCGCCGCCGGCCTGCGGCAGACCATCGGCGACACGCTCGGCATCGGCGGGATCTTCCGCGCGCTGCGGACGTTCCCGGTGCTGGACGCGCTGGCGGCGGACATCGCAGAGGTCTGTCCCGACGCGTGGCTGCTCAATTACACGAATCCAATGGCGATGAACATCCAGTACCTCGCCGCCGTCGCGCCCTGGCTGAAGACGGCGGGCCTGTGCCATTCGGTGTACTGGACGGTACGCGGACTGTGCGAGATCGTCGGCGTGCCGTTCGAGGAGGTCGACTTCCTGTCCGCCGGGGTGAACCACCAGGCGTGGATCCTGCGCTGGCTGCACCGCGGCCGCGACCTGTATCCGGCGCTGGACGCGGCGATCGCCGCCGACGCCGCCCTGGCGCGGCGGGTCCGCGTCGATATGTACCGCAGGCTCGGTTACTACCCGACCGAGACCAGCGAGCACTCCTCGGAATACGTGCCCTGGTATCTCGGCCACGACAGCGAGATCGAGCGCCTGCGCATCCCGATCGGCGACTACGTCGGGATCAGCGCCGACAACCTCGCCGCCTATGCGGCGATGCGCAAGGCGGTCGAGAGCGGCGAGGACGGGGAGTCCGGTTGGGAATCCGACGCCGCCGAATACGCCCCCCAGGTGATCCACAGCCTCGCGACCGACACCCGCCGGACGATCCAGGTGACGACGGCCAACACCGGCCTGATCACCAACCTGCCGTCCGGCGCTGCGGTCGAGGTGCCGGCGACGCTGGACCGGCAGGGCGTGCATCCGCACTACGTCGGCGCGCTGCCCCCGCAACTGGCCGCCCAGAACCGGCACTTCCTGAACGTGGTCGAACTCGTGGTCGCGGCCGCGGTCGAGGGGGATCCGCGGCACGTCCGGCACGCGGCGATGTCCGACCCGGCCACCTCGGCGGTGCTGACGGTGGACCAGATCTGGGAGCTCTGCGACGCCATGGTGCTGGCGCACGGCGATGCGTTGCCGGCGGCGCTGCGAACGCCGCTGGCTGTGGGGAACTCAGCTGGCGGGAACGCTTTTGGCGGGAACGCCTCTGGAGGGCACCCGCGATGAAGTCCTTCGACCTCCTTGTCGTCGGCGACGCGAACCCCGACGTCCTACTGAACGGGGCGCCCGCGGTCCCGCCCTACGGCCAAGCCGAGACCCTCGTCGCGTCCGGCGCCCTGGCTCTCGGCGGATCGGCGGCGATCGTCGCGCACGGCGCGGCCCGCCTGGGCCTGTCCACCGCCCTGGCCGCCATGGTCGGCCGGGACGCCGCGGGCGACTTCGTCCTCGACGCGCTCACCGCCGCGGGCGTCGACGTCACCGCCTGTGTCCGTCACGAAACCCTCCCGACCGCCCTCACCGTCTGCCTCACCACCGGCGGCGCCGCCGCCGACCGGGCCATCCTCACCGCTCCCGGCTGCCTGCCGCACTTCGGCCCGGAACACCTGCCGGACGTCGCCGCCCGGCACCTGCACGCGGCGTCCTACTTCCTGCAGCCACGCTTGGCCGCCGCGCTCCCCTCGCTCTTCCGCACAGCGCGGGCCACCGGCACCACCACCTCCCTGGACACCAACCACGACCCCGCCGAGACCTGGCAGCTGGCCGCCGGCCTCGTCGAGGCCTGCGACGTCCTGCTGCCCAACGAGTCCGAAGCCCGCGCCCTCAACGTCAGAGCCCGCCTAACGGTCATCAAGCAGGGCGGCAAAGGCGCCACCGCTCACGACGGCGAGAAATCCCTCACCGCCCGCGGCCCCGAGCTGGCCCCGGTCGACACCGTGGGGGCCGGCGACAGCTTCGATGCCGGCTTCCTCGCCGGCTATCTCGCCACCGGCGACCTCGCCCACGCGTTGGCGCTGGGCTGCGCCTGCGGCTCGCTGTCCACGCGGGCGGCCGGCGGCACGGCGGCACAGCCGGATCTGGCCGAGGCCGCCGCGCTGGCCGCTCAGGTCGAGATCCGGTGAGGCGGATCGAACCGCGCAGCTCCCGCAAAAGCCACCGAAGGCCGGTTCGCGAACGATCAAGCTTCGCGAACCGGCCGGGTCGGTAGTGATCAGTGAGTGTCAGCGCGCAGGACGGATCAGTTCATAGTCGTCCCTGGCCCCGTCACGCAGCTCGCTGTATTGCGAGCCGGATCCGGTGACCGCCGACGCCGACACCGACGGCACCGCGGCCGGCTGAACCTCGTCCGAGCACACCGTGCCCGGCTTCGGAAGCGTCAGATCGGCCAGATAGCCGGCGGTCGCATCGGTCACGCACGCACTCCTGCCGAAAGCGGTGTGCCCCTCGGCGTCGAACGTCAGCAGCCTGGCATTGGCGAACGTCCCGGACAGTGCGACAGCGTCCAGATAGGGCGTGTCCGGGTCATGCGTGGTCCCGATGACCAGGATCGGCGCGGAGCCTGCCGCCCGGTAGGAACCGCTGTAGCGGCTGACCCGCTCGACCGGCCACTGGACGCACGCCGGTGCGCTGTTGTGGTCGTACATCGGAGGCGCGTAGGCCCACGGCGGGCCGAGCAGCGGGGCCGCGGCGGCGCCGGCCGTGACGTGCCACTTCAGCTCGGTCATGCTGGTCGGGAATACCCGGTCGTTGCACGAGACCACCGTGTTGGGGTTGAGCTGGTCGTAGCTGGCGGCGGACGGCGGCCGGAGCAGGAAGGAGCTGGGGTCGTGCTGCTGCGCCTGGTGCAGCGCCTGGCCGAAGGCCGGCCAGATGACCTTGCCCTCGTCCATGTTGAACAGCAGGCGGTAGGCCAGGGTGAAGCCGTTCGCCTTTCCGCCGTTGGGGAGCTGGACGGGGTTGGCGTCCAGGTCGGCCTTGAGGGCGGTGAACGCCGCCTTGGGGTCGCCGTCGCCGAAGCCGCACTGCGTCTGGTTCTGGGCGCACCAGGTGAGGAAGTCGTTCATCGCCGCGTCCAGCGCGAGGAACTGCGGGAAGTCGTAGGAGTAGGGGCGGTTCGCATAGCGGTTCGGGTCGTAGGCGCCGTCCAGCGCCATGGCGCGCACCCGCTGGGGGAACATGCTGGCGTAGACGGTGCCGACGTAGGTGCCGAACGACCTGCCGTAGAACGTGAGCTGCTGCTCGCCCAGGGCCTGGCGGAGCAGATCGATGTCGCGGGCGACGTACTGCGTGCCGAACAGGCCGGCGGTGTCGCCGAGCTTGGCCACACAGTTCTGGTCGAAGTCCGCGGCCACCTTGACGGCCGTGTCGAAGGCGTCCGGCCCGGGGACCCCCTTGGTCGCGGCGACCGCGGCGTTGTACTGGTCGTCGCTGTAGCACTCGACCTGGGAACTGGTCCCGATGCCCCGGGGATCGAAGCTGACGACGTCGAACCGGTCGCGCAGCGCGCTGGGCAGGTCCGCCCAGTTGTTGCGGGCGAAGTTCAGGCCGCTGCTGCCCGGGCCGCCGGGCTCCATCCAGAAGGTGCCGATCCGGTGGGCCGGATCCGCAGCCGGGTGGCGGATCATGTGCAGGGTGATGGTGCGGCCCTGCGGGTCGCGGTAGTCCAACGGCACGGCGGCATCGGAGCATTCGAAGCCGCCGCCGCAGTCGGACCAGTTCAGGGTGGGAACCGGTGCGTCGGTCCGGGGTGATGCGGACGGGCCGGCCATCGCCATGCCGGTCCCGACTCCGCCGAGCAGGATCGCCGCGCCCAGGACGGCGGTGAGCCGGCGTCCGGTGCGGAGCCGGCGGTGGGTATCGGTATCGGGGCTCTGTCGCGGCCGGCCGAAACTCGGCATCCGGCTCGCTCCCTCGCCGTTGGTGTCCAAGGAATGACCTTCCTGATGGCGTGGTTGGGTCATCGATAGTAAAGCAGTAAACATACTCGGGTTGTGGTCACCTTGATGCTTGGTGCCGAGTGACGGCTCCGCCGCCGGCGGGTACACCTGGCCCCGGCGGCGGAGCCGCGCGTCAGGCGGGCGGATCGGCCGCTAGTGGGCGACGTCGATCGCCAGCTGGGTCGGGCTGAGCACGGTGACCGTATAGCTGGAGGCGTGGCTCAGGCCGATGCCGACCTGCGTGTAGCCCTCGTAGGAGCTCACCTCGGCCACCGCCGCCACCTCCGGGAAGCCGGTCGTCACCTCGGTCGGGCCGGTGAAGCCGATCGTGTCGGCCGGGTTCAGCTCGACGTCGAGGTAGGTGTTCGAGTTGGGCAGCGTGATGTCCTTGCCCGAGCTGTTGCGAGTCAGGACGTCGGTGGGCGTCACGGTGTAGCCCGGGACGCTGCTCACGGTGAGGATGACGCGGTCGTAGGTCGAGTATGACTGCACGCTGAATCCCAAGAGGTGGGATGTCGTCTGCGCGGTGTTCGTGCTCGCGTTCGCCGGCAGTGCGGCGGCCAAGCCCAGGCCGATGGTGCCCAGTACGATGGCGGCCTGTCGGCCGGTGCGTCCCGTCACCCCATAATTCGACAGCACGGTGATGTCCCCTTCGGTAATGCGCGCGAGCCTCGCGCGCCCCCTTCCCCTGGCCGGTGTCGACCACCGGCCTGGCCACTGTATGACAGAACATGTATTCAACAGCGTTTCACCGCCAGGGAACGTCGCAAATCCGCCATCGGTTCCGTGGATCCGGCACCACCCCGCGACCGCGAAGAGGGACCCCAGCCGGCGTGCGGCTGGGGTCCCTCCGGCGTGCGTTTTCAGTTGTCCGTCAGGCGGAGCCGGTCAGCGCTGCAGCGTCAGCAGGCCCGGCCGCCACGGCAGCTGGTCGTAGGGACCGCCGGCCGAGGGGTTCTTGCCCTGGTAGAGGAGCTGCAGGTTGCAGGGGTCGACGGTCATGGTCTGGTCGGGGTTGTTGCGGACCAGGTCGCCGTGGCTGATGTCGTTGGTCCAGGAAGCGCCGCTGTTGGCCTTGCCGGCGAAGGGGTTGCCCTCGCTGGCGGCGTTCGGAGTCCACGAACCGCTGAGGCTGTTGGCGGTGAAGGAGCGGAAGTAGCGCCCGTTCGCGCCCTCCGCCTCGACGATCATCAGGTACTGGTTCTGGCCCTGCACCTTGTAGACCTCGACGGCCTCGAACAGGTTGGGCGTGGAGTCGCTCATCACGGTGGTGTAGTTGGAGCCGAAGCTGCTCGGGAAGTTCCCGATCGGCATGCTGGCCCGGTAGATGCTGCCGTTGTCGCCGGCGAAGAACAGGTACATGTTCTGGCCGTCGCCGATCAGGGTCTGGTCGATCGGACCGGTGCCGGAGTTCGGGATGCTGCCGGTGAACAGCGGCTGCGGCGAGGACCAGCCGTTGGGGTTGGTCGGGTCACTCGACGTCCGGTAGATGAACGGCCACTGACCCCACTGGTAGGCCAGCACCCAGATGTTCTTCGGCGCGAAGTAGAACAGCGTCGGGGCCACCGTGCCCGAGTTCATCCCGATCTGCTGGGTCGAGGCCATGTCCGACCAGTTCGTGA
>JAEKKI010000221.1 GCA_019510485.1 Catenulisporales bacterium
GCGACACCACGGACATGGCCGCCGCCGCGCCGACCTGGTACGTACGCTTCTGGATGAAGCACACCGCACCGCTGCCGATCAACCACACGACCTTCCTCGCGATGAAGGACCCGGCGCACAACAACACCGACCTGCGCCTCGGCGCCCAGAACGGCGCCCTGGTCTGGAACCGCCAGTCCGACGACGCCACGCTGCCGGACCAGAGCCCGGCCGGCGTCGCGCAGAGCATCACGGTGCCGACCGGCGCCTGGGAGTGCGTCGAGTTCTCGGTGAGCGGCGCGAACGGCCAGATCCACACCTGGTACAACGGCACCCAGGTCCCGGGCCTGACCGAGGACGGCGTGCCGACCTCGGACATCGACGACCAGTGGCTGGGCGGCTCCGGGTCGTCCTGGCGCCCGCAGCTCACCGATCTGAAGCTCGGCTGGGAGAACTACAGCAACGGCGACGACACGCTGTGGTTCGACGACGTGGTCCTGAGCTCGAGCCGGATCGGGTGCTGACGTCCGTTCCGGACCGGGTTGGAAAACCTTCGCCTTCCGGCGCACAGACCTGAATCTTCCGTCTTTGCGCCGGTCGGCGCCTTGTCAGCGCACTGTCCCGGCGACGTTCTTCGACGCCGCTGATGCTCCGTGGGCACGCTCCCGGCGCAAGGGATCGTCCGCACCGGCGGCGTCACCGGAACCGGGACCGGAACCACGTCGACGTGAGACCCGCCGTTTCGTTCGGACATTTCGGGGCACCGACCACCTCATGATCCAGATCGGCTACACGATGATGACCGAACAGGCGGGCCCCCGGCAGCTGGTCGAGGACGTGGTGCGGGCCGAGCAGGCGGGTTTCGACTTCTCCGTCGCGTCCGACCACTACTTCCCCTGGCTGGACGCGCAGGGGCACGCCCCCTACGTGTGGAGTGTGCTGGGCGCCGCCGCGCAGGCGACCTCGCGGATTCCGCTGATGACCTACGTGACCTGCCCGACCTTCCGCTACCACCCGGTGGTCGTGGCGCAGAAGGCGGCCACGGTGCAGTTGTTGTCCGAGGGACGCTTCCGCCTGGGCCTGGGCTCCGGGGAGAACCTGAACGAGCACGTGGTGGGGCGCGGCTGGCCGGCGGCGAGCGTGCGCCGGGAGATGCTGACCGAGGCGGTGGAGATCATCAGGGCCCTGTTCGACGGCGGCTACGTGACCCGCCACGGCGCGCACTTCCAGGTCGAGGCCGCCAAGCTCTGGGACCGTCCGGACAGCCCGCCGCCGATCGGGCTGGCCGTCTCCGGGCGCCGGTCGTGCGAGGCGGCCGGGCGGCTGGCCGACGTGATGATCGCGGTGGAGCCCAAGGCGGAGCTGGTGTCGATGTTCGAGGCCGGCGGCGGCCGGGGGAAGCCGAAGGTCGGCCAGATCCCGGTGTGCTACGACGCCGACCGGGACCGCGCCGTGGCCCGCGCGCACGAGCAGTTCGGCTGGTTCGGCGGCGGGTGGAAGGTGAACTCCGAACTGCCGGGTACGGCCGGGTTCGCCGCGGCCAGCCGGTTCGTGCGTCCGGAGGACGTCGCGCAATCGATTCCCTGCGGGGACGACGTCGAGGACTTCGTCGCCGCGGTGCGGCCGTTCGCGGAGGCGGGTTTCACGGAGGTCGCGCTGGTGCAGGTCGGCGGTGACGCGCAGGGGCCGTTCCTGGACTGGGCCGAGAAGACGCTGATTCCGGCGCTGCACGAGCTGTGAACCGTGATGCGGCCCTGAGCCAGGCCGTTGCCGAGTTCTCAGCGCACAGACACCCGGTGAGTGGATCCGTGGCCGTCACACCTGTCAGAGCCGCATGCCAAAGTACCGGCATGGGAGCTTCTGGATGGCATTACATACAACCCTTTGACACCGATCTGCAGACAACTCTGGACGCGTTGCGACGCCGAGTGTTCGATGAGAACGACTATTTCTGGTTCGACTCGGTACCTCGTCCGGCGACGCTCGCTGAGCTGGACGCGATGTTCACCGACGAACCGGATTTCGAGAGCCCGGAATTCGACATCCTGGTCGACGTCGTCACCTCCGGTACCCACTCGATTCTGGACGCGAGGACGGCGGGTCCGCGTGGCGACATCCAGCCGTTGAATGAGATGGAGGCCGTCGCGTTGTTCGGCATCGCGAGACCATGCGGCAAAGACTTCGAGCGGGTAGACCTCGGCCAGCACACACCGGACCGGTGGAACGGGGGTTCCTGCATTGCCTTGTACGACCCCCAAGGAAGTGTCACATCCATCGGTTTCTGGGGTGCGACCGGCGACTGATCAATCCGCGAGCCGCGCCGGGAACCCGCCGGTGGCGACCGGCCCCCACCGGCGCGGCGTGATCCGGATGATCGACTTGCCCTGCTTCACCATGGCCTCGCGGTACTCCTCCCAGTCCGGGTGCTCGCCGGAGATGTTGCGGTAGTACTCCACGAGCGGCTCGACGGACTCCGGAAGGTCCAGGACCTCCGCGTCGCCGTCGATCTGCACCCAGGGGCCGTTCCACTCGTCGGAGAGGACGACGACGCTGACCGACGGGTCGCGGCGGGCGTTGGCGGTCTTGGCCCGCTCCGGGTAGGTGGAGATGACCAGGCGGCCGGAGTCGTCGACGCCGCAGGTCAGCGGCGAGGCCTGCGGGGAGCCGTCGGCGCGCCGGGTGATCAGCAGGGCGTGGTGCCGGGGGCGGACGAAGTCCAGCAGGGCGGCGAGGTCGACGGGGGTGTTGGTGGCGATGGTGCGGGGCATGTCAGGTGTCTGCCTTACGTGAGGTCGGTCGGAACAGGCCGCTCAGCGTTCGCGGAATCCGCCGAGGAACCGGCGGAACACCCCGCCCTCCCGGGGCAGCGGCGGCTGGGACGGCGGCGGCGCGGCGCGGCGGGTGGCTATGGGCTTGTCGTAGTCGGTGAGCAGGATCGCGTCGATGGTCTGCTGCTCGTCGAAGTCCTCGGAGCCCTCGATGGTCGGGACGAAGCCGACGAGAATGCCGTTCCGCATGACCTGGGCTTCCAGGCCGGCCGTGTTGTCGGTGTCCCACTCCGCCTGGCGGCCGTCGGGCAGCATCACGCGGACGCCGAACTGGTAGACGCTGACCTTGGCGACATGGGCGTCGACCCCGCGTTCGCGCAGGGCGTCGACGACGCGGCGCGCTCGATTCTCGTCCATATGGATCAGATTAGACCAGGGTCGCGCCGACTCGGCGGATGCGCGGGGGCCGGCGCCGGGCGCTACACGCTGACCCCGTTCGCGCCACGCTGCGCTCCGAGGCGGACCCGACCGGGTGGTGCGGACGGCCTCGCCGCTGTCGATACTTGAGGCGTCGCCGGTGGAGTCGGCGCCGTGGCAGTTGACGTCGCCTTTTACCGGGAGAGTAACGGCACAGCCGTTTCTGACGCCTTTTCAAGTTGCGTGGTCCGATTACTCGAAGGCACCTTCTTGAGGAAGGGCGGACGATGTTCCGACGCAAGGCGACCACCCTGCTCGCCGCCGTGAGCCTTGCCGGCACGGCGGTCTGGGCGGCGGCGCCGGCGCACACCGCCACTTCTTCCGCCGCGGCCCGAGCCCAGATCCAGATCCGCACTCAGACCGACAGCCGGTTCGCTGCCAGCTACGCCACCGCCGGCGTCCGCAGCGTCGAGGCGACCACTGCCGAAGTGAGCTGTTATCGCCCCGAAGTGCCGTACTCCGTCAACCTCGGCCCGCTCGACGGCTACAGCGGCGAGAGCGCCTGTCCCGGCGCCACGACCGGCGAGGATGTCGGCGGCACGCCGTATGCCACGCAGGCCGGTTCCAACCCCGGCTATCCCGCCGCGGGCCCGATGCTGGTCAAGGACCACTCGGAGTCCGACATCCGGGTCGACCCGACCGATCCGAAGCACCTGATCGGCACCTCGAAGTGGATCGTCAGCCCCGAGGGCTACAACCACCTGCTCGGTTTCTACGAGTCCTTCGATGGCGGCAAGACGTGGCCGGTGCAGGGGCACATGCCCGGGTATGAGGGCTGGACCGACAACACCGACCCGGTCGGTGCGTTCGACAGCTACGGCGACTTCTATTCGCTGGACCTGCCGTACCAGTTCTTTTACGACGCCGACGGCTCGCACGACTTCAGCGTCGGCACGGCGCGCGAGCCCAACCCCGCCGAGCCCTCGCAGGCGATCTCCATCCAGGTCCGGCCGCACGGCGCTACCTCCGCCACCGACTGGAAGACGACGGTGAACGGGCACCCGGACTTCGTCGCCACCTACGACTCGATCGGCAACGGGCCGGACAAGCAGTGGATCACCATCGACACCGACCCGGCCAGCCCGCACTTCGACCGGGTCTACGCGATGTGGGTCGACTTCCACGACGTGGTGCCGGTGCCGTTCGTGTCCTACGCGCAGGCGCTGCCGGGCGGCGCGCACACGCCGTGGTCGGCTCCGCAGAGGCTGCCCGAGCCGCCGCACACCCCGCAGGGCGCGACCTACCTGCTGCCGCACGTGACGCCGGACGGCTCCGTCTACACGACCCTGACCAACACCGATCCGGCGCACCACTTCGCGGTCACCAGCGTCTTCGCCGACGTCTCGACGGACGGCGGCGCGACGTGGTCGGTCGCCGGCACTCCGGTGCCATCGGTCGCGGCGCCGATGGGGTATGCGAACACGACGTTCCGTACCGGGATCGAGGACAGCTTCACGGTCGGCAGCGTGCTGGTGAACGGGCACTACCCGCTGTATGTGGTGTATGAGGACGCGGGCACCGGCGTCACCAACAGCATGCTGACCGCCTCCTACGACGGCGGCGCGACCTGGACGGCCCCGGTGCGGGTCAACGACAACGCCACCGCGGCCGACGAATTCCAGCCGAACCTCACGGCGGCTGGCGACGGCACGGTCTCGGTCGCCTTCTACGACCGGCGACTGGCGTGTCCGGCGGCGGGCTCGGCCGAGGAGCGTGCGGCCGGCCTGGCGCTGGACACTGCGAACCCGGCCTACGGCGGCTCGCTGCCGCCGTATGGCGCCGCGAACTACTGCGTCAACACGGCGATCCAGTTCTACGACGCGACGCTGCATCCGAAGGGCGCCAACATCCGGCTGTCGCCGCACAGCTTCGACCCGCAGCTGAACTCGCCGCATTCGGGCTCTGCGATGGGGAGCTCGACCTTCCTGGGCGACTACTTCGGCAACACCACCGGCGCCTCGGGCGGCGGCTACACCGACTACACGACCTCGGTGACCACTGACAACGACGGCACCAACCCGGCGAACCGCCAGCAGCAGCTGGTGTCGGCGGTGGCGGTGCCCTGACGCGTGCGGGCGCTTCGCGCTCCGTGCGGGCTGCCCGAGGCCCGGCGGCCGGAATCTGGTTCCGGTGGCCGGGCCTTCGGGTTTTCCCGCGCAGTTCGACTCCTTGATCGTTATTTAAACAGATCGTTACAGCCCTAATTACTTTTAGAAGTTGATGGTTGTCTGGGTGTCCGATACGGTGGACGCGCAGAGAGGAGCAGGACGTGACCGTCAGCGACTACAAGCTCGACATGACCATGATGGTGACCATCCACGACGCCTTCCGGCGCGAGCTGGAACGGCTCAGCACAGTCGCCGCCGACGTGGACGACGACCCCCGCAAGATCATGCGCACCGCGCTGGGCTGGAAGCTGTTCAAGACCTACCTGGGAATCCACCACACCACCGAGGACGCCACGGTCTGGGGCCTGATGCACG
>JAEKKI010000222.1 GCA_019510485.1 Catenulisporales bacterium
AGCCGGAGACGGTCGGCTACGTCGAGTGCCACGCCACCGGCACCATGCTCGGCGACTCCATCGAGCTGGCCGCCCTGGACCGGGTGTTCCGGCGGACGCCGGACACTCCGGCGGTGCTGGGCTCGCTCAAGCCGAGCATCGGGCACCTGGACCGGGCCTCCGGCGTGGCCGGGCTGATGCGGGCCGCGCTGTGCCTGGAGCACGAGATCCTGCCCGGTACGCCTGACTATCAGGCGCCCAATCCGGCGCTGGCCGAGGCCGGCGACCGGTTCACGGTGCTGACGGAGAACCGGGCGTGGGAGCGGGGTGCGCATCCGCGGCGCGCGAGCGTGAGCTCGTTCGGGCTCGGCGGGACCAACGCGGCTGTGGTGCTGGAACAGGCGCCGCCGCGTGAGCCGGGTGGTTCGCGGGCGGTGCGGTCCGGACCGCACCTGCTGACGCTGTCGGCCGGCGACCGTCAGGCGCTGTCCGAGGCGACCGAGCGGCTGCGGCAGCACCTGCTGGACCATCCGGAAGCTGATATCGCCGACGTCGCTTACACCCTGCAGGTCTCGCGCGGCGGGTTCGCGCTGCGGCGCGCCGTCGTGTGCACCGACCGCGAGGACGCCATCGCCGCCCTGGCGGACCCGGCGCGACTGATCGACGGTGAGGCGCTGCGGCGGTCGCCGAAGTTCCGGATCGTGGTGCCGGACGCGGGTGTTCCGCAGGACTGGTGGCCGCGGCTGGGACGGGCCGTCGCCGCGCTGGTGCCGGCGGAGGGTGACGGTGAGCCGGGGGCGGCCCAGGTCCCCGGGGATCGGGAGTCGGTGGTCGCGGCGTTGCGCGCGAGCCTGGTCCGGATCGGGGCGCGGGTGGTCGATGCCGACGGCGAGGAGCTGGCGGCCGCGCCGGTCGCGGTCGATACCGGCACTGCCCCGGCCGCGGCCGAATGGCTGCTCGCCACCGTGGCCCGCCTGTGGCTGGCCGGCACCCCGATCGACTGGCCGGCGCTGCACGGCGGCGCCGGGCGGCGGGTCGAACTCCCCACCTATCCGTTCCAGCGGCGCCGCTTCTGGGTCGACGCGCAGCCGGATCCGCTGGCCGCGGCCGAGCCGACCGGGCGGTTCGCCGACCGTTCGCAGTGGACGTATCTACCGGCGTGGAGTCCGCATCCGCTGCCCCTGGCCGATCAGGACGAGGAGCTGCGGCTGGCCGGGCCGTGGCTGGTGCTGGCCGCCGAGGAGCGCGGTGCGGCGCTGGTGGAGCGGCTGCGCGAGGCGGGTGCCGAAGTCGCCGCGGTACGGCCGGGCACCGAGTTCGGGCAGGACGACCTGGGCGACTTCACGGTCGGTGCGCAGGATGGCTTCGGCGAGGTGTTCGGCTCGCTGCTGGTGGCGCCGCGCACCATCGTGCATGGATTCAGCTTGGCTGAGCCGCCGGTGGATCAGGACCCGATCAGCCGGTTCGCGGACGCGCAGGACCGCGGCTATCACAGCGTCCTGGCGCTGGCGCGGGAGCTGGTCGACGACTCCGGTTCGGCCCCGCCGGTCGATCTGGTGCTGCTGACGTCCGGCGCCGTCTCGGTCGCGGGGGCCGACCTGTGCCACCCCGAGCACGCCACGCTGGCGGCCCTGGCGCCCTCGCTGTCGCAGGAGAACCCGCGGCTGCGGGCCCGCGCCGTCGACATCGACAGCGCGGCCGGCGCGTATCAGGCCGACGCCGTCCTGGCCGCCGCGATCGCCCCGTTCGAAGGCCCGGTCGCGGAACGGGCCGGTGAGACCTGGCTGCGCCGTTATGAGCAGCACCCGCTGCCCGAGGGCCGGTCGGCGTTCCGGGACGGCGACGTCGTCCTGATCACCGGCGGCCTCGGGGACGTCGGGCTGACCCTGGCCCGGCATCTGGCCGCGGAGCACGGCTGCCGGCTCGTCCTGACGACCCGCTCCGAGCTGCCGCCGCGCGAGGCGTGGTCCGGGCTGCCGGCCGACGTCCCGGCGGGCCGGGAGCGGACCATGCGGCACATCCGGAACATCCTCGACCTCGAAGAGCGGGGCGCGACGGTGCTCGCGCTGACCGCGGACGTGGCCGACGCCGCGCAGATGCGGGCGGCGGTGGACGCCGCGGTGGAGCGGTTCGGCGGCATCGACGTCGCCGTGCACGGCGCCGGGGTGCAGGACCCTGACTCTTTCGCCTTCGCCCACCTCACGGAACAGAAGCAGAGCAAGGCGCATTTCGACGCCAAGATCGGCGGCTTCCTGGTCCTGCAGCAGGTGCTCCAGGGACACTGCCCGGACCGGCGCATCACGTTGTCGTCGCTGTCAGCGGTGCTCGGCGGCTTGACCCTGGGCGCGTACGCGGCGGCCAACGCCGGCCTGGACGCCTACGCGCGCGCGGCCCGCTCGGCCGGCGCCGGACGCTGGGTCACCGTCGACTGGGACACCTGGGGCATCGACGAGGACCGCCTGGACGGGCACGGGCCGACCGTGACCGACTACGTGATGGCCCCGGCCGAGGGGGTGGACGTGTTCGAACGCGCCCTGGCCGCCGGCGACCGGGTCGGGCAGGTGGTGATCTCGACCGGGCCGCTGCGGGCCCGGCTGGCGCAGTGGGTGACCGGCGGCCTCGGCGACGACGGCGCTGAGCAGGACGATGTGCGCGAGCGGTATCCGCGCCCGGATTTGGCCGTCCCGTTCGAGGAGCCGCGGCCCGGCACGGAGGCGGCGCTGGCCGCGATCTGGGCGAGCACGCTGGGCGTGGAGCCGGTCGGCGCCCTGGACGACTTCTTCGACCTCGGCGGGCACTCCCTGGTCGCGATCAAGCTGACCATCCGGATCCGCAAGCGGCTGGACGTCGCGATTCCGGCGACCGCGTTGTTGGCGACGCCGACGGTGCGGGAGCTGGCGGCTGTGATCGATGCCGGCGGGGGCTTCGGGGCCGAGGGGGCTGAAGGATCCCCAAAGCCCTGATGTCCGTGCCGGCGGCAACTCCCTTCTCCTCCTATACCGCTACCTCTACCTCTACCTCTACCTCTACCGAGCGCCAGGGATCCGCGTGATGAAACCCTCCGACCACATCCGCACCGTCCAGAGCTTCGCCCGCCGGGAGCTGATCGGCTCCGAGGCGGTACTCGACTCGTTCGCCGAGGCGCCGCTGCCGCTGTACGGGCGCTTCGCCGACACCGGGCTGGCCAACTGGTGGCTGGGGCCCGAGTACGGCGGGCCGGGCCTGAGCATGACCGAGAGCGTGCGCATCGTCTCAGAGCTCGCCTACGGCGACGCCGGGGTCGCGTTCACCCTCTTCATCCCCATCCTGGCGACCAGCATGATCGGCTGGTACGGCGAGGAGCCGCTGCGCAAGCGGTTCCTCGGCGAGCTGGCCGCGTCGAACGGGTTCTGCGCCACGCTCGGCAGCGAACACGAGGCGGGCAGCGAGCTGGCGCGGATCACGACCACGGTCCGGCGCGAGGGTGACCAACTGGTCCTGAACGGGTTGAAGGCGTTCTCGACGGACACTGATTTCAGCGAGTTCGTGGTGGTCATCGCGCGGGCCGAGGACGACGCGGGCGGGTATCTGGCCGTCGTCGTGCCTCGCGACACCCCCGGCCTGACCGTTGAGAAGCGCTGGGAGGTCCTCGGCCTGCGCTCCTCGGCCACCTACCAGGTGCGGCTCACGGACTGCCGCGTCCCGGCCGAGAACGCGCTGCGCGGCAATGGCCTGCGGCTGCTGGAGATCGGCCTGAACGCCAGCCGCATCTTGATCGCCACGACTGCACTGGGCATCGCCCGCCGGGCCCGCGACCTGTGCATGGACTATGCCAAGGGCAAGCAGGTCAAGGGGGCGCCGCTGGTCGGGAACGCGGTGTTCGCGGCGAAGCTCGGGCAGATGGAGATGCAGATCGACGTGATGGCGAATCAGTGCCTGGCGGCGGCGCGCGACTACGACGAGATCGCCGCCCGGCCGGATGCCGCCGAGGAGTTCCTGCGGGTGGGGACGCTGAAGTCGGCGCTGACGGCGAAGATGTTCTGCGGGCAGACCGGCTGGGGGGTGGTGTCGGCGGCTTCGGAGATGTTCGGTGGGGTTGGGTACACCGCGGAGTCGGTTGTTGGGAAGCTGCTGCGGGATGTGCGGTATGTGTCCATCGTCGAGGGCGGGGACGATGTGTTGCGGGATTTGGTGTTCAGTCGGTATGTGGTGCCGGTTTCGAAGCGGTCGTAGTGCGGGTTCGTGGTAGCGCTGAAAACGTCGGCACACGCCTGCGGCCCGCCCCGGTCTGAGGGGCGGGCCGCAGGCGTTCGACCCGAGGCATCGGGTCAGCGCCGGGTGTCAGGTCAGCATTCGCCGCGCCACACGACCTGTGTTATCGCGCCGAACAGGGCGGGATCGAAGGTGGCGTTTCCGGGGACGTCCCAGGAGTAGACGTGGTTGATCTGTGTCATGCGCGCGCCGTCCAGGGGGCCGATGGTGCCGATGACGGTCCCGAACGCGGTCTTGAACGTGAAGGTGCCGTGCCAGATGTCGGCGTTGTTGGTGTGGGCGGTGAACGCTTGGGCGTGCCAGTTGAAGAACACCACGCCGTTGGCCGTCGGCTTGGTCACGGCGATCGTGCTGCCGTTGAACAGCGTGCAATCCCCGACGGCGAAGTTGACCGGGAGCACCGAGGTCACGTTGCCGGAGGCATCGAATCCGGCGGCCACGGTCCGGAATCCGGGATTCGGAGCGGACGCGCTGGCCAGACCGGCGGTCATCGCCGTCAGCACGCCCGCCGCGAACAGGACTGCCGCCGAGCGACGGGCCCTAACGCCGACCCGTAGCTTTGAGATCGTTCGGCTCATGCTTCCCCCTTGGGTTCGAATCGGAGGGTGTAAGCGCTAGGCCGTGCTTGCAGCCCCCGTGATGCGCTTGCCCCGTTGCCTGCCTTCACGAGGCGTGCCGGGGTGCGGTTCGATTTCAGGGCCCTACCTACGGGAAAGCACAACCAGCACCTGCGCGTTCAGCGGCCGATTTCGACGTTCTTGCGGGGTCAGGCTGCGAGGTCTTCGCTGGGTGATGGGCTTTTTTATTTACGACGCGAGCGCCATGGTTCGACCGGTTCGGGGTTGTGGTGGCCGGGTGGCTTGTCCGGCTGTCTGTTTTCGGGGTTCACGATCCCGGCTCGGCTTGGGCCTGTTCGGCTGCGGTTGGTGTCGGGGAGGGTCGCGGTCAAGAGCTGTGGTGAAGGGCCGGCGCCTCCGGCGGGGGCCTCAGTTCCCTCGGGGAACTGGCGCGGCTTTGCGGGGTGGTCGGGTCGTTGCTGGGCGCTGGCGGTTGTCGGGGTGGGGTTCGTTCCCCTCGGTCCCGTCGGCAGCCCTACGGGTACAGCGCCGAACCTCGGGAGTCAAGTCCGCGCCGTTGCGGTGGGGCTGTGAGCTGCGGTTTTGTGTAGCGCGGACTTGACTCCCGAGAACCGGCACTGTAGGGCAAGCCCTGCCGACGTGACCGAGGGGAACGAACCAAAACCCAGGCAGGGGTGTGATGTCCTGAGGTGCGGTGGTGGTCGCCTCGGAGCTTGCGGCCGGCGGTCGGAGATCCGCTTCAGAAGCCGCGGCATCGGATGCCCCACCAAAGCCTCGAGCTCCGCGACCGATTCCGCCGGAGCCGGCGGCGGAGTATCTGGCGAACCGGCGACCTGTTCGGCACCACGTGATTGTCGAAGCGCACGGCATCCCACT
>JAEKKI010000223.1 GCA_019510485.1 Catenulisporales bacterium
TGGCTTGGTTGTCGGTTGGACGCGTGCTGATGGGGATCGCGAGCGGCTCGGCGTTCAGCGCGGGGAGCGCGTGGGTGAAGGAGTTGTCGACGGCGCCTGGTGCCGGCGCGCGGCGGGCGTCGATCGGGATGACGATCGGTTTCGGCCTCGGCCCGCTGGTCGCGGGCCTGCTGGCGCAGTGGGGGCCGGCGGCGTTCGAGACGCCCTACGTCCCGCAGCTGGTGCTGGCGGCGCTCGCGCTGGCGCTGATCGCCCGCACGCCGGAGACGGTCCCGCGCCGGCGGTCTCGAATCCTCACCGCGGATCTGCTGCGGCTGCGCGGGTTCTCCGACCGGCGTTTCGTCGGCGTGGTGCTGCCGATGGCCCCGTGGGTCTTCGGCGCCGCGACCATCGCGATGATCTACGTCCCGGGCCTGGCCGCGAGCCATGTTAAGAGCATCTCGCTGGCGTTCGCCGGCGCCGCCGCGGTGACGACCGCGATGGCCGGCGTGGTGATTCAGCCGTTCGCGCGGCGGATCGCGATCGCCGAAACCGATCGCGACGGCGGCCGACCGTGGCTGCTCATCCTGGGCCTCGGCCTGACCATAGGCGGCATGCTCGCCGAAGCGGCGGTGGCCTCGCTCGGCCGGCTCGGGGTCTGGCAGGCGGTCCTCGCGCTCGCGGTCGCGGTGGTGGTGGGCTTCGGCTACGGCGTCCTGCTGGTCTTCGGCCTCGCCGAGGTGCAGCGGCTGGCGCCGCCGGAGGATCTCGCCGCTATGACCGCGGTGTTCCAGGCGTTCACGTACCTGGGGTTCGCTGCGCCGTATCTGCTGTCGGCGCTGAAGGGGGTCGCGTCGCCGAGCATGTTGCTGCTCGGGGTCACCGCACTCGGTGCGCTGACTCTGGCCGTGACGCTCCGCAACGCGCGCGCCACGGCTCAGAGCTCGTGACTACAGAGCCCGCGCCGGGTTCTTCTACCGGTTGGCGACGTGCCGCAGCAACGCTGCCAGCGCCACACCTGCTGATACGTACCGAGAAGGGGCGCGTCGCCAACCACATTCCTGCTCCCGGTCGCTGCACTCAGGGCGCTGACCCTAGCCGTGACGCCTCGCAACGCCCGCGCCACGGCCCAGAGGTCCGGAGCTACAGCGCCCGCAGCATCCGCGCCGGCTCCTCCACCAAGTCGGCGACGTACCGCAGGAACCCACCGGCCACACCGCCGTCGCAGACCCGGTGGTCGAACGTGAACGACAGCTGCGTCACACGCCGAATAGCCAGCTCATCGCCCTCGGCACCGGACACCACCCACGGCTTCTTCACGATCCGCCCGACACCCAGCATCGCCGCCTCGGGGTGGTTCAGGATCGGCGTGGAGCCGTCGACTCCGTAGACGCCGTAATTGTTCAGCGTGAACGTCGAGCCGGTCAGCTCCGACACCGCCAACGTCCCGGCCCGGGCAGCGGCGGTCAGCCGCTCGAACTCGGCCGCCAGCTCCTCGGTAGACATCCGGTGCGCACCGTGCACCACCGGCACCACAAGGCCACGCTCGGTCTGCGCGGCGAAGCCGAGGTTCACCTCCGCATACCGCACGATCTCCTGCCGCTCGACGTCAACGGTCGCGTTCAGCTCCGGATACCGCGCCAACCCCGCGACGCAGAGCCGCGCCAACAGTGCCAGCAAGCTGATCCGGCGCTGCGACGCGTCCCGGTTCAACGCCTCGCGAAGCTCCATCAGTCCGGTGGCGTCGACATCGACCCACGTCGTCGCATCCGGGATCTCGCGTCGCGAGCGGGTCAGCTTGTCCGCGACGGCCTTGCGCACGCCCCGCAGCGGAACCCGTTCCCGTTCCTCGATACCGGAGCTGGCAACGGGAGCCGCCAGCGCCGCTTCCACGTCCCGCCGCATGATCAGCCCCTCCGGCCCGGTCCCCCGCACCGAGGCCAGATCCAGCCCGCCTTCCTTGGCCAGACGACGCACCAGCGGCGACACGACCGCGACCCGCGCCGCGGTCGGCGTCCGCTCAGCGACCGCGGCACCGCGAGTCGATCCGCTATCAGTGTTCGGCGACCCGTGAACGCGTGGCGGAGCACCGGCACCATGCCCACCGAATCCACTGACCACCCGCCGCCGACGGATCCCACCGCCCTCGACCGTCCCGTAACCGACCAGCACGTTTCCAGAGCTCTGTTTCTCGCTCCCGTTTTTAGCTTCGGCATCTAAGAGCGCTCGATCAGCTGGCTCCTCGGGCGCCGGTCTCTGCCCTTGGGGCCCGTTATCCGACCGTCCCGCCCCGATACCGATCAGCGGCCGCCCCACCGCCACGACGTCCCCGACCGCTCCGAACAGTTCAACGACCGTCCCCGCGAACGGACACGGCACCTCGACCGTCGCCTTCGCCGTCTCGACGTCGCACACCACCTGATCGACCTGGACCTCGTCGCCGACCGCGACATGCCAGGCCACGATCTCGGCGTCGGTCAACCCCTCACCGAGGTCCGGCAGCAGGAACGCGCGCGTGCTCACCGGTCCTCCCACTGCAACGACGCCACCGCGTCCAGGATCCGGTCCACCGACGGAAGGTGGTACCGCTCCAGCTTCGGCGGCGGGTACGGGATGTCGAAACCGGTCACGCGCCGGACCGGCGCCTCCAGCCAGTGGAAGCAGCGCTCCGACACCCGCGCCGCGATCTCCGCGCCGGTGCCGCCGAAGCCGGCCGCCTCGTGGATGACCACCGCGCGGCCGGTCTTGCGGACCGAGTCGCACACCGTGGCGTCGTCGAAGGGCACGATCGAGCGCAGGTCCACGACCTCCAGGTCGTACCCGTCGGCCGAGGCGGCCTCGGCCGCTTCCAGGGCCGTGGAAACCGTCGGGCCGTAGGCGATCAGGGTCGCGTCAGCACCCTGACGTCGTACCGCCGCCTGGCCGATCGCCGGGCCCGAGGTCGCCAGCCGGTCCTTCGACCAGTACAAGCGCTTGGGCTCCATGAAGATCACCGGGTCGTCGGACTCGATCGCCGCGCGCAGCAGCGTGTACGCGTCCGACACCGTCGCGGGCGTCACCACGTGCAGGCCGGGCGTGGCGACGAAGTAGCCCTCCGAGGAATCCGAGTGGTGCTCCACCCCGCCGATCCCGCCGCCGTACGGCACCCGCACCACCACCGGCAGCGGCAGCGCGCCGCGCGTGCGGTTGCGCATCTTCGCCAGGTGCGAGGCGATCTGCTCGAACGCCGGGTAGGCGAAGGCGTCGAACTGCATCTCCACCACCGGCCGGAAGCCGTACATCGCCATGCCGATCGCGGTGCCCAGGATCCCGGCCTCGGCCAGCGGCGTGTCGAAGCACCGCTGCTCGCCGAAGTCGCGGGTCAGACCGTCGGTGACGCGGAAGACACCGCCGAGCACGCCGACGTCCTCGCCGAAGACCACCACCTTCTCGTCGGCGGTCATCGCGTCGCGCAGGGCCCGGTTCACCGCCTGGGCCAGCGATATCTCAGGGGTCTGCGTCGTATCCAGGGTGGCGGTCATCGTCCCGGCTCCCCGGCCTGTGCATCGAGCGCGGCGGCGTCGATCTCGGCCTGGAGCGCGGCGGCCTGCTCCCGCAGCTGCGGCGTGGGCTCGGCGTAGACGTGCGCGAACAAATCACGGTGGTCTACCTCGGGCTCCCCGCCCAGCCGAAGGCGCATTTCGGCGGCGAGCGCCTCAGCCGCCTGGTTCGCCTCGGCCAGCACATCATCGGTGAGCAGTCCGCGGGCCCGCAGGTACGTCTCCACCCGGGCCAGCGGATCGCGCGCCGACCAATACTCCACCTCTGATTCCTCCCGGTACCGGGTGGCGTCGTCAGCGTTGGTGTGCGCCTGCATCCGGTAGGTGACGGCCTCGATCAGGGTGGGACCCTCGCCCGCGCGCGCCCGCTCGGCGGCCTCGGCCACCGCGCGCCGCACCGCGATCACGTCGTTGCCGTCCACCCGCACGCCGGCCATCCCGTAGCCGACGGCCTTGTGCGCGAGCGCGGCGGCGTGCGTCTGCTTGGCCAGCGGCACCGAGATGGCGTACTGGTTGTTCTGCACGAAGAAGATCGCCGGGGCCTGATACACCGCGGCGAAGTTCAGCGCCTCGTGGAAGTCGCCCTCGGAGGTGCCGCCGTCGCCGCAGAACGCCAGTGCGACGGTGTCGTCGCCGGCGAGCTTGGCGGCCAGCGCGAGCCCGGCGGCGTGCGGGGCCTGGGTGGCCAGCGGCGTGCACTGCGGAGCGGTGTGCCGGCGCTGCGGATCGTAGCCGCAGTGCCAGTCGCCGCGCAGCAGGGTCAGCGCCTCCACCGGGTCGATGCCGCGGGTCACCATGGAGACGCAGTCGCGGTAGGTGGGGAAGAGCCAGTCATCGGCGCGCAGGGCGAGGACCGCGCCGATCTCGCACGCCTCCTGGCCGTAGGAGGAGGGGTAGACCGCCAGCCGGCCCTGCCGGACCATCGTGGTGGCCTGCACGTCGAACCGGCGGCCGACCACCATCGCCCGCCAGGTGGCCAGCAGTTCCTCCGGGGCCAGCTCGGGGGCGTCGTCGCGCAGGGCGCCGGACAGCGCGCCGTGCTCGTCGAGGTACTGCAGCGGCGAGGGGTCCAAGATCGTGTCGAACCCCAGCGGGAAGCCCGATCCGGTCTTGTCGCGCGTGGTGAGAACGGTCACGTCGTCTCCATTGACAACTGTCACGTGTCGGCGGTGTGTGTGGTGGCTACCACATGCCGATTGTTCGTTCGAGCCACGCCGGTTGACCAGTAACCGGCCGAGATCGGAGACAATCGGAACCATGAGCACCGCCCAGAGCGGCCAACCGTCCACCCTGGACGACACCGACCGCAAAATCGTCCACCTGCTCCAGCAGGACGGCCGGATGTCCATGCGCGACCTGGCCGCCGCCGTCCACGTCTCCCGCGCCCACGTCTACACCCGGGTCAAACGCCTGCTCGACGACCGCGTCATCCGCCGCTTCACCATCCAGGTGGACCCCGAGCGGGTGGGCTTCAGCACCTCGGCCTACATCACCATGAAGGTCGAGCAGAACTCCTGGCGCCAGGTCCGCGACACCCTGGCGGCGCTGCCGTGGGTGGAGCACGTGGCCCTGGTCAGCGGCGACTTCGACGTGCTCATGCTGGTCCGCAGCGCCTCGAACAAGACGCTGCGGGACCTGGTGTTCACGCATATCCAGAGCATGCCGGGCGTGCGCTCCACCCGGACGCTGCTCGTTTTCGACGAGACCGATCACCTGCCGGCCCTGCCGGGGGACCCGGCCGTGGTGCTGGGGACCACGACGGGCCCCGACGACGGGCCCTGATGCCTCACGCGGTGGCGGGAACCGCCTCCGACTCCGACTTCTCAGCGGTGCGCCGCAGGTAGACCACCCACGTCAGCCCCGCGCACAGCAGGTAGAAGACCAGGAAGGACAGGTACGCCGCGTCCCCCTTCTTGGTGCTGAGGAAGGACTGCCGGAACGCCAGGTTCACCAGCACCCCGCCGAACGCCCCGACCGCGCCGGCCAGGCCGATCAGCGCGCCGCTGAGCCGGCGGGCCTTGGCATCGGCCTCGGCGGCGAACAGGCCCGGGATCATCTTGTAGACCGAGCCGTTGCCGACGCCGCTGAAGATGAACAGCGCCACGAAGCCGGTGACGAACACCGCCAGCGACGCGCTCTGGGAGGCGGCGTACACC
>JAEKKI010000034.1 GCA_019510485.1 Catenulisporales bacterium
GGAGAACAGCTCGCACGTGGCTACGCTGGATCACGATGCGGAGCAGATCCATGCCGGGTCTGTGGAATTCGTCCGGCGGGTCGCCGGGTTGGGGAACTGATGTGAGCACCGCCAACGAACAGCCCGGTTCGGGTTTGCCTGAAGAGCCGGTCGAGTCGGTGGAACCGGGGGAACCGGGGGAATCGATCGAGACGGCCGAGGATGTCGGGGCCGTGGCCGCCGGGTCCGGAGCCGGCCTTGAGGCCGTGACCGGGGCCGAGACCGGCTCGGGGTCCGGGTCCGAGAACGACTCCGGGTCCGAGACCGCATCCGAGACCGCGTCCGAGACCGAGGAAGAGCGCATCGCCCGCGAACGCGCGGAGTTCGACAAGCTCGTCGCCGCCTTCCACAGCGAGTCGGCCCCGGATCCGCAGCTGCGCCACCCCGACCCCGAGGCCGGCCCCGCCGCCCCGCGCAAGATCATCCGCTATCCGGTCCTGGACCCGCACCGGACCTGGGACACCGAGATCGTCGAGCCGACCGACGAGACCACGTCCGATCCGCTGGACTACATCGAGCACTACGAGCCGCCGGACCCGGACCTGCCGCAGGCCAGCGCGGCGACGATCGCCTCGTGGACGATGCTGATCGGCGGTGTGCTGTTCCTGGTCCTGCGCACCCTGCTGCAATGGCAGACCCCGGACTATCTGGGCTGGCTGGCGATCATCGGCGTCTTCGGCGGGATCGTCAGCCTGGTGGCGCGGATGAAGCCGGACCGCGACGACTACGACGATCCGGACAACGGAGCGGTCGTATAACCGCCGCTGTCAAAGCGTCAGCACGGCGAGCACCGGTCGGTGGTCGCTGGCGACGGCCATGTCGGCCTGCTTGACGATGTCGGTCGGGACTCCGGCGCGGACCACGGTCACGTCTCTGGACACGAACACGGCATCCAACCGCTGATACGGACGCGCAGCCGTGGAGGTGTACTCCTCCCCCGCCGGCGCCACCTGCCAGGCATCCGCCAGCTGCTCGGTCAGCCTCCCCCATTCGGCGGTGTCCGGGTGGCTGTTGAAATCGCCGCACAGTATTCGTGCCGAAGTCTGTGCGCGCTCTGCGAAACCACGGAGGTGTCCCAGCACCTCGCCGACCTGTTCCCGGCGCTGCGCGAGATCCAGGCTCAAATGGGTCGACGCCACGGTGAACGCGCTGCTCCCGACGCTCATCGCGGCGAGCGCCATCCCCCGCAGATGCAGCCCGCGCTGATGCCGCAGAAACAGCGTCTCCGCCGCCGCCACGCGGACCCGCTCGCCGGCCAGCAACAAGTTGCCCGAGGCGTTCGCACCGCCGGCCACCATCTGGAGTCCGAACCTCGCCGCCATAGCCGACGCGGCACGCTGCCAGCCGAAGAACCGCGGCGCCTCCTGCACGCACACCACGTCAGGCGCGCACCCGCGCACGACCCGCGCGAGCGCCGCGCGGTCGTCGCGCAGTGACCGCACGTTGTAACTGAGGATCCGTACCATCTCCGCCATGGCGATCACCACGCTAAGCGGTGATCGCCATGGGCGAAAGCGCTGAGCATCGAGCAAGCTCTCAAGCCTGATCGGCTGTGCATCGGAGCGAGGTCCAAGGCCCGATCAGTCCCGCCTGGAAGTCACAGCCGGGCGAGGTCAGCGGCGCCGATCAGCCCCGCGTCAGGACCCAGCGTCGCGGTCAGCACCTGCGCGTACGGCCGGTGCCCGGCCCCGGCGAGCTTGCGGCGGTAGGCCTCGGCGGCCGGGGCCCGCAGCAGGTCGCCGGCCTCCGAGACCCCGCCGGCCAGCACGAAGGCGCTCGGGTCCAGCAGCGCCGCCATGTCCGACATGCCCTGGCCCAGCCAGTCGGCGATCTCGTTGAACGCCGCCAGCGCGATGGTGTCGCCGGCGCGCGCCGCCTCGGTGATGTGCGAGCCCTGGATGCCCTCGACCGTGCCGTCGCCGAGCGCCAGCAGGTCCCTGGCCTTGCCGTGGGCGGCGGCGGCGCGTTCGCGGGCGGCGCGGACCAGGGCGTTGCCGGAGGCGTACTGCTCGAAGCAGCCGCGGTTGCCGCAGCCGCAGGGCCGGCCGTCGGGCACGACGCGGTAGTGGCCGGGCTCGCCGCCGATGCCGAAGCGGCCCCGGTACAGGGCGCCGCCGAGGATCAGGCCGCCGCCGATGCCGGTGCCCACGGTGAGGACCACGACGTCGTCGTGGCCGGCCGCGGCGCCGAACTTGGCCTCGCCCCAGGCCGCGGCGTTGGCGTCGTTCTCCACCACCACCGGCAGGCCCACGCGCTCCTCGATGCGGGTCTTCAGCGGCTCGTTCACCCAGGAGACGTTGGGGGCGAACAGCACGGTGGCGCGGTCGGCGTCGATGAAGCCGGCGGCGCCCAGGCCCACGGCGCCGATCTCGTGGTCGCCGCGGACCTTGCGCACCGCTTCGGCGATGGCGTCGGCGGTCTGGTCGGAGTCCTCCGGGGTGGAGACCTTCACCGAGTCGAGGATCTTCCCCTGCTCGTCGACCACGCCGGCCAGGATCTTCGTGCCGCCGATGTCTACGCCGATGGTGAGTGTCATTAGTCCCTGTTCTTCGTTTCGGGCGGATCGATCCGGTCCACCCGCTCGACGGTGATCTTCTGCTGCCGCGCGCCGCCGGATCCCTCGCTCCCGCCGGTGCCGCTGCCGGAATCCCGCCAGGTCTGCTCCGAGCCGCGGATCGCCGACCGGACCGCGGCGGCGACCTCCCGGCCCGCCGTGCCCAGGTGACGCGCCACCTCAGGGTACGACTGGATCGCCGGGGCGACGACGCGCGCCTCGAAACTCGACCAGAGCCGGCGCGCCTCCTCGGCGAGCGTCCCGAGATCCTCGCGCACGGTGGTGGGCTCTGTCGAGTCCGGACCTGGGGTTGTCCGCTCTTCGGAAGACTCCTTGGAAGTCTCGTCCTCGGCGGACTCGGCGGACTGGTCCTGGGAAGACGCCGCGGCCTCACTCCCGCGTTCCGGGATGTCCTCAAAGGGGATGTCGATGTGGTCTTCCCCGGAATTGCCCCAGGGCGTGCTGTTGCCTGCGTTATTCATGGCTCGCGTCCCTCCCGTCACTGATCACCGGTTTGCGTGTCTTCACTATGATCCGTCAGGAACCGCTCGGGCCACAGGCTCTCGTCCGGTTTGAAGCCGACGCGCAGCACGCCGTCGGCGATCCGCGCCGAGGCGATGCGGCAGCGGCGCAGCGCGCCCGGCAGCGCGAACGCCCGGCGGTGCGCGGCGACGCCGGGCACCTCGACGCTCACCACCAGTTCGTCGCCGGAGCGCACCAGGCCGAGCTGGTCGCGCTCGACGCCGGGCAGCGGCAGCTCGTAGCGGTAGTCGTCACCGTCGGCCAGCATCACCGGCTCCGGCGGGTCGGCCAGCTCGGGGCTGGGATCGGCGTCGGCGTAGACCGCGGCGCCGAGCGCGTCGAGGGCGGCGACGCCGAGCGGCTCGTCGTCCGCGCGGGGCACGGCGGCCAGGGTGGCGGTGTCGGCGCGCAGGCCGTGCAGGGCCAGCAGCGTGGGAGCGGCCTGCAACAGCGGCTGCGCGGCGGCCGACGGCGAGCCGACGATCCGCACCACGCTCCCGGGGTGCGCCAGCGCCGACCGCACGGCGGCGATCTCGGCGGCGGCGTCCTCGGTCCACTGTGTGACCATCACGAACGGCGAGGGCAGGCCGACCAGTCCGGCCAGCAGCGGCCGCAGCGCGCGGGCTGCCTGGCCCTCGATCGGCCGCAGCCGGCGCAGCGCCGCCGCGGCGGTCTCCGGCCAGGCGAGCATGTCCAGCGCGGCCTTCAGCGGCGGGCCGTCCACCACGACCGTGTCCCACTCGTCTGAGCCGACGGCCTTCGCGATCTCACGCAGGGCGAGGATGTCCGGCAGGCCCGGCACCGGCCCGAGTTCGGTGGCGTCCGGGGCCGACAGGCCGGCGGCGGCTAAGGGGCCCGACAGCAGCTTGGCCAGGTCCACCAGCGCGTTCTCGGTCGCCGCCGCCGGATCGAAGCGGCGGACGGTCAGGTTGGCCAGGGCCGTGCGATGAGCGTCGGAGGGGTGATCGGCATCCAGGTCTGGTTGGTCGATGTCCAGGTCGTCGCCGTCGCCGGACACCCCGGTCGCGCCGAGCACGGCGGCCAGCTCCCCGGCGTCGGCCACGCCGAGCAGCAGCACCCGGCGCCCGGCCGCCGCGCGCAGCGCCGTGGCCGCCGCCAGGGTCGTGGTGCCGGCGCCGCCGGGTCCGGTGAGGAAGATCAGGCGCGTCACTCCGCGATCGCCTCGACCCGCTTCTTCAGGCCGGACAGCGCCCGGTCGATGATCAGCTTCTCGACCTTGCGCTTGAGCAGGCCGACCATCGGCAGCTTCACGTCCACCGCGAGCTGGTAGGTGACGTGGCTGCCGGCCCCGGCCGGCTCGACCACGTAGGAGCCGTCCAGCGCGCGCATCATGTTCGAGGTCACCAGGGTCCAGCGCACCTCGCCCTCGGCCGGGTACTCATAGGCCAGCGTGTGCTCGTCGCGCAGCGCGCCGGCGTCCATGCGGAACCAGACGCGGGTGGCGCGGCCGGCGTCGTCGCGCTCGTCGATCCGCGCCTGCTTCACCTCCCCGGTCCACTCCGGGTAGGCCTCGAAGTCGGTGATCACCCCGAGCACGGCCTCCGGCGGGGCCGCGATGTCGATGCTGGACTTCGTGCGCTCGGACATGGCCCGCCTCCTCGCCGTCGGTGGATGCGGCAAGGTTATCGTGTGCGCCACACCTGGGAGCCGGTCCCGCCGCGCGACAGGGCATGATGGTGTCGGTGACCCCCGGCACGTCCGCTGCCGCGGTCGAGCAGTCGGGCAGGTTACAGAACAGCATCAAGCACTACCTACTGATCGGTAATAAGCAGTAGCGTCAGGGCGTCCCGACCCGGTGGCGCTCGTCGCCGCGTCGTCCGGCCTCGAAGACGAGGAGTCAAGACCAACGTGCGAGAGTTCAGCGTCCCGCCGCTTTACGAAGTGGGTGCAGCCGGAAACCTGACCGACGTCGTCCACGACGCGGCCGAGAAGACTCCCCACGCCCCGCTGTTGGGCCGCAAGGCCGGGGGCGCCTGGCACGACGTCACCGCGCAGGCCTTCCTGGCCGAGGTGCGCGCCCTGGCCAAGGGCATCATCGCCGCGGGGGTGGCCGCCGGCGACCGCGTGGCGCTGATGTCCCGCACCCGCTATGAGTGGACCCTGCTGGACTTCGCGCTGTTCGAGGCCGGCGCGGTGGTGGTGCCGATCTACGAGACCTCCTCGGCCCAGCAGGTGGAGTGGATGCTGTCCGACTCCGGCGCGGTCGCGGTGTTCGCCGAGACCAGCGAGAACGCCGCCACCGTCCAGGCCGCGCGCGAGGGCGAGACCGGCTCGGGCCTGGGCGGCGCCCCGGCCGTGCGCGAGGTGTGGGTCGTCGAGCCGGACGGCGGCACCGGCGCGATCGAGTCGCTGACCGCGGCCGGATCCGAGGTCGCCGAAGCCGATCTGGACGAGCGCCGCCGCTCGGCCAAGCCGGGGGATCTGGCCTCGATCATCTACACCTCGGGCACCACCGGCCGGCCGAAGGGCTGCGTGCTGACCCACGGCGAGTTCCTGGCCGAGTCGCACAACGTGACCCGCATGGCCTCGGCCGCGTTCAACGACTCCGGCTCCACGCTGCTGTTCCTGCCGCTGGCGCACGTGCTGGCCCGGGTCATCCAGATGGCCTCGCTGACCGCGCGGGTCAAGCTCGGCCACTGCTCGGACACGAAGAAGATCGTGGAGGAGCTCAGCAGCTTCCAGCCGTCGTTCATCCTGTCGGTGCCGCGGGTGTTCGAAAAGGTCTACAACGGCGCGTCGCAGAAGGCGCACGCCGACGGCAAGGGCGCCATCTTCGACAAGGCCGCGGCCACCGCGATCGCCTGGTCCCGCGCGGACTACGCGGGCAAGATCCCGCTGGGCCTGAAGGTGAAGCACGCGGTGTTCGACAAGCTGGTCTACGGCAAGCTGCGCGCGGCCCTGGGCGGCAAGGCCACGCTCGCGGTCTCCGGCGGCGCGCCGCTGGGCACCCGGCTGGTGCACTTCTTCCACGGCATCGGCCTGGAGGTGCAGGAGGGCTACGGCCTGACCGAGACCTGCGCGGCCATCACCTTGAACCCGATCGGCGCCGCCCGGCCGGGCACCGTCGGCATCCCGGTGCCCGGCGCCGCGATCCGCATCGCCGACGACGGCGAGATCCTGGTCAAGGGCCCGATGCTGTTCTCCGGGTACTACCACGACGACGCGGCCACCGCCGAGGCGGTCCGCGACGGCTGGTTCGCCACCGGCGACCTGGGCTCCCTGGACAACGACGGCTACCTGTCGATCACCGGCCGCAAGAAGGAGATCCTGGTCACCGCCGGCGGCAAGAACGTGGCCCCGGCGGTCCTGGAGGACCGGCTCAACGCCCACCCGCTGGTGAACCTGTCGATGGTGGTCGGCGACAAGCAGCCGTTCATCGCCGCGCTGATCACCCTGGACCCCGAGGCGCTGCCGGGGTGGGCGGCGGCCCACGGCAAGCCGGCGGACTGGACGATCGCCGACGCCGCGGCCGATGCCGACGTGCGTGCCGAGATCCAGCAGGCGGTCGACGAGGCCAACCGCGCGGTGAGCCACGCCGAGGCGATCAAGAAGTTCACGGTGCTGGGCGTGGAGTGGAGCATCCCGGGCGGGCACGTGACGCCTTCGATGAAGCTGAAGCGGAATGTGGTGACGCAGGAGTTCGCCGAGGATGTGGCGGCTCTGTATGCCGGGGTCGGGTCGACGACCGGGCAGTGATGCCGCGCGAGACAACTGCGAGACAACTGGAGGAGGGCGTCCCGCCGGGGGCGCCCTTCTTGCCGTCCCGCCGCCGTTTCGCCGACGTTTCGGCGGCGCCTCGGCAGCGTCTCGTCAGACCGCTTCGCCGTCCATCCCGAACGAATCGTGGATCGGCCGCACCTCGACCGCCACGACGTGGAAATCCAGCACCCGCTCCGCGATCTCGCGCGCCCGTTCGGGGCTCGCACAGTCGACCACGTAATACGCGGTCAGGTGGGCACCGGACTCCGGCTCGACCAAGGGTCCGCCGCTGACGGCCGGCGCCGCGTCCCGCTGCCACCGCAGCGTCACAGTGTCCTGGGGAAACGCGAGCCCGGAGCCGTTGAGCAACTCGCCGCCGTCGGCCAGGTGCCGGTGCAGCGCGTCGTGGCGGGCGAACACCTCGGCGCGCTCCTGCGGGGTCATCGCCGCGGTCGCCGCCGGGTCGGCATACATCAACACCATGAACTTCACGGGTTCACCGTAACCGCCGGATCCAACAGGCGCCGCAAGATCTGCGCGATCGAGTCCCACTGCCACTTCTCCTCGACCCACGCCCGGCCGCGCTCCCCCATCGCCTTGGCCTTCACCGGGTCGCTGAGCAGTTCGACGCACCGCGCCGCGCACTGCTCGACCGAGTCCCCCGGCACCACGTAGCCGGTCTCGCCTTCGAGCACCGCCTCCGGCGCGCCGCCGCTGTCGCCGGCGATCACCGGCAGGCCGGCCGCCGACGCCTCCAGGTACACGATGCCCAGGCCCTCGACGTCGAGCCCGAACCGCCGGGTCCGGCACGGCATCGCGAAGACGTCCCCGACCGCGAACAGCGTCGGGAGTTGCTCCCACGGCACCGAGCCGGTGAACACCACGTGCTCTGCCACGCCCTCGGCGGCGGCCAGCTTCTTCAGCGCGTCGGAGTACGGACCGCCGCTGCCGATCAGCAGCGCCGCATCCGGGACCGAGCGCCGGATCAACGGCAGGGCTCTGATCAACGTGTCCTGGCCCTTGCGCGGCACCAGCCTGGAGACGCACGCCACCACCGGCCGCCCGGCCAGTCCCAGCTTCGCCCGCATCTGGGCGGCGCCCTCCGGATGCGGGTGGAACATCTCGACGTCGACGCCGGGCGTCAGCTGCACCATCCGCGCCGCCGCGGCCGGGCGCAGCGCCTTGGCGATCCGCGAGCGGTGGTACTCGTTCAGGTAGGTGACGCAGTCCACTTCATCGGCGATCCGCCGCAGCAGGTCGCGCGCGCCGGGCAGCTTGGCCCAGCCGGACTCGTGGCCGTGGGTGGTGGCGACCAGCCGCCGCACACCGGCCTTGCGCAGCGCCGGGGCCATCAGCCCGAGCGGCGCGGCGGCGCCGAACCACACCGCCTCGGCGCCGATCTCGCGGGCGATGGCGACGGCGCGCTTGGTGCGATCCGGCGTCGGCAGCAGCATGCTGGTCTTCTCCCGGATCACGCGGTGCGGCTGCGTGGCGTCGAACTCGCGGCAGCGCGCGGGATCGCCGTGCCAGGAGGAGGCGTACACCACGGTCCGGTCGGCCGGGAGCCGCTCGACCATGTTCTGCACGAACTGCTGGATCCCGCCGGGCCGGGGCGGGTAGTCGTTCGTGACCACCAGAATCGTCAATGTGCGGCCTTCCATGCCAGGTCACTGTGCGTCAGCCCGTAACCTGCGAAAGTTTAGCGGCCATGCTTCGCCGCGATGGACGCGCCGAGCGTTCGCGCGGCGGCAACTAGGATGTCACCCACCATGAAGATCACCCGCCGCCAGCACGTCGTGCCCTGGTATGCCGCCAGCCGGCTGCTGCTGATCCTGCTGGCCCTGAACACGCTGCCGTACTTCAACCGCCGCGCGATCACCGGCGACGTCGAGCTCTACCACCAGTGGATCACCCAGTCGTTCGACCATGGCGCCTACCCGCTGGACGACCAGAAGTGGCAGTACCCGCCGGGCGCCGCCGGACCGCTGCTGCTGCCGCACTGGCTGCCGGGCAGCTATTTCGTGCTGTTCTTCCTGATGTGCCTGGCCGCCGACGCGGCCGTGTTCGGGCTCGTGCTGCGGGCCGCCCGGCGCGCCGATCCGCGGAAGCCGAGCCCGGCCGGGCCGTGGCTGTGGACCCTCGGTGTCGCGGCCATCGGCCCGATGGCCTATGGCCGCTACGACCTGGTCGTCACCGCGGTCGCCGTGGCGGCCCTGACCGTGACGCCGCGCTCCAAGCGCGCGACGGCCGTGGCACGCGGCGTACTGATCGGCGTCGGCACGTTCGTCAAGCTGTGGCCGGCGGCGCTCCTGTTCGGGGCGCCGAAGCGCACGAACGGACGGCTGCTGGTCGGGGCCGCGGCGGCTGCGGCGATTCTGCCGACGCTGCTGCTCCAGCTCTTCTTCCCGGGCGTGTTGTCCTTCCTGACCAACCAGAAGAGCCGCGGCATCCAGGTCGAGTCGGTGTTCGCCACGCCGTTCCTGGTCGGCAAGTGGTTCGGCTGGTCCGGGACGGTCGGGATCACCAACTTCGGCGCCTACGAGTACAGCGGTCCGGGCGTGGCCGCGGCGGGGAAGGCGGCGCTGGTCATGACGGCGGTCGGGTTCGGCGTGCTGCTGCTGATCCGGTGGCGCGCGGCGGCACTAGGCGGGTTCCCGTTCCCGGCGATGCTGGCCGACGTGGCGTTCGCCGCCGTGCTGGTCGCGGTGGTGACCAGCCGCGTGCTGTCGCCGCAGTACCTGGTGTGGCTGCTCGGCGTCGCAGCGGTCTGCCTGACCCGCCGCGACACCCTGATGCGGCGCCCGGCCTGGCTGGTCCTCGGCGCCGTATCGGTGACCCAGCTGATCTTCCCGCTGTTCTACCACTCGCTACGCGGCGGGCAGATCTACTCCGGCCTGATCCTGCTCGGCCGCAACGGGCTTCTGGTGGCCGCCGCGGTCCTCGCGGTAAGAGCGCTCTGGCAGGCGACCGGCACCTCAGGACTTCTTCTTCAGCAGGACCCCGGCACTGTTCGCCTTGGCCAGGACGTAGGCGCGCCACTTGACGGTGAAGTCCTTGGTGGTGGTGCCGAGGACCGTCCGGAACCCCTGGTCCACCGGGTCGGCCGTACCGGCCGGCGCCGTGCCGACCGCCTTGTAGAAGGCGACTAGCTTCGCCTGGCCGTACTTCTCGGCGATGTACGCGCAGGCCAGATGGCTGATCTGGTACGTCCGCGACACGTCGGCGCCGGAGCCGTGGAAGTCGTCGGTGGCCGGCAGCTCCTGCGGCCGCCAGCCGCCGGCCACGGCGTCGGCCAGCTCCAGGAACTTGCGGTCGGCGGAGATGGACGAGTTCAGATAGCCGGTGTGGTCGGCCGCGCCCTCAGACAGCCACAGCGGCACCGCCGGCGTGGTCCAGGCCCGGGTGGCGACGTGTGTGAGCTCGTGGTCGAGGAAGAACTGCCAGGCGTCCGGCGCCTCGGCGTTGAACGCGTCCGGGTTGATCAGCACCCGGCTGGCCGGCGCCTTGGTCAGCGGCTTGCCGCCCTCGCCGGCGGTGACCGCGACGACGCCCCGCAGGCTGCCGGGATCGGCGTTCAGCAACGTCTCCAGCTGTGCCTGGGTCGAGGGCACCAGCACGACGACGTCACCGCTCCAACCCGCCGCGCCCCAGACCTTCGCGGCCTGGTTCGCGGCGTGGTCGGCCAGGTCCGCGAACGGCTTGAGCCGCTGCTCGCCGCCGAGGCCGACCACCAGCGAGCGGGCGCCGCGCACGACCGAGACGGGGCCCTGATCCCAGATCTGGGTGTCGGCGCGGACGCCGGCGGCGGCGCCGTCCCGGTCCGAGGAGACCAGCCACGAGCCGCCCTGCTCGACGAAGGTCAGGAAGCGGGTGACGGCGACCGGCTGGTAGTCGACGCCGGAGAGCTGGTAAGACTCGGTGACCTGGTACAAGTGCGCCGTCGCCGCCGCGTGGCCGGACGCGGGCCGGCTGTCGGCGAGCGCCATGCTCCACGCGGCGAGCGGGAGCGCGGCGAGGCTGTCGAAGCGCTGCGCGTCGGCGTCGCGGTACCAGCCGGCGGCGTCGGTGGCCAGGTAGGCGGGCTTGTCATGGCGGGTGACGGCGGCGGTGCGGGCGGCCAGGGTCGCGGCGATCCCGGCGCGCACCTTCTCCGGCGCGGCCTCCGCCTTCGACGACCCGACGCACCGCGCGACGAGCAGCGCGACCGCCACGGCCAGGACCGCGGCGGCCACGCGCAGCGGCCCGTTCGACGGCCGCAAAGAGGCCGGGCCTACCGGCCCCGGCCGCGTTATGCCTGCCACAGGCGACCATGCTAGATGCTCGGGCGGGGGCGGCCGGTCGACTCGACCGAGGTCGGCTCGGGGTTTTCACCTGGTGGCGGGCCGGTAACCCGCTGCCGGTGACGGTTTGAAGCCGACCTATCGTGAGAGTCGCAGCGCGGTGGCCTCGGCCTCGGTCTGCGCGCGGGGGCCCGCAACCGGGCCGGGCGCTTCTCCCGCCGGTCAAGCTCGGACGGTGATGTCGGGTCAGACGTGGCCGGGTCAGGCGGGGCGGCCGCCGAACTGCCAGTTGTGGACCTCGATGTCGGTGTACCGGCCTGGGGCCAGAACGGCGCGTGCCGCCTCCGGGCCCGACGCTTGGACCAGTGCCGCAGTGCCCAGCCAGGTGGCGCCATCGTCGGACAGAAGCGGTCCGTAGGCGATCAGGTCGTCCCGGCCGGACGGCACCGCGGGCTCGGCGGCCTGCCCCGGGCCGAGGCCGAGCACCAGGTACCGGTTGCCGCCGGTCCGCCCGCCGGGGAAGTCCCACATGGTGCGCCCCAGCATGTTGCGCCACCGTCGTAGCAGGACGTCCCGGTACACGCCGGCCTGGAAGTTCGGTTCGTCGAAGGCGAACGCGCGGGCCGCGGCGGGGTCTGGCAGATCTACGATGTGCACGCTTCCGGTCGCCGTGCCGCCGTCGGTGAGGGTCGGACCGCGGGCGATCATCTCCTTCGCGTATCGGTCCATGTAGGACCAATGCTCTTCTCGAAGGTCGTCGCGCAGCGCCGCGGAACCGGAGCGGTCGCGGTGGTAGCAGAAGAACTCCATGCCCATAGCGTCTCTTCAAGCGTGTGCCCAGGTCGAGCGAGTTCCACTGCTTTCACAGAGCCCCCGACGTGGGCGCACCGCACCGTGATCAGGGTCCTGACCATCTCCTCGATCAGGCCGAAGCCGTGCCGCTCCGCGCCGGCCTTCCACTCCTGCCAACATACGCAGAGTATGTTTCCGACGCTGAGCATCCGACGCCGATCTCACGGCAGCGCCGAATCGAGGTGAGTCCGCATGTCCGCAGCATCCGAGCCCGAGGTGATCTTCGATCCCTTCGCCCCGGGTTTCACCGACGATCCATATCCTGCCTACCGCCGCCTGCGCGAATCCGACCCGGTCCAGGAGCATCCCTACGGCTTCTGGATCCTGTCCCGCCACGAGGACGTGTCCGCCCTGCTGCGCTCCGGCCACTCGGTCGACTACCGCAACACCGAGGAGGACAGCGCCGCCCGGCTCCAGGCCCAGGCCATGCTGGAATCCGACCCGGAATACAGCGAGACCATCGACACCTACGGCCTGTCGATGCTCGACCGCGACCCGCCGGACCACACCCGGCTGCGCGGCCTGGTGGCCAAGGTCTTCACCCCGCGCTCGGTCGCGGCGTTGGAGCCGTTCGTCACAGAGCTCGTCGACGCCGCCCTGGACCGCCTGGCCGACACGGCGGCCGGCACCGGAAGCGCCGACCTGATCAGCACCCTGGCCTTCCCGATCCCCTTCGCCGTCATCTCCCGCATGCTCGGCATCCCCGACGGCGACCACGAGCGCATCAGAGAACTGAGCGGCATGCTCGTCCGCACCCTGGAGCCGATCGGCGACCCGGAGCTGCTGGTCCAGATCAACCGGGCGCGCCTGGCGATGCAGGAGATCGTCAGGGATCTGATCGACACCAAGCGCGAGCGTCCGGCGGAGGACCTGCTGACGGCGCTGATCGCCGCCGAGTCCGACGGCGACCGCCTCACCGACGAGGAACTGGTGGCGCAGGTGATCCTGCTCTACGTCGCCGGCCACGAGACCACCGTGAACCTCATCGGCAACGGCACGCTGGCCCTGCTGCGCGCCCCCGGCGAGCTGAAGAAGCTGCACGACGCCCCGCGCCTGGCCGCCAATGCCGTCGAGGAGATGCTGCGCTACGACTCCCCGGTGCAGCAGTCGCGGCGGATCACGCTGGCGCCCTACGAGGCCGGCGGCCGGACGATCCCGAAGGGCGAGTTCGTGATCGCCGCCCTGGCCTCGGCCAACCGCGACGAGTCGGTCTTCGGCCCGGACGCCGCCGAACTGCGATTGGACCGCGCGAACGCCCGCGCCCACGTCGCCTTCGGCGGCGGCCCGCACCACTGCCTCGGCGCGGCGCTGGCCCGGCTGGAAGCGCGGGTCGCGATCGAGGGGCTGGCGGCCCGGTTCCCAGCGCTGAGCCTGGCCGGCGAGCCGGTGTGGAACGGCCGGATCAACCTGCGAGGGCTGGACAGGCTTCCGGTGAGCGTCGGTTAGACCGGCCCCGCGTTCAAGGGACGGTCAGCGTTCGGTTGCCGAGTACCGATCCTGACCGATCGCCTCCGCACGTGCCGGGCTCGGCAGCGCCACGTGAGCGAGCATCGCCAGCGCCGCGGCCGAGGCGGACCCATCGGGAGCGGTACAGGTCACCAGAGTCTGGTCGGGCCGTTCGATCGAGCGGAGGGTCTGCTGGGTGACGGTGAGGTTCCCCACCAGCGGGTGGCGCAGTTCGTAGGCCGCCGTCGCGCAGGCGTGGACCCGCCGGTCGGCCCACAGCGCGGCGAATTCCGGGCTGGCCAGGGTCAGTCTGCCGACGAGGGCGGCGAGCGCCGGGTCGTCGGGGTGGGCACCGGCCACCAGGCGCAGGTTGCCGACGACGGCGCGGGCCTTGCGGTCCCAGTCGGCATAGAGCTCACGGGTCTCGGGGTCCAGGAAGAGCAGTTCGGTCATGTTCAGGCGCCGCCCCGGGACGGTCGCGCTCCCGCGGTCCCGGTGGCCGGCCAGCAGGGCGTGGCCCATCGGGTTCCAGGCCAGGACGTCGCTGCGCCGGCCGAGGATGAGCGCGGGCACCTGCGCGATGGCGTTGAGCAGTTCCAGCAGAGCCGGGTCGGCGTGCTCCACGGTTGCCGATCGTACGGCGCGACGGCGGCCGGCCGCCGCGGCCAGAGCGTACAGGTGCTCGCGCTCGGCGCCGGTCAGGGCCAGCGCGGCCGCGATGGCTTCGAGGACCTGCGGCGAAGCGTGGCGGGACGTGCCCTGCTCCAGCCTGGCGTAGTACGACGGGCTCACCCCTGCTAACTGCGCCAGTTCCTCCCGGCGCAGGCCCGCTACCCGCCGTCGGCCGCCGTACGAGGTCAGCCCCAGGTCTTCGGGCTGGACCCGCGCGCGGCACGCCTTGAGGTACGCGCCGAGCTCACCGGGAATCCCGCGATCAGTCATGCCGCCATTGTGCGTCTTTCCGCGTGCGCCAGCCGCACCCTGCCGGGGTGTGCCACGCCGGGCCACACCCCGGCGCGGTGTGGTTGGGAACGCCGGCCGGGCCCAATAGTGGTCGCGCAGGCAGCATTCCTCGACCATCGAACAGGAAACCTCCATGAACGAGATCACCCTCGGCGACGTCACCATCGCCCGAGTCGAAGAGATGCACGGTCCGGTGGGCATGACCCCCGGGCAGTTCTTCCCCGGCTGGCCGGAACAGGACTGGCTGGACAACCGGGACTGGCTGGTGCCGGACCACCTCGACGCGAAGGACGACATCGTCCAGGTCGCGTTCCACACTTGGGTGCTGCGCAGTCAGGGCCGGACCATCCTGGTGGACACCGGAATCGGCAACGACAAAACCCGCCCCGCCGTCGAGGCCTGGGACCACCTGTCCGGGGACTACCTCCGGAACCTGGCCGCGGCCGGGGTCGAACCCGAGGACGTCGACCTGGTCGTCAACACCCACCTGCACGTCGACCACATCGGCTGGAACACCCGGCTTGTCGACGGCCGATGGGTCCCGACGTTCCCCAACGCCACCTACCTGATGTCCAGGCCGGACTTCGAACACTTCGATCCGGCGAACAACCCGGGAATCACCGGAAGCGTCAACGAGAACGCCTTCGAGGACAGCATCGAACCGGTCCGCGCCGCCGGCCAGATCCAGCTGTGGGAAGGCGAGCACGCCATCGACGGCGACCTGCGCCTGGTGTCCGCCCCGGGCCACACCCCGGGCGCCAGCGTCCTGATTCTCACCTCCGGCAGCGACAAGGCGCTGTTCGCCGGCGACCTGATGCACACCCCGCTGCAAGTCGCACACCCGGACCACCACAGCTGCTTCTGCGAGGATCCGGCCACCGCGCTGACCACACGCCGCAACCTGCTCGGCTGGGCGTCGGACAACACCGCGCTCGTTCTGCCCGCGCACTTCACCGGCCGCACCGCGTTGGAGGTCGTTCGCAACGGCGATGCGTTCGAGATCAAGAACTGGGGTCCCTTCCCCAGCTACTGATCCACCCGCTGCCCGCCGGTTACCTGGCGGAGCTTGGTCCGCACTTGTTCGGCGTCAGGATGATCGACGCCCTCGTAGATCTCCAACGCCCGCCGCCAGGCGGCGCGCGCCGCGTCCTCATCGGCGACGGCGTGGTGTGCGTCGCCGAGATGGGTGAGCGTCTCGGCTTCGGTGGGCCGGTCCCCGACGGCCTGGAGCAGGTCGATGGCCCGTCGATAGCATTCGATGGCCCGGTCCGGCGCTCCGAGCTGGTGGTGTGCGTACCCGACGCTGTCCCACGTCACCGCCTCGCCGTACTTGCTGCCGAGTTCCTGGAACAAGGTGAGAGCGCTTTGGCAGTATTCGAGGGCGGGCTGGGGATTTCCGAGCAGCAGATGCAGCCAGCCGACCGCGTTCAGCGATCTGGCCTGGCCGGTTTTGTCGTCCGCCGCCCGGAACAGGCGCAGGGATTCCTCGGCGTGGGTCAGCGCCTCGGCATACCTGCCCTGTAGTTCGCGGACCCGGCACAGCACGCGCCGGCAGTTGGCCTGGCCTTCGAGATCGCCGAGCCGGTCGTGGTAGTCGAGTGCCCGGCCCAGATGATCGGCGGCCGCCTGGTACCGGGCCAGTCCGATGTTCGCGTTGGCGAGCATGCGGTGGGAGTGCGCTTGCCTGGCCGGGTCACCAAGCCGCTCCGCCGCTCGCATCGCGGCCTGCTGGGTGCCGAGCCAGTCCTGCCAGTGCCCGCGCATGTCGAAATAGACCGCGACGGCCCAGGCGAGCTCCCACGTGAGGGTGTCGGCGTCGGCGGCCGGTGGCTCGGCGGCCGCCGCGCACCGGATCACGGCGAGCAGCACCTCGCGCTCGGCCTCGAACCAGCGCAGCGCCTGCTTCTGGTCGTCGAAAGTCTCGGGTGTGACTCCCTGGGTCGGGGCCGCCGGGGTGATCGGCTTCCGGTGCGGGTCGAGCAGGTAGTCGGCGCGGCATGCGCTGTGCAGGTAGTGGTGCGCCATCCGGCGGAACGCGGCGCCGCGTTCGGCCTCGGAACCGTCGGTGAGCACAAGCTCCGCGGCGTAGGAGCGCAGCAGATCGTGGCAGGCGTACCGTTCCGGCGCGTGCTCGGTGACCAGGTGAGCGCGAGTCAGCTCGCTGAGTAAAGAGGCTGTTTCGGGAGCGCTGAGACCGGCGAGGCTTGCCGCCGCCGGAAGCGAGATGTCAGGTCCGGGGTGCAATCCCAGCAGCCGGAACAGTCGTCGTGCCTCAGTCCGTTGCGCGAAATACGACCACGAGAACACCGCTCGGGCCGTCGTCGACGGATCGCCGGTGTCCAGGGCGTCCAGTTGTCCGGACGCATCGGCCAGCTCGGCGGCGAGCGCGGCCAGCGGCCGTGCGGGATCCAGCAGGGCCCGAGCCGCGGCGACCGCCAACGCCAGGGGCAGGCGGGCACACCGCTGGATCAGCAGGCGCACCGCGTCCGGTTCGGCGGCGACCCGTTCGGGTCCGAGGTAACGGCTCAAGAACTGCCGGGCTTCGCCGTCGTCGAGCAGGCCCAGGGTGATCGGCACAGCGCTGTGGCCGGCGACCAGCCCGGCGAGCCGGCTGCGGCTGGTGATCAGCACCAGGCTGCCCGGCGCGCCGGGCAGCAACGGCCGCACCTGGTCGGCGTCCCGGGCGTTGTCGAGGACCACCAGCATCCGCCGCCCGGCGAGCAGGCTGCGATACAACGCGGCCCGGGCATCCAGGCCGTGCGGGATCTTCTCCGTCGGGACCACGAACGTGTCCAGGAAGCCGCGGATCGCCTCGTCCGGCGTCATCGGCGGCCCGGTCGGGTCGAATCCGCGCAGGTTGACGTACAACTGGCCGTCCGGGAACCGCTGCGCCGCCTGGTGCGCCCAGTACACCGCGGTCGCCGTCTTGCCGACGCCCGCCGTGCCGGAGATCGCCGAGATGAGGACCGCCGAGTCGGCCCGGCTGCCCTCGAGCACGTCGTCGAGAGCCTTCAGCTCGGCCCGCCGGCCGACGAAGTGCCGGGCGGTCGACGGCAGTTGACGCGGCACTAGCGGTGCCGGTTCCGTGGACGGTTTCGCGTCGGTCAGGCTCGGGTCGCTACGGAGCAGCCGCACGTGCAGCTGCTGCAACGCCGCCCCGGGCTCCTCGCCGAGCTCGTCGATCAGATGGCTGCGAAGGTCGGCGTAATAGTCGAGCGCTTCGGCCCGTCTGCCGGCCGCCGCCAGAGCGCGGATCACATACCCGGCAAGGGGTTCGGACAGCGGGAACTCGGCGGCGGCGGCCAGGAGGTCGGCGGCGAGGTCGGCGAGTCGGCCGCATCGGGCTTGAACATCGGCGAGCAGGAGCAACGCGGCGAGGCGTTCCTGGTTCAGCGTCCGGCGGGTGCGGGTGACCCACTCACCGGTCAGGTTCGCCAGCGGTGTGCCCCGCCACCAGGTGAGCGCCTCGGCCAGCTGATCGGTGGTGTCGGGCCCGCCGGCATCGGCCGCTTCCAGGTCCCGCAGGCGGCCGACCCGCTGCCGGAACCGCGCCACGTCGACGCGCTCGGGCGGCACGTCGCACAGGTAGCCGCCGGGTCGGCTCAGGATGCGTACGCCTGCCGGTTCGAGCGTTCGGCGCAGACGTGCGACGTACGCGTACAGCGAAGCCTTCGGATCGCCCGGAAGGTGCTCGCCCCACACCCGGTCGACCAGGACGTCCCAGGGCACCAGCTGCCCGGGCGTGACGGTCAGCGCCGCCAGCACCAGACACGACTTCGCCGAGCCGATGTCCAGCCGGCCCTCGTCGTTCCACACCTCGACCGGGCCGAGCAAGCGAATTCCCATAAGGGTGTCAAGGATATTGCAAGGTCGGCTCGATACCGTCCAGCCGGAACTTTCGATGATGTGGGGAGCGGCATGCGGATCGGGCTGGGTCGGGTGACGGCTGTAGTGGCTGTGACGGTGTTGGGCATCGGTGGGTGTTCGGGTGGCGCATCGTCCGGGTCTTCGGGATCTTCGGGATCGACGGGCTCGAAGTCCGCGGCGGGGAAGCCGGGGGATGCCGGCGCACCGGCGGGTACTCCGCTGCAAGGCCAGGTACCGTCCGGGTTCTCGAACGCAACAGGGTGGAGTACCCAGGTCGACTGGGCCCGGAGCGGCGTCGGGAAGCCGACGCTGTTCTCGAAGGGCGAAGAGGTCTCGAACTTGCTCGTCGCCAAGCAGCAGGGCAACCTCGGCGTGGCCCGGACGGTCGGAGACTCCGTGGTGGTCCCGTCGTTCGCGTCCGGCGGGGCGGCGGGGCCGGTGGTGACGACACTGAAGTTCCTGAATGCCAAGACCGGTAAGCCCATCGCTGAGAAGAAGCTGCCTGCCGGGACGTTCCTGGGGCTCGACGCCGACGTCGTGGCGGGCAAGCCGGTCGTGGTCGTCCGCTATCTCCCGGCGCAGGACGACGATTCCGCGGTCGTCGTGGTCTTCGACGCGTCCGGCACGCAGGTGTGGTCCTCCGAGGGCCAGCAGGTCGCCGGGACCGCGCCGTGGTCCGCGGGGCTGCAGAAGGGCGAGAAGGGCGGCGCCCTGATCGTGGGCGGATACATGCTGCGCCTGAACATCGGTAAGGACACCATGGACCACACCGACGCCTCCTACGACGTCGTCGACACCGCCGGGAAGAGCGTGCTGAACGTCCCGGTGTACGCCGACAAGTGGGACCTGAACAGCGTGGACATCGTCCAGGGCTACGCCGTGGTCTCGTACGACGACAGCCTCTCCCTGCCCGACACCTCCCAGGGCAAGGAGCACTTCGCGGTCTACGACCTC
>JAEKKI010000224.1 GCA_019510485.1 Catenulisporales bacterium
CTCGTGCTCGGGGCGGCGGCGGCGTGCTTCGTGGCCTCCCGGCTGAGCGCCTGGCCGCCATTGCCGTCGCGGCTCGGCGCGCACGTCGGCGCGCTGGCGACAGTGCTACTGGTGCTAGGAACCGCGGCGTCTTCGGTGGAGGACTACTGGATGCCGGCGAAGACCAACAGCTACAAGGTCCTCGCCTATGTCTCGCAGACCATGCGCAAGCCGGACGGTACCTGCCCGAAGTACGCGCCGAACCACCAGTGCTCGGCGACCGGCGATCAGTCGTGGCTCGGCTACTTCGCGCCGCCGCGGAACCACTGAACACCGCTACCGGCGACATCAACACCAGAGGCCGAGGAGTCGGAGACACTCGGAACCGGCGGCTGCCACAGCACGTCCCGCCGCCGCACCGCGACCGCCGCGACCAGCACCGCGAGCCCGGCCACGTACACCACCCACCACGTCAACCAGCCGCCGGGCGGCGACCACTGAAGCGGATGGATCCCGTACTTCTTGAACCCGCCGTGCGCATAACGCGTCATCGACCAGTAGAACGCCCCGACCCCGGCCAAACCCAGCACCACCGCGGCCACCGTCGGCACCCGGCGCTCCAGCACGGCCGGGAGTTCCGGGCCGAGCCGCCGGGCCACCAAGAACCCGGCGAGCACCGGCAGCCCGAGCGCCCAGGCCAGGATGTACCGGCCCTGCCACCCGATGCCGAACCGCTTGGCTTCCAGCGCCTGCGCGATGATAGGGATCACGACGGTGCCGACGATCAGCACGACCGCCACCAGCGCCTCCTGCCACCGCGCGCAGCCCAACGCCGGCAGCACCAGCAGCCCGGCGACCGCGTACCAGGCGATCACCGTCCCCGGCGGCAGGGCCACGTCCAGCCAGCCGAGGCTGCCGACGATCTGGACGATGTAGCTGCCGGAGTTCCAGAAGACCTCGGTGGCCACCGCGTCGGGGGTCAGCGTGGGGAAGGAAAGCCTCGACGTCGTCAGGCCGTCGGCGTAGCGGTTCCACAGCACCGCCGCGACCGCCCCGGCCACCAGCACGGCTGCCGAGACCTGCACGCCGCGATAGCGCACCAGCCGCGCCAGCATCCGCGGACCGGCCACGACCGCCAACACCACCAGCACCGAAAGAGTGAACAGCACGCCGAGGCTGCGCGTGTTGGCCAGCAGCGCGCCGCCGACGGCCAGCGCCACCGCGCGCCGCGTCACCTGCCCCGGCTTCGGACCGGTGTCCAGGGCCAGCGACAGGCCGGCGGTCCAGGCCAGCACCGCAGCGGTGGCCTCCATCCCGTTGGAGTTCACAGTGCCGCTCAGGAACAGCGTCATCGGCGTACCGCAGACCACGACGCCGAGCACCGGCCAGCCGGGCCGGCGCCAGCCGGCGGCGATCCCGACCGCGGCGGCCAGCAGCGCCGAGTTGAGCAGCGCGGACATCAGCCGCATCCCGTAGAGCGCGCCGACGCCCGGCAGCACCAGGCTTGGCAGTCCGACCGGCAAGTAGTAGGCCGGGTTGTAGTTGCCGGCGGAGGTCTCGACGATCGCGGTGGTGTCGTCGGTGCCGAACTTCTTCCCGCAGGAGGCGGAGACCAGCTTGTTGCGGAAGCAGGCCGACATGGCGTCGAGGGTGGCGTACTTGGCCGGCAGCGGATAGCCGAGCCAGGTCTTCTCGAACCCGCCTTTGACCTCGTGGCGGGTGGTGGAGTTCACGAACTCGCCGCGCGCGGTCGCGGCGGCCTTGACTATGTGCGAAGGCTCGTCCGGGGAACTGGACATCGGCGAGGCGAACGCCCAGGCGGCGGCGACGAGGAAGAAGCCGAGCAGGGCCAGCAGCCAGGGGCGGCCGAGGATCCGGGACGGCCGGGCGAGGAGCCGGGCGCGGGTCCGGAAGAGCCGGGCGGGGGTCCGGCCGAGCCGACCGATCCGGCCGCGCCGGCCACGCCGGCCGCTCACCCGATCCGCCGCCGCGTCGGCCCGAAGGCATAGCCGGCCAGCCGCCGCGCCCCGGCGCCGCTGCCGCGCCGCAGCGCGCCGGGCAGCAGCGTGGCCGCGTGCAGGCGCGAGGACAGGTGCAGCCGCGCCGCGCGCGCCGCGCGCCGCCAGCCCAGGCGGTCCATCTTGGCGGCCTCGTCGAGGAAGAAGTCGCGTTCCTCGGTGAAGCGGGTGCCGGTGTAGGCGCGTTCGCTGGAGACGCTGTCGGCGTGGCGCCGGTATTGGAAGCAGACCGTGTCGCTGACGACGATCTGCGCGCCGGCGCGCACCCACTCCAGCGTCAGGGCCAGGTCCTGGACGACCCGCAGGTTCGGGTCGAAGCCGACCTCGGTGATGACGTCGGAGCGCCAGCAGATGGCCGGGAAGTACATCCAGTTGCCGCGCAGCAGGCTGACGGCCAGTTCCTCGCCCCCGAGCACGGCGGCGCCTTGGACGCGGGGCGCGTAAACGCGCCGCTTGACCTTGTCGACCCACGGTTCGACGACCGCGCCCTCGTCGTCGATCACCTCGACGCCCGGCTGGGCCAGGGAGACCTGGGGGAAAGCCTTCATCAGGGCCCGGACGGTGCCGATGTAGTTCGGGAGCATGCGGTCGTCGCAGCCGATCATGGTGACCAGCGGACAGGTGACCAGGGTCAGGCATTTCTGGAAGTTCTCGGTGACGCCGAGGTTGGTCGCGTTGCGCCGATAGTGGATCTTGTCGGTACCGTGCTCGGCGATCAGTTCGTCGAACCATTCCGGGACGCCGGTTTCGGTGCCGTCGTCGACCACGGTCAGCCGCCAGTGCGGATCACTCTGGGCCAGGACGCTGCGGACGGCTTCCTGCATCATGCCGACGTCGCCGTAGTAGGGCATGAGGACGTCGACCACCGGCTCCGGCGGCTTGGCCTTGGCATCCGAGCGGCGAGAGCGGTCCTGCCGGGCCGCGGCGGTGTCCGTGTCCGCGTCCGTGTCCGCGTCCGTGTCCGCCGACCGGCTCGGCGCCGAGGTCCCAGCCAGGGTCCGGGCCCAGATCAGCGCGTCCCGAATCCCCTCGGCGACCGTGTGCTTCGGCGCCCAGCCCAGCAGCGCGCGGGCCTTAGCGGTGCCGGTGTAGGCGCCGATGACGTCCCCGGGCCGCCGCGGCGCGGTGCGGACGTCCAGCTCGCCGGGCACGACGTCCTGGAAGGCTTCGGCGAGTTCGCGCACCGTCGTGCCGTCGCCGGTGCCCAGGTTGATCACCTCATAAGGCACCTCACTACGCGATGTCTCGGGGACGATATGCCGGGCCACGATCGCGTCGAAGTTCCGCAGCGCCGCCACATGCGCCTCGGCCAGGTCCCAGACATGGATGTAGTCGCGGATCGCGCTGCCGTCGCGGGTCGGCCAGTCCACGCCGGTGATGTGGAACGGCTCCGCACCCTGATAGGCGGTGATCATCTTGCCCAGGACGTGCGAGGGCTCCGGGTTCGGGTTACCGGTGCGGAACTCGGGGTCGGCGCCGATCGGGTTGAAGTAGCGCAGCGCGACGGCCCGCAGCTCGCCGGTGCGGGCGACGTCCTCCAGGACCCACTCGGTGATGGCCTTGGTGCGCGCGTAAGGGTTCGACGGCGCGATCGGCGCGTCCTCGTCGACCTCGCCGGCCTCCCCGCCGGCGCCGGCGGCGTAGACCGAGGCCGAGGAGGAGAACACCAGGCGCCGGCAGTCGTTGCGGACCAGGCCCTCGATCAGCTCCAGGGTCTTGGTGACGTTCTCGCGGTAGTAGCGGATCGGGTTGGCGACCGACTCCGGCACGATCGTCAGCGCCGCGCAGTGCACGGTCACGGCGAGGTCCGGGTGGTCGGCGAAGATCCGGTCCAGCAGCGCGGCGTCGGCGATATCGCCCTCGTAGAAGATCCGGCCCGCGGTGAACTCGCGGCGGCCGGTCGACAGGTTGTCCAGGATGACCGGGGTGAGGCCGGCGTCCAGGCACGCCGAGGCGACGGTGGAGCCGATGAAGCCGGCGCCGCCGGTGATCAGGACCTTGCGGATCTCTTCGGAAGCAGCGGGATCACTCACCGGCGCACCCCGAATCGCTCGGCGTTCAGCTCGGTGGCGTCGCGCACCGCGATGGCCCGGGCCAGGTCGGTGAACCGCGCCTCCTGCGTCTTGAGCCGGAAATAGGTGTTCACCGACACGAAGACGAACGCGGTGGCCAGCGCGTAGAGCACCAGGTCGGTGCCGCGGCCGACGTCTATCTTGTGCGCCAGCCAGTTCACCCAGTCCGGCCGCAGCACCGCGATCACCACGGCGAGGACGAAGCCCAGGAACGCCAAGCGCTTCAGGGCGCGGGTCTGCACCGAGTGCCAGTTGCGGATGAACAGCAGCAGCATCGCGGCCGCGACCGCCAGCAGGATGACCTGGATGATCATGAAGACCTCCGCGACCGCAGGGACAGATCGAACAGGATGTTGACACCGTTGATCAGGGACTGGCCTTTGGCCTTGGAGTAGTCGGTGTAGAGCACGGTCACCGGGATCTCGGTCACCGCCAGCTCCGAGCGCGCGAGGTAGTCCACGATCTCCGAGGCGTGCGCCATCCCGTTCATCGTGATCTTCAGCTGGGAGGCGGCGGCCCGGTTCAGGACCCGCAGGCCGTTGTGCGCGTCGGTGAGCTGGAGCCGCCGGGCCGCCGGGCTCAGCGCCGCGACCGCCTTCAACAGCGTGCGCTTGATCCACGGCACGTCCTCGGCCCCGCTCAGGAACCGGGAGCCCAGGGCGACGTCGGCGTCGCCGCACTTGACCGCGCACACCAGCTCGGCGGCGTCCTCCACGCGGTGCTGGCCGTCGGCGTCGAAGGTGACGAAGTACTGGGAGCCGTCCTGCAGCAGCGCGTACTCCAGACCGGTCTGCAACGCGGCGCCCTGCCCCAGGTTCACCGGATGGGTGACCAGGTGCGCGCCGGTGTGGAAGATGCGGTCGGCGGAGTCGTCGCGCGAGCCGTCGTCCACGCACACCACGTTCGGGAACGTCGGCAGCAGGTCCTCGACGACGCCGGCTATCACCGAAGCCTCGTTGTAGACCGGGATCACGACCCAGACGTCGTCGAACTCCGAAGTACCGGTCGTACCAGGAGCCTCCGCTGTCTGCACAGCTCCCAGACTGTGTCTTCACAGGACGAATCGCACGACGATTAGCCCTAAGGGGTAACCGCGGCCTCCGCGGCGCGCGCCAGGACCCGGCGAACGGCGCCGTCCACCGCGTCCGGATGCTCCAGCGGCAGGACGTGGCCGCCGCGGGGCACGATCTCCAGGCCGGCATCGTGGCCGCCGGGTGTGTGGGCCGCGGCCTCGTCGATCGCCGCCGCCATCCGCTCGCTGTGGAAGGCCGGGGTCAGCAGGTCGTGGTCGCCGACCACGATCTCCACCGGAACCCGGCTCAGAGCGGGCAGCGCGGCGGCCTTGTCGTGTTCGGCGAAGGTCGGGAAGAAGTCCGCGATGACGTCCATCGGCGTGGAGGACAGCATCTCGTCGGTGAAGCGGACCAGCCCCGGCGACACGTCGGAGGCGAAGGCGTAGCGGCGGGTCAGCAGCTGCGCCAGGTCGGTGCCGGCGCGGCGGGTGCGGTCGACCAGCGCGTGGCCCCGGCCCAGCAGCGCGAACACGCGGGGGGCGGTGCGCTGGAACAGC
>JAEKKI010000035.1 GCA_019510485.1 Catenulisporales bacterium
GGAACCACCAAAGAAAATCACACCGCACGACAACGGGAGTATCCGGCACCAGCCCCGCCACACGCCAGTCACCACACCGAAGAAGCTCCGCCGGGCGCCGGCCCCCGCTCCCACCAGGACCGAACCGGCCCCCGCGACCCTCAAGCCCGAGCCTGAGTGAACGAAGACTGAAACACCGCCGAACATCCGGCGGACATTCGGCCGAAAACCGGCCCCCAGCCCGGCGAGCCGGCCCGGCCCGGCGTCAGCGCCGACCCGCTGACCTGCGAATGTATCCCGCGAGAGTGTCAAACCGCCGTGTCGCGCGCCCAAAACCCTCAGGTCGTGGATGATATGCGCATGCGTTCCCCCGTCACGCTCCACGGCCGCCTGTGCCGCCTGGAGCTCATGCGACCGGACCACATCGACGGGCTGCTGCTCGCTGCCACCGCCGACCGGTCCACCTACGACTACACCTACGTGCCCCGCGACCACGACGCAGTCGTCCGGTACGTGGCCCTGGCGACCTCCGACTACGCCGCCGGCGTCGCCGTCCCGTTCACCACCGTCGCGATCGACCCCGTCACCGGCGAAGAACGCATCGTGGGCACCTCGCGCCTGCGCGAACTCGAATACTGGCGCGCCGGGGTCTGGCCCCCGCGACACGGACACATCAACCCCGACGGCCGCCCCGACGCCGCCGAGATCGGGTCCACCTGGCTGCACCCGGTGGCCCAGCGCACCGGCATCAACACCGAAGCCAAGCTCATGATGCTCACCTACGCCTTCGAAGCCTGGGACGTCCACCGCGTCAGCCTCAAGACCGACGTGCGCAACACCCGCAGCCGCGCCGCCATCAGCGCCCTCGGCGCCCAGTTCGAAGGCATCCGCCGCGCCCACTTCCCCGCCGCCGACGGAGGCGTCCGCGACAGCGCCCTGTTCTCCATCGTCCGCGCCGAATGGCCCGCCGCCAAAACCAACCTCGAAGCCCGGCTCCAGCGCTACCTGGACCGCGCCGCCACCGCCGCGCTGGAAACGGACCTGGACACCCGCCGGGAATCGAACCTGGAAGCGACGCTGGAACCGGTGAACGTCGACCCGCACCTGGTACAACCGGTCCAGGCCCGCCAACTGGACACCGCGGTCAACTCCGCATCCGGCCCCAGCACACAGGCCAGCCCCGTAGTACAGGCGCCAGCCCTCCCGGCAGCCTAGAACCACCCGCGAAAAGCCTCACAGGCTCCCTTCACCGAGGCTCATACAACACCACCGACCACCCATCCGGCCCGGCCACCGACACCCGCACCTCATGCGAACCGGTGACCGGGCCGGCGACGTCATACCCGGCCGCCGCCAACCGCTGCGCGACCCCGGCCACATCAGCCACCTTCACCATCATCTGCGCCGCCCCCGAAGACTCCGCACCGGACGCCAACGCCAGGCGCGCACCGCCCAGATCGAACTGCGCCCACCGCTCGCCGTCCACGAACGTCGGCTCCACCCCCAGAACCGCCGCCACGAAGCGCACCCCGTCGGCCATCACCGCCGTCGGGAACACCGCCGCCATCCCCAACGCCTTGTCGCCGTCCGCCACCATGACCTCCACCCGCCGTATGCCAATAGCCTGACGCGGTCACGCTAACGGCGCGGGCCTCACTTCGGTAGCCACGAAATGTGCGGCGCCACATAGATCCAGCCCACGAACGTCACCGTGTCGATCAACCCGTGCGCCACCACCAGCGGCATCACCCGGCCCCACCGCCGATACGCCCGGCAGAAGATCAAGCCCATGACGAAGTTCCCCACAAAACCGCCGAAACCCTGATACAGGTGATACGAACCGCGCACCAGCGAGGAACCCACCTCGGCCTTCACCCGCGACCAGCCCAACTGCTCGAAACGCCGCAGCAGGTAGCCCAGAACCACGACCTCCTCGGTGACGCCGTTACGGAACGCGTCCAACACCAGGATCGGCACCCGCCACCACACATCCGGCAGCGACGTCGGCACCACGGTCGCATTCAGGTTCAACGCGTGCGCCGCCACATACAGCGCCAGCCCCGCCGACCCGATCCCGGCCGCCACCACCGCGCCGCGCGCCCAATCCCGCCAACCGCCGGCCACATCGAACCCGAGCGCGCGCAAAGAGGCGCCCTCCCGCAGCAACAGATACGCCACCAACGCCACGATCACGAAACTGAAACCCAGGTCCAGCACCTGATAGGTGAAATCCAGCCAAGGCCGCGACGACCGTGAACCGTTCAACCCGGCCGCCTGCTGATTCAACGACTGCTTCGCCGTCAGCTTGGCGATTATCGACACGAACGAGTACACCGCGTCCTGACCGAACGACAGCGCCAGCACGACCAGCACCTCGAACCGCAGCAGCATCCGCCACCGCGCCGCGCCCCCGGCCGCCGTCGGCACCGCTCCCTCGTCCACCACCGCCACACCGGCTCCTCACCCTCGGCTCCGCGACACACTGACGCAACGCATCATCGCAGCCCCGCCTCTACCCGAGCGCCGCCGCGCCATGATCGATCCACCACGCGTCACCACGGCCGAACCGTGAGCTACCTTCAGGTAACAAAGTGGACGCGGACCCCCGGGCAAACCCGGCGCACACCAGTCTGCCCCTTGTCCAGGACTTCCACGGCGAACTACTGTGCGGCCACGGCCCACCGCCGGACAACCTCTGACCATGGCAGGCGCCAACGCCGGCGAAAGCACCCTTGGCAGACATGGCAGACACGGCAGACCACGAGAGGCACCGCGATGGACCGGCTCACCGACGCAGGACTACCCCTGCGGCCACGTGTGCGCCGGCGTCCCGCCCAACATCAGATCCGCATACTCGATCGTCAGCCGCTCCAAGGCCTCGGCGCGCTCCAACCCCTCGCCGAACACCAGCCGCTCGAACGCGCCGGACAGCCACGTCGACCCGTTACGCCCGGTCCGACACCGGCCCTCGATGATCCCGAGCAGCTCGTCCCGATCCCGGCAGTCGATGCCGAGCACGTCCAGGCCGCGCCGCGCCGCCGGCAGCAGGTCGTTCAACACCAGCTCGCGCACCGGCACCGGATCGCGATACCGGTCGCCGCGCCACACCAGATCCGCCCCCAGACCGAACCGCGCGGCCGTGTGCAGGTTCCGGGCCGCGTCCGAGAACGCCAGATGCCCCCACACCGGGTCCGGATCGTCCATCATCGACTGCATACAGCCGTAGAAGAACGCGGCATTGGCCAGCACATCGACGACCGTCGGCCCGGCCGGCAGCACCCGGTTCTCCACCCGCAGATGCGGCTTGCCGCGCGCCACGTCATACACCGGACGATTCCAGCGGTAGACCGTGCCGTTGTGCAGCTTCAGCTCCGGCAGATGCGGCACCCCGCCCTCGGCCAGCACCTTCTCGGCATCCTCATCCGAGGACACCGGCAGCAAAGCCGTGAAATACCGCAGATTCTCCTCGAACAAATCGATCGGCGAGGAAATCCAGCGCTCCCCGAACCACACCCGCGGCCGCACCCCCTGCGCCGCCAGCTCCTGCACCCGGAAATCGGTGGCCTGCTCGAACAACGGGATCCGCGTCTCGGCCCACAACCGGCGGCCGAACAGGAACGGCGAATTCGCGCCGAGCGCCACCTGCACCCCGGAGACGGCCTGCGCCGCGTTCCACGCCGCCGCGAACTTCTCCGGCGACACCTGCAAATGGAACTGCACCGAGGTGTTGCACGCCTCCGGCATGATCGAACCGAACGAGGTGCGCAACTGCTCCACACCGTCGATCTCCACCACGAAATCCTCGCCCCGCACCTGCGCGATCTCGTCATTGAGCAGGACGTAGCGATCCTCGGCCGTGAAGTTCTCGACCACCATGTGCTCCTCGTCCAACGTCGGCAGGATCCCGATCATCAGGATCCGCGCGCCGGCCGAACGAGCCTGCCGGTCCGCGTACGCCAACGACGTCCGCAACTCCTCGGCCAGCTCCGAGAACACCGTCCCCACCAGCTTGTGCGGCGCGATGTTCACCTCCAGGTTGAACTGCCCCAGCTCGGTCTGGAAATCCTGGCTCGCGATCCGCGACAGCACGTCCTGGTTCACCATCACCGGACGGCCCGACGGACCCACCAGGTTCAGCTCCAGCTCCACGCCCATCAGCGCGCGACCACGCTCGAACCGGTCCTCCTCCAGCATGCGCCGCAACACCTCGAACCCACCGCGCAGCCGCTCCCGGAACCGGGTCCGATCCGCCGAAGTGAACTCGGTCGCGACCACACGCTCGCCCACAGGCGGGCCCCCTTGTCCTTGTTCAGTTCACCCGCGGCCCAATCGCGGGACGCCGGCAGCACGCCGACCTTGCAACTCAGAAGACTACTGTCGGACATTCAGCAACGAAAGGGATCGTGACCACCCGTGGCAGGTCGGCACAGGTCCTATGACGGACCCAACTCCACCCCGCGCCGCAACAGCGGCCCCAGCGGATCCAACGGATCCTCCTTCCCCACCGGGCTGGTGGCAGTCGGGACCGTCCTGGTACTCGCCGCCGGCGGCGGCTACGTGCTGTACAGCAAGAAGCCCGGGGCCGGCGGCGACGCCGGCCACAGCGCCGCGGGCAACGCCGGCTCGTCCTGCGCCGGCGGCACGGCCACCACGCTCAACGTGGACGCCAGCCCCGACGTCTACGCCGCCGTCAAGACCGTCGCCGACGCGATGACCGGCTGCGTGCGCATCAACGTCACCAGCGTCGAATCCGCCGCGGTCACGGCCTACCTGTCCGGCACCGCCAAGGGCGGCGACGTCACCAGCGCCCCGGACGTGTGGATCCCCGACAGCAGCATGTGGGTCGACGTCGCCCGCGCCAAGGGCGCCAAGACCCTGGCCGACAACCCCGCCCCGATCGCCGCCAGCCCCCTGGTCATCGGGATGCCCAAGCCGGTCGCCGCCGCGAACGGCTGGCCGGACCAGGCCTTCGGCTGGCGCGACCTGCTCAAAGACTTCAAGACCGACAACAAGCTCCAGACCGCCATCCCGGACCCCGCCAACTCCGGACCGGGCCTGGCGGCCATCACCCTGCTGCGCACCGTCGTCATGACCCCCGCCGGCCCCGACAAGGCCAAACAGCAGCAGGCCCTGCAGAACCTCACGCTGGTCTACCGGCTCATGAGCAACAACGTCTCCAGCAGCATGAACTCCCTGCTGACCGACCTGCCCACCAAGGGCGCCACCGCCGCGTCCTCCGGCGGCATCGCCGCCTTCCCGGCCACCGAACAGAAGATCGCCGCCTACAACGCCGCCAGCCCGGCCACCCCGCTGCTCGCCCTCTACCCCGCCGAGGGCACGATGATGATGGACTACCCCTACTCCATCCGGGCCGGCCTGGACCCCGCCCACGCCGCGGCCGCCGCCGACTTCCAGACCCTGCTGCACGGCCCCTCGGCCGTGAACACCCTGCAGAAGGCCGGATTCCGCGACCCCAACGGCGCCGCCGCCGGCATCCTCACCCCCGCCGAGGGCGTCAACCCCGCCATGCCGGTCCTGATGCCGCCGGACACCAGCCACACCGCCGCGGACACCACCTTGTCCGTGTGGGGCACCACCAGCGAACAGACCCGCGGACTGGTCGTCATGGACGTGTCCGGCTCCATGGGCCTGACCGTCCCCGGACAGACCGACCCCGCCACCCACACCCCGCTGACCCGGCTGCAGATCACCGTCGCCGCCTGCACCAACGGCCTGCACCTGTTCGGCAACAACTCCGAACTGGGCCTGTGGACCTTCACGACCAAGCCCCGCGCCGACGGCGGCGGCACCGTCCGCACCGAGGTCGTCCCCCTGGGCCCGCTGTCCGCACCGGTCGGCCAGACCGACCGGCGCGGCGCGCTGGACACCGCGCTGCAGCAGCTCAGCGTGCATCCCGGGAGCCGCAACGGGCTGTACGACACGATCCTGGACGCGTACAAAACGGTCCTGAACGGCTGGGCCGAGAACAAGGTCAACGCCATCGTGGTATTCACCGACGGCAAGGACGACGGGCTGAACAGCATGAGCGCCGACGAGCTCATCGGCCGGCTCAACGCCCTCAAGGCCGCCAACCCCTCCCACACCGTGCGGGTCATGGTCGTGGCCCTGGGCAGCGGCGTCGACCTGACCACGCTGTCCCGGATCACCGGCGCCGCCAGCGGCCAGGCGCTGCACGCCGACACGCCGGCGGACATCGGCAATGCGGTCATGGCCGGTTTCGCCGGAAGGCTGAACGATAAGTGAGCGCTCTATAACCATCTGTGCATTCGACCACTTAGTCGACAGCGATCTCCCCGGCGCTAGTTTCACCTGTTTTCACGCTCAACCGCGACTCAGGGTAATCCCTTATAGAACTCTGCGCGACGAACCGAGACAGGCTCGGCCACGTCTAGTCAGTAGTGACTACGCCACCGGCCCCGGCCACGCACCAGAGCACTACATTCCCCGAATGTAGGAGTCACCTAAGCGGATTTCCCTGCGCCGGGGACTGTGACGCGCGACACTGTTTGGAGCACACTGGTTCAGACCACTGGGCGGCCGCGACGGTGACCGCCCCGACTGCAAAGAAGTACCACCATGACGATCACGACAGCCACCAGGCCCGGCTCCGCGCACATCTGCCACCACCAGCCATGCTGCCCGGCCGCGGCCGCCCCCGACCGGGACGCGGCGCTAGTGCTGGTGGCTCATCCCGAACAGGGATGGTCACTGCTGTGCAACGGCATCGTGCTGTTCGACGACACCGGCGAGCTGCTGCCGGACGGACAGACCATCGCGCCGCACCGACCTACGGACCGCGGCGTGGCTTAAGGCTGTGGCCTTGGTTTGAGAGTGTGCTGAACCTTGAACGGGGTTTCAGGGGGTTAGCGGGGATTCACGGGGATTCACGGGGCAGAGCGGGGTTCGGATCTTCCGCCTTTCCGCGATGACGCGTGGGCTCACAGGAGCCGCTAAGCGCTAAGGGTGGACGATCGATAGCACGGCCAGGCCCGGCCCGAGCGAGGTGAGCCCGGGCGGCGCCAGGCATTGCAGGGAGTTCGGCGTGACGAACACGACCTGCTCGACCGCGGCGTCCCCGGCGAACTCCCCCGCCGTGATCACTCCGGTGAAGGTGACGGTGAGCTGGCCGCCCACGCTGTTGAGCGTGCGGTTGTAGGTGAACGTGCTGCTCTTGCCGTCGCTCCACTGAAAGACCCGGATGCCCGGCAGACCGGACAGCAGGGTGGCGCACGACAGCGTCGCGTCGAAGGCCGGCAGATAAGTTCCGGCGGTGATCGCCGGATCGGAGGAGGCGCAGGGCGCCAGGATGCCGGTGACGGCCACCCGCACCTTCTGGGAGGTCAGGAGCAGGCCCGGCTGGTAGCTGACGGTCTCGGTGCCGGTGCACGTCACATCCGCGCTCACCGCTTGGGCGCCGGTCGGAACCAGGACTGCCGCGCCGACGAGGGCGGCGGTGGATAGCAACACGCGTAGTCGCATGAGGTTTCTCCTCGTTCGAGGCCGATGTCAGGGTCCATCCTGTTGGCGCCGGCTTCGAAGGGCCATTACACATTCGGGTGATCTGAGCCGGCTTCGACGATTTGATGCACGCTTTGATGCACGACCGGGACACGGGCATTTCGGATACCAAGCGGGCTCCCGCCCGGCGATGCATCAATCGATCGTTTGAATCCGTTGGCTCGCTGTGCCGTTTCGTCGCGCGCCCTGGCACCGCTCGGCCGCTGCCTCGGGTGACCGGGGGACGCACCTGCGGGCCGTGGAACGATCAGGTGAGGTCCGTGAGGTCACCGCGGGACGGTGATCAGGATGCGGCCGCGGCTGCCGGCGTCGACACGGTCGTGGGCCTTGGCGATGTCCGCCAGCTCGTAGCGGTCGCCGACCTTGACGGTCAGGGCGCCCACGGCGGCCGCCGCGGTGAGATCCCGCGCTGCCTGGCGTTTCGCCTCTTCAGGGAAGTCATCGCTGCCGATCAGGCGCAGGACGACGTTGTTGAACAGCAGGGTCCAGAAGGGGATCTCGGTCCGGTCCGCACTCGTGGCGTAGGCGGCGATGACCGCGCCGTTCGCGACGACGGCGTTGTCTAGATCGGCGTTGCCGGACAGGGACACCTCGACGACCCGGTGCACGCCCTCGGGCGCGTACGCGCGGATCGCCGCCGCCGGATCGTCCTGGTCCAGCGCCACGGCATGGGACACGACATCCGGATCTACCTGCGCGAGATCCGCACCGCGCCGGACGGTGGCGAGCACCGTCGCCCCTCCCCAGCGAGCAAGCTGCGCGGCCAGCGAGCCGACCCCGCCCAGGACGCCGTGGACCAGCACGAGCTTGCCGTCGACCGGGCCGTCGGCGAACACGGCGCGGTGAGCGGTGATGCCGGGGATGCCCAGCGCCGCGCCGAGCTCGTCACTGAGGTGGTCGGGCAACGGGACTGCCAGATCGGCGGGCACGACGGCGTACTGCGCGGCCGTGCCGAACGGCCGGTAGGACTGGGCGCCGTACACCCACACCCGCTGTCCGACCCGGCGCTCGTCGATCCCGGCGCCCACGGCGTCGACGACCCCGGCGGCGTCGCTGTGCGGGATCACCCGCGGGTAGGGCATCGACGAGCCCAGCCAGCCGCGTCGCTTCTTGGTGTCGCCGGGATTTATACCTGAGACGGTGACCCGGACACGCACTTCGCCCGGGCCGGGGGTGGGGTCGGGCAGTTCGCCGACGTGCAGCACGTCGGCGGCGGGGCCCTGCTGGTCGTACCAGGATGCGAGCATGGCGGCTACCTTCGGGCTGGTCGGTTCACGGGTTCCTGGAGCGTAGAGGGGTCGGTATCGCCGCGCGCGGCGACCGGCTCGCCACGGTCGAGAATCTGGTGCAGCCAGGCGCGTTCGGCGCCGCTGATGGCGCGGGCGGTCAGCAGCATGCCGCGCCGGTAGGGGTCGGTCACGTCCTCGGCGCGCAGCGGCCGGTCGCCGTCGTAGAAGAAGCTCGCCGGCTGCTCCAGGAACTCCAGTCGCCGCCGCAGCACCGCGTGCTGTTCGGCGACGTCCGGCAGCAGGGACAGGAACGCCAGCACGGTGAAGAACCGCGTGAAGTCGCTGATCTCGTGGTCGGCGGGCGTGCGCAGCCGCTTCAGCAGCTCGGCGCGCCCGGCGTCGGTCACGCTCAGCGCGTAGCGGGCCGCGCCCCCGGCCGGGTCCGCGCGCCGTTCCAGCAGGCCCGCCGCGGCAAGGCGTTTGATCGCCGGGTACAGGCTGCCGTCGCTGACCGGCCGGGTATAGCCCGTCAGCTCCGAGACGCGGCGGCGCAGTTCATGTCCGGGTAGGGGCCGCTCGGCCAGGAAGCCGAGTATCGCTAAGTCGAGCACGACCCCACCATCTCACATCGTTTCGATGTGTGCATCGATTCGATGTACGGTGGGTCTTCCGCTCGCGTGTTGCGAGGGGCAGTGCGAGAAGAGAGGCGGACGGCCATGTCGCCGCAATCCCCCGAATCCGTGATGAGTCGCTTCGTCGAGTTCATCAACACAGCTGACGAGGACCTTGCCCGGGAGGTCATCGCTCCAGATGCCGAGTTTCATGCGCCAAGCCACCGGGAACCGCTGCGGGGGCCCGAGGGCTATCTGGAGCTGATCGCGATGATGCGCGCGGGCTTCCCCGACGTCCGTTGGACTCTGGAAGAGACCGTCACCGAGGGCGACACGGTGGCCGCCCGGTTCACCATGCGCGGAACGCATCAGGGCGAGTTCTTCGGGATCCCGGCCAGCGGTAAGACGATCTCGGTCCAGGCTATGAACTTCTACTATCTGGCAGACGGAAAGATCGTCAAGGAGCGTGGCCAGCCCGATCTCCTCGGAGTGATGCAGCAGATCGGTGCCGTGCCTGCGCCTTGAGAGCGCAGTTCGTCGGTAGCCGTGCCGGCCGTTCGGATTCCGGCGGTGCGAGGGTGGTGCGCCATGGCCCGATGAACGGGTTGTTGTTTTAGGAGAGTGCCGCCGAAGGCGGCTCCTTATTGGTTGTGGGTTGGGTGCGGCTTGATTTGATCAGAGATTGGGGCCTGTTATCCAAATTACTAGCGACCCCGCCGACCAGGCCGCTACCCTGACACCCATGTTCATCACCTCCCTTGCGTAGGACACCCCGCTGACCGCACCGGCCGCCGAGCCGTGTCGCGGTCCTCCGGTGTCCCCGCAGGTCTCTCATGGTGAGGAACAACTCCCTTGTCTTCCTACCTGGCGGTACTCCGCCTGCCCTTCGCCGCGCGCACATTCGCCGCGGCTCTGATCGGACGACTGTCGTACGGCACCGTCTTCCTGTCCCTGACCCTCGCACTGACCACCGCCACCGGCTCGGTGGGCCGGACCGGGGCGGTGGTCGCGGTGTTCGCACTCGTGATCGCGGGCCTGTCGCCAGTCCGGGCGCGGCTGATCGACCGGTATGGCGCGCGCCAGATCCTGTTACCGCTGTCGCTGTCCTACGCGAGCGCGCTGACCTGCCTGGCAGCCGCCACCTGGCGTCCCGGCACGCCGCTGTGGCTGCTGGAGGCTGTCGCCGTCGTGGCCGGGGCGACGGCACCGCCGCTGGGCCCGACGATGCGGACGCTGTGGCGTGTGATGTGCGCGGACGATCGGGCCCTGATGCAGCGGGCGTTCAGCTTGGACACGGTCGCCGAGGAGGTGGTCGGGGTCGGCGGGCCACTGCTGGTGGGCGTTCTGGTGCTGGTCGTCGATCCGGCGTTCGGGCTGCTGCTCAGCGCCGCGCTGGTCGCGGTCGGGACGGTGGCGATGATGGCCTCACCGGTGGTGGGGCTCGCGGCGGCGGCACGCGACACGACGACCGCGACTCCATCGCCGGCGGCGCGGAGCCGCACGCTGGCCCGCATCGCCGAACCCGTCATCGTCACCGCGGGCGTCGGCCTCGGCCTGGGCGCCCAGAACCTGGTGATCGTGGCCTTCGCGATACAGCACCGCCAACCCTCGGCGATCGCCTGGGCCGACGCCGGCATGTCCCTCGGCAGCATCGCCGGTGGCCTGGTCTACGGCGCGCTCACCTGGCGCGCCGCCGACCGCACCCGCCTCCCGCTGCTGGCGGCCGCCCTCGGTATCGCCGTCGCGGCCGCGGCCCTGGCCCCCGATGTCTACACCCTGACAGCCGTCACGACCATCACCGGCGTGTTCATGTCTCCCCTGCTGGCGTGCGCCTACCTCGTCGCCGACGAACTCGCCGCCGAACAGAGCCGCACCGCCGCCGGCATGTGGGTGAACAACGCCTTCAACGCCGGTTCCTCCGGCGGTTACGCGGCGATGGGTACAGCCCTCGCAACACTGCCGGTGGCTTGGTGCTTCGCGATGGCTGCCGCACCGATCCTCCTCGGTGCAGCGGTGGCGCGAGCTTTGCGATCACGGCGCGCGCGATCTACAACCCTTGATACAGATGAGCTCGCGGCGAAGGAAACCGCGCTGGCCTAGCAAACGGCCGCCCCGCAGACCCAAGTCATGGTCTGCGGGGCGGCCGCACCGCTCCTGGCGAATCAGCCCTCGAAAGCCTCCGGCGCCGGGCACGAACACACCAGGTTCCGGTCCCCGTACGCGCCATCGACACGCCGCACCGGCGGCCAGTACTTGTCGGCCGGGTTCACGCCGGCCGGGAAGACCGCCTCGGCCCGCTCATAGCCATGCTTCCACTCCCCCACCAGCGTCGCCGCCGTGTGCGGGGCCTGACGCAGCGGGTTGTCCTCCCGGTCCAGGTCGCCGGCGGCGACCCGGTCGATCTCGGCCTTGATCGCGGTCATCGCGTCGCAGAACCGGTCCAGCTCGGCCAGGTCCTCGCTCTCGGTGGGCTCGATCATCAGGGTGCCCGCCACCGGGAAGGACATGGTCGGGGCGTGGAAGCCGTAGTCGATCAGGCGCTTGGCCACGTCGTCGACCGTGACGCCGGTCTCCTTGGTGATGCCGCGCAGGTCGATGATGCACTCGTGGGCCACCAGGCCGTTCGGGCCGGTGTACAGGACCGGGTAGTGCTCCGACAGGCGCTTGGCGACGTAGTTGGCCGCCAGGATCGCGTGCTGGGTGGCCGAGCGCAGGCCCTCGGCGCCCATCAGGCGGATGTAGGCCCACGGGATCGGCAGGATGCCGGCCGAGCCCCAGGGCGCCGCCGAGACCGGGCCGACGCCGACGGCGGCGTCGGCGTCGGCTCCATGCGGCCCGGCGATCGGGTGCAGCGGGTGGTTCGGCAGGTACGGCGCCAGGTGCGCGCGCACCGCGACCGGGCCGACGCCGGGGCCGCCGCCGCCGTGCGGGATGCAGAAGGTCTTGTGCAGGTTCAGGTGCGACACGTCGCCGCCGAAGGTGCCGGGCTTGGCCAGGCCGACCATGGCGTTCAGGTTCGCGCCGTCCACGTAGACCTGGCCGCCGGCGGCGTGCACCAGGTCGCAGATCTCGGTGACCTCCTCCTCGAACACGCCGTGCGTGGAGGGGTAGGTGATCATCAGGACGCTGAGCTCGTCCGCGTGCTTGTCGATCTTGGCCTTCAGGTCCTCGACGTCGACCCCGCCGTCCTCGCGGGCGGCCACCACCACGACCCGCATGCCGGCCATCACCGCCGAGGCGGCGTTGGTGCCGTGCGCCGAGGACGGGATCAGGCACACGTCGCGCTGCCCCTGGCCGTGGTCGCGGTGGTAGGCGCGCACGGCCAGCAGCCCGGCCAGCTCGCCCTGGGAGCCGGCGTTCGGCTGCACCGAGACCCGGGCGTAGCCGGTCAGCTCGGCCAGCCAGCCCTCCAGCTGCCCGATCAGCGACAGGTATCCGGCGGCCTGGTCCAGCGGCGCGAAGGGGTGGATGGCGGCGAACTCCGGCCAGGTGATCGGCTCCATCTCGGTGGTCGCGTTCAGCTTCATGGTGCAGGAGCCGAGCGGGATCATCGACCGGTCCAGCGCGATGTCGCGGTCGGCCAGCTTGCGCAGGTAGCGCAGCATCGCGGTCTCGGAGTGGTGCGCGTGGAAGACCGGGTGGGTGAGGAACTCGGTGGTGCGCGGGTGCTCGCCGAGAGCGTCCTCGGTGGCGGCGTCGAGCTGGTGCACGCCGGCCGCCGCTCCCGTCGCCTGGCCGGCGACGCCGAACGCCGACCACACCGCCCGCAGGTCGGCCCAGTCGGTGGTCTCGTCGCAGGACACGCCGATCGTGTCCTCGTCGACCAGCCGCAGGTTCACGCCGGCGGCCAGCGCCGCGCGCCACACCTCGGCGGCGCGGCCCGGGACGCGCACGGTCAGCGTGTCGAAGAAGGCGGTCGGCACGACCTCGATCCCGGACTCGGCCCCGGCCTCGCGCAGCCCGGCGGCGAGCACAGCGGTGTAGCGGTGGGTGCGGCGGGCGATCGCGGTCAGGCCCTCGGGGCCGTGGTAGACCGCGTACATGCCGGCGATCACCGCCAGCAGCACCTGGGCGGTGCAGATGTTGGAGGTGGCCTTCTCGCGGCGGATGTGCTGCTCGCGGGTCTGCAGCGCCAGGCGCAGCGCCTGGTCGCCGTCGGCGTCCACGGACACGCCGACCAGCCGGCCGGGCAGCGAGCGCGACAGGTTCTGGCGTACGGCCATGTAGCCGGCGTGCGGGCCGCCGAAGCCCAGCGGCACGCCGAAGCGCTGGGTGGAGCCCACCGCGATATCGGCTCCGGCCTCGCCGGGCGAGGCGAGCAGGGTCAGGGCCAGGATGTCGGCGGCGACGGCGACCAGGGCGCCGCGCTCGTGGGCGGCGTCGGTGATCGCCTTCAGGTCGCGGACCTGGCCGGAGGCGCCGGGGTACTGGATCAGGACGCCGTAGAAGTCGCCCTCGGGCAGGGCTTGCCGGGAGAAGTCGGCCAGTGCCAGCTCGATGCCCAGCGGCTCGGCCCGGGTCTGGAGCACGGCCAGGGTCTGCGGGAAGACGTCGGCGTCGACCAGGAAGCGGGGCGACTTGCTCTTGCCGGCGCGCCGGGCCAGCGTCATGGCCTCGGCGGCCGCGGTGGCCTCGTCCAGCAGGGAGGCGTTGGCCACCGGGAGCCCGGCCAGGTCGGCGACCACGGTCTGGAAGTTCAGCAGCGCCTCCAGCCGGCCCTGGGAGATCTCCGGCTGGTAGGGGGTGTAGGCGGTGTACCAGGCCGGGTTCTCCAGCACGTTGCGCAGGATCACCGGCGGGGTGAAGGTGCCGTGGTAGCCCAGGCCGATCATCGGGCAGATTGAGCCGCTCGGTGAGGCGGATGGTGCCGGGGACGGCGGCTTCGGTGAGGGCGTCGAGCGAGTCGTAGCCGAGGGCGTCGAGCATCCGGGACGCGGCGGCCGAATCCGGGCCGATGTGGCGGTCGGCGAAGGGGGAGGCCTGTTCGAGCTCCACCAGGGTCGGACGCGCGCCGGTACCCTGCGCGGCGGCCGGACCACCGGGCTCGTCCTGACGGCCGGTCGCGGGCTGGGCGGACACCGTACCGGAGCCGGCGGCGGAGTCGTCTCCGGCCGTACCGGGCAGATCCGTGAGCACTGCGGTCACTCTTGTGGCCTCTCAGGCGGACGCTCTAGACGTCGGGCGGTGGATTCGCGCCTCCCGCGGATCCGTCCTCCCCCTCTGTCATGGAACCTGAGAGTTTTCACCGCGGCCGTGGAGTCCGCCGCGGTTTACACCTTCGGTGAGGGCTTCGCGCCTGCTCGGCCCTGCTTTCCAGAGTCGCCTGCTCGAACGGTCCGTTTGCCTGAGAGTTTCCGGGGAGGGTTGCTCCTTCGGCGCCCGTACTGGTGGGTCTCTCCCGTTCGAGGTAGTCGGCACTTACGACGGTAGCAGCGTCGGCGCGGTCAGTTCTAATCCCGTTAACCGTTTGCCCCGGCGTCGGCCGGATGATGGGGTGGCGCGATGACCTCACCCATGGCTGACAAGGACCTGCTCGCGCTGTTCGACGAGCGCATGCGCGCGGACGCTGAAACGGACGAGCCGGGCGCTCGGGTGGAGCGGGTCGAGGGCGTCGTCCGGCAGGTCGGTGCCACGGCAGGAGACTGGCACGGGGTGGTGTATGCGCAGCTGGACGCCGGGACGGCTGACGCGGCGATCGCTGCGCAGATCGCGTATTTCGGCGGGCTCGACGGCGTGGGCGTGGACTTCGAGTGGAAGGCGTACAGCCACGACGAACCGGCGGACCTCGGCGCGCGCCTGACGGCGGCCGGCTTCGAGGCGGGGGAACCGGAAACGCTGTTCGTGGCGGAGATCACACGGTTGGCGGCGGGGCTGCCGGAGGCGATGCCGGAGGGCGTGACGCTGCGGCCGGTGGCCTCGGCTGCAGACGCGGACCTGGTAGCCGAAGTGCGGGATGCGGCCTTCGGAAGCGGCGGCGACCGTGCCCGGGCCCGCGTCCTGGCCCGCCTGGCGGACGACCCGGCGACGGTGTGGACGTGGCTGGCGATGGCCGGCGACCAGCCGGTGTGCGCTGCGCGGATGCTGGTGCATCCGGGCACGGGCTTCGCGAGCTTGTGGGGCGGCGGCACGGCGCCGGAGTGGCGGGGGCGGGGGATCTATCGGGCGCTGGTGGCGCATCGGATGCGGGTGGCGGTGGAGTTGGGGTGCGAGTTCTTGCAGGTGGATGCTTCGGATCAGAGTCGGCCGATATTGGAGCGGTTGGGGTTTCGGGCGTTGAGTGTGACTACGCCTTATGAGTACAGCTTCTGATCACTGTTCCTGCGGGCTCTGCTGCCCGCGTCATCCACATCCGCGGGCACCTGCGGGACAACAGACCGTGCCACGCGTTCCGGCCCATCAGTGGAGAGCAGGAGAGACATGACCATCCGATCCTCCCCAGGCCCGAAGTGGTCAACCCGCTCTCCGGTGTCGATGAAGCCGAAGGCCTCATAGAGCCGATAGGCGCGCTTGTTGGTGCGCTTGACCAGCAGCCGTATCACGTTGATGCCGTTGTCCTGCAACCGGTCGATCGAGGCTTGCAGCAGAATCCGCCCCCATCCGTGCCCCTGCCGCTCAGGATGCACAGCCATCCCCACGATCCAGCCGACATGGGGGTCTTCCCCTCGGGCGTTGACCGAGTGGGCCCAGATCCCTTGCCCGTCCTCTACCAGGAGCCAGAGCGTGCCCGACGGATCGAAGATGACGTCGAGAGCGCTTCGAGTCAGCCTGTTCGCCCCGAAAGCGGTGGCTTCGAGCCTGGCGATCGCAGCGAGGTCACGCTTCAATACACCGCGCAGGCTCGGAGAATATCCGGGTCCCACTTACCCTCCTTTTGATGTATCAGAGCCCTGTGGAAGGGTAGGCACTTGCTGTCTGAAGGGGGGCAACACCGTTGAGAACAAATCCGCGCCAGCACATCTTGGATCTTTGGCGCGCATTCGCGCGCGTGACGGTCAACCTCGGCGGGTGGACCTGGGGCGGACGCGATCCCTCGAACAGCATCAGCGACGCCGAACAGATCCTGTGTCTGCTATACCCCGCCACCGAGATCGCCACCTTCAAACTGGACCGGCCGGACGCGATCGAGGACGACGTGCTCGCCGCGCTCAAATCGATGGGCAGCGGCTTGGACATCCCGATGCGGATACTGGAAGCGCTGGAGCAGTACCTGGAGCGCTATACCGACGAGCAGGGCCCTACTTTCACCGGCGGCTCCTACCTCAAGACCGAGGAGCCTGGCAGCGAGGTCAAGCCCGAGCAGAGCAGCTACGACATCACCGAGTCATACTCGATCTCGATCACGCTGTGTCTATCGGCCAAGGGCTTCCTGCGCGAGTTCCAGCGCACGGTCGAGCGCGCCGAACTGCGGGATCGGATCGCGGTCGCCGTGACCCGCATGGACGAACGGCTGACCGCGGCCATGGTCGGCCTGTTGCGCTCCTTCGTCATCAACGTCCTGGAACCCGACTCCGAGGCCGAGAACCGCCTGCTGCGCACGGTCAGCCAAGGCCGCGTGGTCGGCCGGACGCTGACCCAGGACCTGCGCGGCCAACTGCAGCCGGTGCGCGACAAGCTTCCCGAGCTGACCTTCGGTCTGCCGCCGGAGAACGAGCGCAAGCTGCGCGACTATCCTGAGCGCTTCTTCGAGTGCGGCTGGGCCTGGGGAGTGGCGGCCGACGCCACCGAGATCGACCTGCCCGCGGCCGTGGGCATGCGCCAGCCGCACGGCATCGCCGAATCGCGCCCGGTGCTGCACTTCACGGTCAACGCCCTGGACGGTCTGGCCGACTTGTTCTCGGTCCGCACCTCCCGCCAGGGATTGCTGACCTCCGAGCAGCAGTCCCTGCGTGAGGCCCTGAACCTGCGCTGGGGCCTGGCGCTCCAGTACTGGTCCACCATCGCGACCTTCGGCACCGGCCGCTGGCCGGCCGAGGACGTGCCGTGGGAGACCAGCGACGGCCAGACCTCGCCGTACTTCAGCGAGCTGGTGCTGACGATCGTCGGTCTGAACCAGCAGAACAGCGCTGCCGCTGGAGACGTTGTCGACCGTTGCGTCGGCGTGTTGGAGGAGCTGGCCCACCGTGGTCGGGTGAGCCGCCGCGCCGTCGAGGAGGACCGCGGCATCAGCATGCATCATCCGGGTGTCGCGATGCCGCTACGTGGATCAGAACTCCACGGACCGCCGCTGATCTGGGTCTATACCGGCTACGCCCCGACGCTGGCCAAGACCGCGTTCCGGTTCGCCGGCGTCACCACCAGGCGCCGTACCCGCGCGCGCCTGGTCGAGGTGGCCGACGCGGCGGTGGAGCACCTGCTGGCCCGCCGTCAGCAGGCCGTCGGCCTCTGGGACGACCCGGCCAACGCCTTCCCCGGCGTGGACCCGGCCCCGGCCACCCCGGCCTGGGACATCACCGAACGCGCCATCGAGGTCTTCGTCACCGCCGCCGCCCTGATCGCCGCCCCGCCGGTGGCCGACCAACGCCAGATCGACCACGCCAACGCCAAGATCGCCGAGGCCCGGCACATCCTGGACCAGGAGCGGCTGACGACGCCCACAGCCGGCGGCGCACAGGAGCAGAAGCTGCTGCGCGAGGTCGGACAGCTCCTGAACCGCGCAGAATCCCTGGTCTCCGAGCGCCCGGCGACCGCGGCCGCGCTCGCCGACAAGATGCTCAGAGACCTGGACGAACTCGCCTTCGCCCGGCAGGCCGCGATCAGGAGCATGTAACGTGCTGATATTCGCCACCTCCGACAAGGGGGGCACGGGGCGTTCGGTGATCAGCTGCAACATGGCCTACCGGCGGGCCCTGCAGGGCGAGATGGTCGCCTACCTCGACTTCGACTTCGGCTCGCCGACCGCGGGGGCGATCTTCGACGTCCCCAAGGCCGAGCGCGGTGTGGACTCCTTCGGTCTGCACTCGTACTTCGCCCGGCACACCGAGGCGCAGCAGTTGGACACCGCGCTGCACTCGGACAGCGACACGCTGCGCGACCTGCCACGGGTGTCCGGCGCCGGCCGCCTGGTACTGCTGCCGGGCGACCGCGACGGCGGCGAGTTCGCCATCAGCGCGGACATGCCGGCCCGCTGTGCGCAGTTGTTCCTGAAGCTGGACCGCGAATTCGACCTATGCGTCGTGGACCTGTCGGCGGGCCGTTCCTACGCCGTCGATCTGGTGCTGGAAGCCACCGCGCGGCCCGAGTTGTCCGCCCTGACCTGCCGCTGGCTGGTCTTCCACCGCTGGACCAAACAGCACATCCTGGCCGCGCACGGTCTGGTGTTCGGCGAGAAGGGCCTGCTGGCCGCCGGCGAGCGGCGCGGGCACGACCCGGCCGAGCTGAACAAGGCCGTGCGCTATGTCCGGACCGCGGTCGTCGACCTCGGCGTCGATCAGGAGTCGGTGACCCGCGCCGCACAGGGCGCCTGGCTGCGCGCTTACGACCAGAAGCTGCGCGAGCAGGCCGACAAGCTGCGCATGGGCCGTGCCCGGCTGGCGGGTCAGATTCCTTACGATCCCATGCTCCAGTGGAGCGAGCAGGTGATCGACGACTCTGACGTGCGCGGGCTGAAGATCGCCAATCAGGCTACTGTGCAGGCATTCGAGGACCTCGCGGCGAAGTTGACGGACGAGAGCTTCTGGGGAGGGCTGTGACGGCCGTGGACGTGAGCTACCACGAGGCGACCGAGACCGCCCAGGTGGAGGCGGTCCCGCTGGCCCACCTCTCGGTCGAGGCCGGGCACCTCTACCTGGACGACTTCGCCGACGGCGACCGCGTCATCACCCGGCAGCTGGAGCAGGCGGCGCCGTGGCTGGAGGCGGCCGACAAGCGGACCCGCAAACGATTCGGCCGCAACGCCCGCATCAGCACATGCTTACTGATCGACGACTACACTCCGCCGAGCTCGGCCGGCGATCCCCCGAAACCCTCGGAGGTGGTCGACATCGTGACCGCGGCAGCCGAACAGGCCGGCTTCAAGATCGACTACCTGGCGCGGGAGGACGGCTGCGCGGTGGCCTGTGAGCGCCCGTACTCCGGGCCGCGGGACCAGAGCCGCCTCGCCGACATCGTCGACGGGCTGATCGTCGAGGAGGCCGCGGTCGGCGCGAACGGCTCGCGGCCCCCGACCGCGCAGACCGGCTGGCTGTCCAACGGCCAGCGTTCCCCCACGGTCGCGGTGGCCATGGACGCCCCCGGCTGGCGGCCCCCGGAAGAGTTCGGGGAGTTCCGGCACTCGGTGTTCGTGGACGTCGAGTTGTGGAGTCTGGACGAAAGCCGGGCCGACCTCGAACGCGTGTATTCGTGCTCGTTGTTGACCGCGGTGTGGCAGCTACTGCGGTTGGGCCTGCTGCGCAACGCCGGGCGCGCCGTGGCCACGCCGTACCGTTTCGGACAGGGCGAGGGGTTTCCGGACCTGTGGACCCAATTGCCTACCATCACGCAGCTGACGCCGAACGCGGCGCCGTTCGCCGCATACCAGACCCTCTCGCTGCTGCCGCCGCACTACCGGGCGGCCGAGCACGCGGTGGAGATCATCATCGACCACCTGAAGTTCGACGAGGCGGTGCTGAAGCAGACAGCCGACCGGGCTCGGGGCGAGGCGACCCCGATCATGCTCCCGGACAATCCAGCACGCCGCACAAGCCATCTCTTCTTCGACGACATCCATGTCACACACAACGATTAGGGGCATGCCGCGAGTAGCGGAACCCGACAGCCCCGCGCCCACGCTCGCGCTCGGCGAGGTCCGGACCTGCCTCATCCAGAATCAGGGCGCGCTGTCCACGCCCGCGAGCGTGGCGCTGATGCAGCTCATCCCGGGCTCACCGGTGAGCAAGGTCGAACGGCCGGTGCGCCGGGTGATCTCGCCCGAGCAGGTCACCGGAATCGACTGCCGGCTGAACATCGCGCGCGAGGGCCGGGGCCGGGCGATCGGCACGGTGCTGAGCCACGCGGTGGTGACCAACGGCCGGGTGCTCCAGGGATCGGCGCATGTCGCGCTCACCCCGGCCGAGGCGCCCGAGCGCCGGGAATGGCGGCACTACCTGCGGTGCCCGGGCGTCGTCGAAGTAGTCGGGTCGCCGAACCCGAACAACATTCTGGACGGCTTCCTGACCGACTCGACGCCGGCCCGGGGCGTGGACCTGGCGTCCATCAGCGACCGCGTGATCGAGGACGTACAAGGTAGCTCGAAGCTGGATCACCGCACTCCCCTGCGCGCCGGGACAGGTGTCGTCCGATGGGCGGCGACGCTGGCCCCCGACACCGTCCCGACCGTCGGCATCGTCAAGAGTGACGTGTCGAACGTCCACACCATCCGTCTGCGGGGCCGGCCGGACGACCTGCCGATGCTGATCCGCTTCTGCGAGGAGTTCGCGCTCCACGAGTGGCTTCTGACCACGGTGATGGACGTCATCGTGGCCCGAGCCGAGGTGGACATCGAACGGGACCGCGACCCGCTGGAGTCCCTGCTGTTCGCTCTGGACCAGCTGGCGCCGCTGTGGATGCCGCCGACCTATCTCAGCGAACGTATGAAAGTACTCTGGGATGGCCTGGAGGATCGAACCCACTACACGACGCTCTTCAAACAGCAGGTCACGCGCGTCCGTGACCTGCGGGACCAGGTGAAGATCAGGCCGCCCCGAAGGTTCTGAGCCCACCTTCGGCGGACCTTCCCGTCCTTGGCGAGTTTTTTGTCGACACGGCATGTTCAAACAGCCTTTCATCCGACATACTTGGAGCCGGTCCGAGCAGATCACTGGGGGTGCGATGAATCGGCTGCGCCGCACGGACGGATGCCGGTGACAAGCGGGTGACCGGACAAGGCATCGCACCACTTGAAACCTTCAAAGACAGCCTGATCTCCGCGGCGAACGCCATCGCCGAGGAACTGGCGCGTGCCAGGCGGCAGGGCAATCTGGGCTCCGAGGAGCGAGGAGTCCTGGAGGAGTGCATCCGCCGGTCCAAGCGCGCCCGCCAGGGATTCATCAGAGCTGGTGGCTCGGCGTCGGTGATGCTCGCCCTGGGCGCGTTCCACCTCGGTGAGACCGGGTTCGAACAGCCGTTGGCCGCCGAGATCGCCGCGCTGCTCGCGGCGTACGTTGAAGCCAACGGCAGGCAATGGCTGAGTGAGGACGACGGCGGTGTCATCGCCAGTTCTCTGGAGAAAGCAGGCTCCGCGCTGCTGGGCGCCAACCTGCCGCTGTTCGCCGAGTACGCCTTCAAACAGGCCGGCACCTTGTACCGGAGGTTCAACAACGCCCCGGCCGAGGACAACTGCAAGTACAAGGCGGCCTCGGCACACCGCCGCTCACTGCCCCGATGGCAAGGTAAACGACTGCTGGCCGACTTGAACGCGGCGCTGTTCGGATACGGATACCGGCCGCTGCGGCTACTGCTGTGGATCCTCTTCCTGGTCGCCGGATTCACCGCATGGCTGCTGGCGCTGCCCCGCCCCGGCGGCGCCGGCAAGTCCGATGCCTTCTACGTCGCCGTCCAGAACTTCGTCAATCCGATGGGCCTCGGTGACGTCAAGCTGATCTCCGGGTCCTGGAAGCCAATCCTGGAAATCGAGAGCTACGCCGGCGACGTCTTCCGGAACCTTTTCTTTGTGCTGCTCGTCCGCCGTCTCTTCCGGCTCTGACGGCGTCGGCGTGGGGGTCAGGAGCAGTGTCAGGATCTTGCGCGGGCTGCCGTCGCCGATATCCTTCTTCCACTCGCCGGTGTCCTGGAAGCCGGCGCGCAGGTAGAGGCCATAGGCCACCATGTTGTCCGGCTTGACGGTGAGCATGATGGTCTCCATGTCGCGGCTGCGCAGCTCGACGATCGACTCGTCCAGCAGCGTCCGGCCGATATGCTCGCCGCGGCGCTCGGGGTGGACGCCGAGCGCCAGAATCCAGCCGACCCGCGGATCATCCGTGGCCCGCATACACAGTGAATATCCCCAGATTCCAGCAGAGTCCTCGGCCACCAGCCACGCCACCCCCGAAGGGCCGTAGAGCTGCAGAAGTACGGAGGACGAGAAGCCGGTGCCGTCGAACACCCGGTTCTCGAGTTCTGCTATGCGATTCAGGTCTTCCGGTCTTGCCATGCGTACTGACAGCGGGTCCCCCACCCCGTCCCCTGACTATTGACGAACTTTTATAAAAACTCCTTGTGCAGGGTCCCTTCGATCGCTTTTCGTGTCAACAGCGACAGTTTGTCCCGCACCCGGGTCACAGTGGACTCCCACTCCCAGGTCAGTTGCGCGTCGTGTTCGAGCGCCTCCCAGAGCCAGGCGATCTCCGTGGGCAGGTGCGCGGTCGGGTTCCACACGTGGCCCAGGTAGCTCAGCGCGGGATCCAGCTCGTCCATCGGTTTCGGCGAGCGTCCGGCGCGGTCGAACGCGTTCTTCAGCGCCGCCAGGAGCCACTGGTGCAGGGCCAGGATCTCGCAGAAGGCGACGATCCGCGGCACCAGCTCCGACGGCGCGGTCATCCGGACTTGGAAGGCGCCGTCGCTCCCCGCCACGACCTCGGCATCCAGGTCCACGCCCTCGCGCACCAGCACTGCCCAGCGCAGGCGGCTGGCCACGGTCCGCATGTCGGCCCGGCCGTCGACCTGGGGGATGTCGTCCAGCAGCGCCATCACCTGTGTTCCGATGCCGCCGAGGTCGAGCAGGCCCGATCCGTTGGGAGTCTTGAGGAACCCGCTCACCAGGTCGGCCGGGTCGGCCTTGTTGATGGCCTCGACCGTGCCGGTACACGCCGCGTAATAGGACCACGGCATACGCCGGGTAGAGGCATCCAGGACCACGTCCACCCGGGCCGAGCCCTGCAGCACATGGCCGGCGGTGAGCACGGCGCGCGCCCGGACGGTTCCTATGGCTCGCGGCTGGGCACCCCGAATGGTGGCCAGCCGGCAGTCCACACCGTAGAAGAGGTCTGGGGAGACTGCCTGTTCCACCGGGTGACGATGACTGTCGGCAGCGACGCCCGGCAGCAGCTTCAGCGCCTGCTGGGCGGCTTCCAGCGGCAGCGGCTCGGAGGTGTTCAGCAGGTCGGTGGTCACCACACCGAGTACCACCGCCGGCGGATGCTTGGCAGGAGAGTCCAAAGGCGCGTCGCTACGCGCCATCAGCTGACGCCGTCGAGGAAGTGATGGCTGACCCGATCGGCCACTACCTGCGGCAGCGCGATGTTCTTCTCCTCCGCCCGGATGTGCAGCGACTCGCCCACTCCGGGATCGACCAGAAAATGCTCCACGATCGTCCGCACGGCGTGCTCGATACCGAGGAAGTGCTGCGGCATGATGCTGAAGGCCCGGTAGGCGTAGAACGGCTTGGCCTGCGGGTTGACCTTGATGATGTCCGGGAACAGCGACCAGTCGTCCGGCCAGCTGGCCGGCGGCTCGCTGACCGCCAGCGCCGGCGCACCGTCGTTGCGCAGCAACCCGAGCCGGACCAGCTGCCAGACCGCTGCCAGAAAAGGGCAGGAGTAGAGCCTCTGGTTCAGCAACGTCTCCTCGTCCATCGGGGACTCCGGAGGGTCCCGCCACAGCTCGACGTCGAGGAAGATCGAGTGGTTCCGCTTGCTGAACTCGTCAGCAGGCTTCCAAACGTGGCCCCTCATGGCGCTGAGCACCTTCTCCTCGCGCGGCGGCCTGCCGTTGGCCAGCCAGCCCGAGTTCAGCGCCGGCGGGCGAGAGCCGGTGGAGGTCTCCGGCTCCGGTTCTTGCAGCAGGCGCCGGGCGACGAGTTCGGCGACGCGTAGACCGTCGGCCCGGACGGCGCACGAGGACTCACGCGCGATGTAGTCGATACGCACACCGGCCTGCCGAGAAAGGCGCAGCAGTCTTTCGATTATCTGCCCGGCGTCCGGCTTGCGTTGGAAATAGTCGTCGATCAGGAAGCAGGTGCTCACCCGCGGCTTCTCGGTGCCGCAGGCCACCGAGGCCTCCGCGGCGGCCAGCCATGGCTTGACCCGTTCGAACTGGGCCAGGATCGGGCCCTCGCCGTTCTCCAGCTCGTCCATGTAGAAGTGGCCGACCTCTACCGAAAGATGCGACAGCGGCAGATTCTGCACCGTCGTACCCTGGCTGCGCTCGTGGAAGATCGGCGTCGGGGAGTCGGCCCGGGAAACCGTCAAAGTCATCAGATACCTTCCCAGGCTTCGTCGTCGTCGACCTTGGTGGCCAATTTGTCGAAGGCCTGGGCGGTCGCGGGCTTGGCGAGCCTCCGATTGACATCCAGGTCCATGATCACCTGCTCCCGCCACAGAAGCATGGGTTCCAGTGGCGTGGTGCCGGCCAGCAGATCCTGACCCAGACTACGGCCTTTCGCCAGGGCCTTGAGGTGGTCGTCGCTGCGGGTCACCCACAGGGTCTGCTCTGCTGTGGTCTTCTCCCCGAACGCCGAAGTGTCGGGGACGGCGGTGCGGACCGTGCGCACCAACCGCATGAAATCCGCACGCTTGAAGCCCACTTCCATGGCGTACGGCACGATGCCCTTATCCCCGAACAGCAGGCCGCCGGCGGCGATGACATGCTGCGTGGTCCACCGGTGGAACAGCAGCCAGCGAATCCGGTCCTTGTCCTTGTCCTGCTTCTTCTTGCGGACCCGGGGCGAGATCGCGTTCAGCGAGATGTCCAGCGCCGAAGACCGCCCGGCGCTGAGGTCGACGATGCAGACGTCGAACTCCCGCTCCACGTCGTGGAACAGCTTCATCGCGGCTTTGATGTGGTTGTCGGTGAGGTGGAATTCCGCGCCGCCGAAATCGCCGGGGAACAGGGTGAGCTTGCCCGAGCCCGGAGGGCGTTCCTGCAAAGACGTCCGCTCGGTCATCTTGCGGACGTCGACGCGAGCCGGCTCGGTGGCTTCCCCGAGGATGTAGGAGTGCAGGCCCCCGTCCGGCGTGCCGCGCTCCATTTTGGGGATCTCGAAGATGGCCCCGGCCGTGGGCGACCCGAAGTCGAAGTCCAGGTAGGCCACGTCGCGGCCGAGCAGCGACAACCGGTAGGCCAGGTTGCAGCTGGTCACCGAACGCCCGGTGCCGCCCTTGTCGGATGACGCGAAGATCAGCATTCTACCGGCTCCGCCCCGCGTCCTCGTCGGCCTGTTCCAGCGCGTCGAGCAGTCGTAGCGCGCGTTCGGAAAGGGCGATCGCCGTGCTGGTGCGCCGGCGGCGCAGTTCGCGGGCGCGTTTGATGAGTTGCCCGATCTCCCCAAGCCGGTCGCGCAGGGTCGAGCGGTCGTCGACGTTGGAGCGCAGCATGGCCTTGTTGTAAACATGGTCTGCTTCGTTGAGCAGGCGCAGCAAATGGTCGTACATGCGGGAGCTGCGCGGCGGTTCCTTCTCATACGTCGCGGCGGTGGCGACCAGCGCCTCGACCACGCGCTCGGTGAAGTACCAGGAGGGGCCCTGGAAGGTCAGCGATTCCAGGCCGGGGAAGTGACTGACGTCGTCCCACAGTTCCACGGATTCACCGTCACGGGTCATACGGCGTTCATCCAGATGATCCATCGCCGCCTCGGCGACGTTCATCAGGGCCTCGCGCGCTTCCACGTTGTCGGTGAGCTGCGCGGCCTGCAGGGCCCGCTTGATGATCAGCGGCGCGTAGTCAGAGGTGTAGAGCGCCAGCGTGGTACCGACCACCACCTCGCTGCCGACCAGGCCTTGGGGCACGCCGGGATAGTGCAGGGCCATCGCGGCGTCGTCCGGTGTCATCCGCTGGGTGATGCGGCCGCGGCGGGCCAGCTCCTCGATGATGCCGACGGCTTTGATCAGGTCGGCGTCGGTGGCCGTGCGGGCGATCAGGTCCTGGATCAGCACCGAGACGACCAGCAGGGAGTAGTAGTCGGACTCCTGGCCGTCGCTGGTACGCCACGGGATGTCCTCCAGCGGCCAGCGCTCGGGGTCGAAGCGCGCCACCGCCGACCAGTAGTTCTGTGTCAGGTCCCAGCGCAGCGCCAGGGCCTCGGCGAGGGAGCGCTGTTCGGGGGTGAAGATGTTCAGGGCTCTGATGCGACGGGAGTTGAGGTCGACGATGCCGTCGAGAGCCGACACCGTGAAATACAGCCAGGGACGGGGCTGGGCGATGCCGGCCTTGCTGGACATGGAGGAGTCCGCCGCGTATTCGGTGATGACTTTCGCGTCCTTCGCGATACCCCAACTCCACCCGCACTCGAAGAGCTGGTCCTCCTCGGGCTTGCTCTCCTCGGGCACGCTCAGGCGCAGGTCGGTCTTGAGCTGGGCGCGCAACCGGTCGAACCGGATCTTCAAACCCTGCGCCAGCTCGGCGTCGGTGGTATCGCCCTGGCGGAGCATCTCCAGGATGGCCCGGCCCTGGGAGGATTCGGGGCTGACGGAGTTCACCACGAAGCTGCGCAGCAGGCCGACCATCGCCGCGGTCAAGCGGCGCGAGGCCCGGTCGCGCAGGTCCACGAGCTTCCTGTGCTGCCCGCTGTTGGTCTCGTGTTCCTCGCGGTCGTTGACGAACGCCAGTAGCGTCAGACACAGGGTGATGGACATCGAGTAGCCGTCGACGACCTCCAGCCGCTGCAGGCCCTCATCCTGCGGGACCGGCGCGTCCTGGGACATCCCGCGCAGATAGCTGCCGGCCGCGAACCGGGGTTCTTCGCGCTCGTCGGTGTGGTTCTGGAAATAGTCGAGGGCGACGTCCACCAGGGTCCGCGGGATCTTGGTGGCCTCCGGGCCGAGCGGCCGCAGCGCGCGCAGCACGTCCGGCTGGGTGGCGTCGGGGTCGTGCACGGCGAAGGTCTCGATCTGGGTGATCGGGTACAGCATGCACAGTAACTGCTCGGCGTCGGAGATCGGGTTCGACTCCACCCGGCCGCCCCAGATCCACTTCTGGTCGCGGTAGCACTCGGCGAGCATGGACCGCCAGATGTCCAGGATCTGCTTGCGAGGCTGGATTCTCACTATAGCCGCCTATGTATGCCGGACCCGAGGAATGATCAAGGAAGGAGTCGACGGCGAAGTTCCACAGGGTTCTGATCCAACTCCCACCAAGGACGCTGCGTGCTCGACCACCCTGTTCGTCTCGAAACCGCCCTCATCACAGCATAAGTGATAGAGGTGATCGAAGCTACGGTGTCAGGACACGCCGAATCGTGGTCGGGGCCTCCCGCTTCCTGGCGAACCGGTGGAGTGGTCTGATTTTAACTACAGTCCACCGCGCCGCGGGTAATATCAGAGAACGATCTTAGTTATTTTGCGACGGCCACCGGTGTCACGTCTGGTGTCACGTCCGGTGTCACGTCGCAGTGGCCTGGCTCCGACCCCAGGTCGATGACCATCGGCGGCAGGACCAGGGGTCTGATCCGCCCGGTTCGCAGCTACCCGATCCCCGCCAGCTCCGCGGCCTCCACCGCGGTCCGGATGATGCCGAAGCGCGTCTGGCGGTCCCCGAACGCCGCCGCCACACTCAGCGTCGTCGCCCCAGCCTCCTGATACGCCGTCATCCGCTCCGCGATGCGCTCCTTCGGGCCGAGCAGGCTCGTGCGGTCGATGAACTCGAACGGGACGGCGGCAGCGGCCCCCTCGTAGTCCTTCGCCAAGTACTTCTCCTGGACCTCGGCGGCTTCCTTCTCATAACCCATGCGGCAGGCGAGCTGGTTGTAGAAGTTCTGCTCCTTGCTCCCCATCCCACCGATGTACAGCGCGGCGTACCACCGCACGAGATCCGCGCACAGCTGCACATCGTCACCGATCACGGTCGGCACGGTCGGGGCGATGTCGAAACCCTCCAGGCCGGGCTTGCCCGCCTTGGCGCGGCCGGCCTTGATGTGCTCCAAGTGCTCGGCGGCGTGCTCTGGGCTGAAGAACACCGGGAGCCAGCCGTCAGCGATCTCGCCGGTGAGTTCCAGGTTCTTCGGGCCGATGGCGGCCAGGTAGACCGGGATGTGATCGCGGACAGGACGCACGGTCAGCTTCACCGGCTTGCCGGGGCCGTCGGGGAGCGGCAGGCGGTAGTGCTTGCCCTGGAAGGTGAGGCGCTCGCGGGTCAGGGCCTTGCGGACGATGGCGACGTATTCGCGGGTGCGGCCCAGGGGTGCGGCGAAGGGGACGCCGTGCCAGCCCTCGGAGACCTGGGGGCCGGAGACGCCCAGGCCCAGGCGGAAGCGGCCGCCGGACAGGGTGTCCAGGGTGGCGGCGGTCATCGCGGTCATGGCCGGGGTGCGGGCCGGGATCTGGAAGACCGCCGAGCCCACGTCCATGTGCTCGGTGTGGGCCGCGATCCAGGTCAGGACGGTGGCCGCGTCGCTGCCGTAGGCCTCGGCGGCCCAGCAGACCGCGTAGCCGAGGCGGTCGGCCTCCCTGGCCACGTCCAGGCTCTCGGCGTCGTTGCCCGCGCCCCAGTACCCCATGTTCACGCCGAGCTTCATCGTCCGACTCCTGGTGGAATATCTGCCGAAGGTCCCTGTCGGGGCTGTCGTATCCCGCACATTACTAGCCGGTAGCTATGGTGGCGACCGTGATGCCGCGCACGCGGTGTCCCCGGCAACCGATAGCGTCACCTTCCATGGAGCAGCGACACCTGGGGCGGACGGGTCTGCGCGTGTCCCGGCTGGGGCTGGGCACGATGACCTGGGGCCGGGACACCGACGAGCACGAGGCCGCCGACCAGCTCAAGACGTTCCTGGACGCCGGGGGCACGCTGATCGACACCGCCGACGTGTACGGCGACGGCGACGCCGAGTACATCATCGGCCGCATGGTCGAGGGCATCCGCGCCGACGTGGTGATCGCCACCAAGGCGGTCAGCGTCCCGTTCGGCCCGCGCCGCTTCGACGCCTCCCGGCGCCACCTGCTCAACGCCCTGGAGGGCTCGCTCAGGCGGCTGGGCACCGACTACGTCGACCTGTGGCAGCTGCACGCGTACGACGCGACCACCCCCCTGGAGGAGACGCTGTCCGCACTGGACACGGCCGTCGCCTCCGGCAAGGCCCGCTACGTCGGGGTCTGCAACTACACCGGCTGGCAGCTGGCGCGCGCCGCGACCTGGCAGGCCGCGGACTTCTCGAGGGCACCGGTCGCCTCCGCACAAATGGAATATTCCTTGCTGCAACGCGGCGTCGAGCGCGAAGTGCTGCCGGCCGCGATAGACCTGGGCGTGGGACTGCTCCCCTGGTCCCCGCTGGGCCGCGGGGTGCTGACCGGCAAGTACCGCGCCTCGGTGCCGGCCGACTCCCGCGCCGCCTCGGCGATGTTCGCCCCGTTCGTCGAGCCCTACCTGGACCGCCACAGCGAAGGCATCGTCGACGCGGTGACGACCGCCTCCGACGGCCTGGGCGTGGCCCCGCTGGAGGTGGCGCTGGCCTGGGTCCGCGACCGGCCCGGCGTCACCGCGCCGATCGTCGGGGCGCGCACCGTCGCGCAGCTGCGCGGCTCCCTGAACGCCGAGCAGCTGACGCTGCCGCGCGAGATCCGCGAGGCGCTCGACGACGTCTCCGAGCCCGAGATCGGCTACCCCGAGCACACCTGGCAGCCGGCCCGCCCGCGGCTGGTTTCGCAGTACACGCAGGACGGATGGAACGAGAAGTGACGATGACGGAATCGGAGCCGAATCAGGAAGCGGCGCTGACTGCTCAGGAGCAGCCGGGGCCATCGCTGGAGCAGCTCCTGGCCTCTGCCGGAGCGCCGGCGGACTTGGCGCCGCGGGTGGCCGCGGCCTTGGGCCCTGAGGCCGCTGCCCGGCTGGCCGCCGACCCCTGGCTGATCCTGTCGGTGCCCGGTGTGCGCCCCGAGGCCGCCGACGGGTTCGCGCGCAGCGTGCTGGCCGGCGCCGTCGGGCCCGAGGACCCGCGGCGTGCCCGGGCGGTGCTGGGCTGGCTGCTGGACCGTGCGGCGCTGGACGGGCACACCGCGCAGCCGGCGGACGTGCTGTGCTCGGCGTTGGGGACGCTGGGCTTCAGCGACCCGGCGGCGGCGTTGCAGGCGGCGTTGGAGGAGGGCGACATGCTCGCGTTCTCCAACGCGGCCGAGGAAGAGGAGGAAGCCGAGAGCACGCCGAGCGCCGCGGGCCTGATGATCAGCCGCGAGCGCTACGCGTTCGCCGAGGAGGGTGTCGGGGAAGCGGTGCAGCGGCTGCTCGCGACCCCGGAGCCGCTGGGCGAGGACTGGGAACGCTTGGACACCAGCGGCGATCGCGTCCACGGCGAACTTCGGGACGCCGTCGGCGCGCACGGCCTGACGCTCGTGGCCACCGCTCCCGGCATCGCCAAGACCGCGCAGATCGCCGGGTTCGCCGAGGCCGCGGCAGCGGTCGGGGTGCCGGTGGCCATAATCGGCGGCAACGCGGCGAGTGTCCGGACGCTGAACCGCGAGCTGGGCGGGACCGAGCTGACCGTGTTGTCGGTGGCGGAGTACCTGGCCTCGCTGGGGCGCGGGCCCGGGGGCGGGACCGCGGCCACCGGTAGCGCCGACTCCTCCATCGAGTCGCCGAGCGCTGATTCCGGCTCGGCCGAACCGGCGAGCGCTGATACCGCCGACTCCGCGCCGGGCGGCGAAACCGAGCCCACCGAAGCCGAACCCCCCACCCCCGCCTTCGCCGACCCCCAACCCGGCCTGGTCGTCGTCTCCGCCGCCCACCAGATCGACGCCGAATCCCTGGCCGCCCTGCTGGACGCCGTCCCCGAGGGCATGCGCGTCCTCCTGGCCGGCGACCCGGCCGAACCCGGCCCGGCCGGCCCGGGCCAGCCGTTCCGCGACTTGTTCGACACCCGCTCCGAATCGCTCCTCGCCTACACCTCCGACGGCCGCGTCCCCCGGGTCCGCGCCGCCGACTCCGAACCGCATCCGCTCACCGACCTCCGCTTCGCACTGCGCGAAGGCGAACTCCCGCCGCCGGAGAACGATCCCGAGAAGCGCCTGGTGATCGTGCCGGTCCGGGACGCCGGCGAGGCGGTCGCACGCGCCGTGCAGCTGGCCGCCGACTCGATCCCCCGCACGTTCGGCCTGTCCGCCGACGACATCCAAGTCGTCACCATCCGCGCGACCGGCGACGCCGGCGCCGACACCCTCACCCGAGCCCTGCGCGAGCGGCTCGGCACCGAGGACGTACGGGCCCTGACCGCCCGCGAGGCCCTCGGCGGCACCTGGCCGGCGGCCGTGGTGGTGCTGGACGGCCCCTCCTCCGGCAGCCTCACCCGGGCTCTGGTGTACGGGCTCTGCGGGCTGGCCGAGCGGCACCTGTCGATCGTGCACGGCGCCGGCTCCGCGCTGCCGCAGGCGGTCGCGAACGTGCCGGACCGGCCGCGCCACACCCGGCTGCCCGCGGTGCTCCGGGAGCTCTGAGCCGGAACCCGCCGGAAGACCCCGCACAGCGTAAGAAGCCGCGCCGACCCCCGCAGTAGGGCCGGCGCGGCTCCGTCTTGCCGCGCTATATCAGCCGGTGATGGCGTTCAGCGCCGGCAGGTACCCGCCGGAGTGGCCGTCGGCGTTCGGGTGGTAGGACTCGGTGACGTCGGAGATGTTCACCGAGTGCAGCCACTCGCTGAAGAAGTCGCACAGCTCGTGGCCGTGGAAACGGCCCTTGACGTCGGAGAAGGAGAAGCCGGCGTTGCCCGCCGCGGTCCCGATGATGGAGTCCAGCAGGTCCGAGGCGTTGTTCAGGGCGCTGCGGTCGGTGCCGGACAGGCCCGGGCAGTACCAGGAGTTGGACAGGTCGTAGAACTCGGGGTAGTCCAGCACGACGACCTTGGCGCTCGGCGCCTTGGCCCGGATCGCGCTGTAGGTGGTGGCCAGCCGCCCCGGCAGGATCGCCTTGGCCTGCGCCGTCGCGGCGTTGACCGCGTTCAGGCAGTCGCTGGTGGAGCCCAGCACACAGGTCTGCATGACGCCGGAGAAGCCGACGTCGTTGCCGCCGATGGTGATCGACACCAGCGTGGTGGAGGCGTTCAACGCTGACATCTGGTTGTTCAGCACGTCCTGGGTGGTGGCGCCGGAGCAGGCCACCGAGACGTAGCTGGCCGGGTGGTGGGCGTTGGCCCACAGCTGCGAGTACGCGTTGGTGCTGCGCAGGCAGTTCCCGGAGGAGCTGATGTAGGAGCCGGCGCCGACTCCGGAGGAGTAGGAGTCGCCGAGCGCCACGTAGTTGGTGCCGCCGGAGGCCGACGCCGTGGTGGCTAACAGCGTGGTGCCGGCGGTGAGCACCGCGGCCAGGACGACGAGGACGCGCTTCAGTGCGCGCGACCGCGTCCGTTTGTGGGGACGAGGGAGCACAGGGGCCTCCACATGTGGGGTGGGATGGGGGTGCGCTGCGTTCAATGTGGCACCGCATCAGGACCCTGTGAAGACGAAGTTACCAACGAGTTTTTACATCTCGGTAACTTGTTGGGGGCGGCCCGCTCAGCTCGCCGGCTCCCGGCGCGTGACCTTGCCCTTCAGATCAGCGGCGATGTACGCGCCGCGGTAGTCGTCGGTCACATAGAACCGCATCTCCGGCACGTGGCTGATGATGTCGGAGTCCACGATGACGTAGGTCAGTGTCGGCTTCTTGACACCCAGGGAAGCGGTGCCGTCCTTGATGAGGGCGGGCAGCGCGTCCCAGTTGATGGCGGTGGGGTCCAGGGCTGGCGTGGTCCGGGTAGACGGTCATGGCCACGATGCGGGTGCCGCCGCTGACCTTCAGGACCTTGGCGATGACGCCGCGGACGCCGTCCGGGGTGAGCAGGGTCTTGCCGGACTGGCTCGGCTGATCGTCGGTGGGCCGGGAATCAGCAGGCTGGGACGACTCGTTCACCGCGGGCACGAGCGGTGAATCGGCAGTGGTCGAACTATGCGACAGGCCGCCGCCGTGCTGGTTGGCGGTGTGATTGGCCGCCTTGGCGGCGTGATGGACCAGGTACACCATCGTCAGGCAAGTGGCGAGGGCCGCCACGCCGCTGACGGTGTAGGCACCCACCCGCGTGCGGCGCTTGGTCTGAATGGTGTGCTGGTCGTAGGGGTTCGCGACCGGGCCGGTGCCGGCATCCGCCGGGGTCCGATCCGCGAACTGCCTGGTGTAGGCGAAACCACCGGTGTCCGCGGTGTTCCCGGACTCGACCTGCGCCAGCATCGCGTCCAGCTGCCCGGCACCGGGCCGCCGCTCGGGCTCCTTCACCAGCAGCGCGCTGAGAACCGGCGCCAACGCGCCGCTGCGCACCGGCGGCGGCACTTTAGCCTCGGCGACCGCGGCGATGGTCGCGATCGTGGAGTCGCGGCGCAGCGGGTTGCGGCCCTCCAGCCCGACATACAGCATCAGACCGAGCGACCACAGATCCGAGGCCGGATCACCCTCACGGCCGTGGATCCGCTCCGGCGCCATGTACTCCGGGGAGCCGATCAGCATGCCGGTCGCGGTCAGCCCCGGCGACGCCTCCAGCGCGGCGATGCCGAAGTCGGTGAGCACCGGCGTGCCGTCCTCCCGCATCAGCACGTTGGCCGGCTTGACGTCCCGGTGCTGGATCCCCGCGGCGTGCGCGGCCCGCAGCGCGCCGAGCACCCCGCGCGCGATCCGCACCGCCTCGGGCACCGTCAGCGGACCCCGGTCCAGCCGCCCGTCCAGCGACCCGCCGGTCACCAACTCCATGACCAGCCAGGGATGCGCCAGCTCCGGCGAGTCGACGATGTGGTGGATCGTCACCACGTTCGGGTGCTGCAACCGCGCGAGCGCCTGCGCCTCCCGCAGCACGCGCTCGCGCACGACGTGCGCCTCTCCGGGATCGGCGCCGTACACCGCCGGATCAGGCGAGCGCACCTCCTTCAGCGCGACCTCGCGCTGAAGCATCAGATCCCGTGCCCGCCACACCAACCCCATGCCGCCGCCCCCGAGCCGCTGCAGCAGCTCGAAGCGTCCGTCGATGATGATGTTCCCACCCTGCGCCCCTCCGGTCATGCGGGAAGTCTAGGGGTGCCGGCGGACAGCTCTCGTCAGGGGAAACATCTGCGCCGAACCGGGCTAAACGACCTCGATCCCGTCGATCTCGTCCTCCGACTCGTCCTCCGCGAACGTGTCGAAGTAGCCCTCCTCCTCGTCCTCGTCGCCGATCAGGTCGAAGCGGCACACCACGCGCTCGGGGTCGGCGTCGGAGAAGGGG
>JAEKKI010000225.1 GCA_019510485.1 Catenulisporales bacterium
CCGCCGGTCAGCCCGAACGCCCGTTCCTTCAGGATCGGGTCGCGGCCGTTCCAGAACGCCAGCGCGAAGCAGATGTGCTGCTCCTGGTCGCAGATGCCGGCCAGGCCGTCCTCGCTCCAGCGGTAGGCGCGCGAGCGCGCGTGGTCGTGGGGCACGTAGTCCCAGGCCGTGCCACCCGGCGAGTAGTCCTCGCGGACGGTGCCCCAGGCCCGCTCGGACAGGTAGGGGCCCCACACGCGCCACGGCTCGGCGCCGGCCTCGTCCTCGGCCTCGCACCGGTTCAGGCGCGCCTGTTCGATGGTGCCCGCCGTCGGGCCCGCTGTGTCCGCCGTGCCTGCAGTGCCCACTGTGCCCTCGCGTTCGTCGTGTGCTTCGGCCACCGTCGCATCGACCCTATGTAGCGCACACGAAATGCGCGCGACAAAGACCACTGCGACCATGGCGGACGTGGCTCTCCCCGATCCTTACACCTTCGGCCCGCGCCTGTGCGGCGACCTCGCCGAGGGCGCGGTCCGCGAATGGCTTGTGCCCGACGGCGTCGGCGGCTACGCCATGGGCACCGTCAGCGGCCTTCGGACCCGCCGGTATCACGCTCTGTTGGTGGCGGCCGCAGCGGGCGGCAGCACGCGGCGGGTCGGCCTGGCCAGCCTGGACCCGGTCCTGGCCCTGCCCTCCGGTGCCGAAGTCCGGCTGGGAACCCACGAATGGGCTTCCGGGGCGATCTCCCCGGCCGGCAACACGCTGCTTGAGGGCTTCCACCTGGACCACGGACTGCCACGCTGGCGCTGGCGGGTCGGCGATGTGGTCCTGGAAGCCGAGCTGGCCGCGCTGCACGGCCGTCCCGCCTTCGGCTACGTATACCGCCTGCTGGCCGGCGGCAACGTCACGCTGCGCGTGGAAGCCCTGTGCTCCTGGCGGGACCAGCACGGCGAGCGCTTCGCCGGCGGCGGCGATCCGGCGGTGTGCTCGACCGCCGACGGGGTGGTCGTCGAGGACGCCTACCGGATCTCCGGCCCCGGATGGCAGAGTGCTGGCCAGTGGTACCGCGACGTGTATCTGCGCGAAGAGGCCGCGCGCGGGCTCGGGGCCCGCGAGGACCTGTGGTTCGCCGGATCGTTCCACGCCGAACTGGAACGGCCGGGCCAGACGCTGGAGATCACCGCCTGGTCTGGGGATTTGGAAACCCAACCGCCGCCGGCCGCGCGGATCGTCACCGCCGCCCAAGACCGCGCTCGGGCGATCGAGGCCAAGGGCCCCGACGCCCTCGCCGCCCGGCTGCTGCTGGCCGCCGACGCCTTCGTCGTCGACCGAACGGCGGGATGGAGCGCGACCTCCGCTGCCGGAGACGGCGCCGCCGCCCCGGACGTCATCGCCGGATACCCGTGGTTCGGGAGCTGGTCGCGGGACACGATGCTCTCCTACGAGGGGCTGTTCCTCACCGCCGGCCGGGCCGAAGAGGGCCGCCGCCTGCTCAGCGCCTACGCCGCGACCCTGTCCGAGGGCATGCTCGCCAACACCGCCGACACCGGCTCGGTCGAGTACAACACCGCCGACGCCACGCTGTGGTTCGTCCACGCGATCGGCCGGCACGTCGCCGTCACCGGCGACGCCGACCTGGCCGCCGACCTCGCGCCGGACGTCGAGGCGATCCTGCGGGCGCACCTGGCCGGCACCCGCTACGGCATCCAGGTGGACCCGGCCGACTCGCTGCTCGCCCAAGGCGCCGACCACTGTGCGCTGTGCTGGATGGACGCGCGGATCGACGGCGAACCGGTGACCCAGCGGCGCGGCAAGGCCGTGGAGATCAACGCCCTGTGGATCAACGCCCTGGGCACCGTCAGCGACCTGTGGAAGGCGATCGGGCGGGACGCGACGGAGGTCGCGCAGCGCCGTGAGGCCGCGGTGACGTCGTTCCACCGCCGCTTCCCGCATCCCGACTCCGGGCTCTACGACGTGGTCGACGGCCCCGGTGGCGACGACGCGGCCCTGCGCCCGAACCAGCTCCTGGCCTACAGCCTCCCCTACGCGCCGCTGCGCGGACAGGCGCCCGCCGCCGTGCTCGGCCGCAAGCTGCTGACACCGCTCGGCCTGCGCACCCTCGCCCCCGACGACCCCGCCTACCGGCCGCACCACAGCGGATCGTCGGCCGAGCGCGACGCCGCGTATCACCAGGGGACCGTTTGGCCGTGGCTGCTCGGTCCCTACCACGACGCGCTCGCCGCTGCCGGCGAACCCACCGACACGGTGTTCGACGCCCTCCCCGGCCATCTCGGCGAAGCCGGCCTCGGCTCGGTCTCCGAGACCGCCGAGGGCGCCCCGCCGCACATCCCCACCGGCTGCCCGTTCCAGGCCTGGTCGGTCGCCGAGGCGCTGCGCGGCTGGTGGGGACAGCTGAACCAGACGATCGAACAGAGCCGGGCCTAGCCATGACCACCGCATGCACCAAGTGCCACCAAGCAGGGGAGCAACGCTGATGTCCGGACCGGTGTGCGAACTGACGATGACCAGTGACGACAAGGCGGAGCCGGCGACCGCCCGGACGGCGCTCCTGACCTATCCGGCGGACCTGACGCTCCCCGCGCACCGCGGCCCCGCCGGCCGCCGGCCCGCGCGCCGCAGTCTGCGGATCCTGATGCTCTCCTGGGAATACCCGCCGGTGGTGGTCGGCGGCCTGGGCCGGCACGTCCACGCCCTGGCCCGCAAACTCGCCAACGCCGGACACCAGGTCACCGTCGCCACCCGGCACGCCCCCGGCGCCCCGCTGGACGAGGTCGTCGACGGCGTGCGGGTGGTGCGGGCCCCGGCGGACCCGCCGGCCATCCCGCTGGAAACCCCGCACCTGCTGGCCTGGACCATGGCCTTCAACCACACCCTGACCCGCGCCGCCCTGCGCGCCGCCGGCGCCGGCGGGTTCGACCTCATCCACGCCCACGACTGGCTGGTCACCCACACCGCCGTCACCATGAAGGACCACCTGAAGGTGCCGATGGTGGCGACCGTGCACGCCACCGAGGCCGGCCGGCACCAGGGCTGGCTGCCCGGCGACCTGAACCGGGCCATCCACTCCGTCGAGTGCTGGCTCAGCGCCGAGGCCGAGCGGGTCCTGGTCTGCTCCCGCTACATGGGCCGCGAGGTGGCCGCGCTGCTCGGCGTGCCCGCGGCCAAGACCACGGTCATCCCCAACGGCGTCGACCTGCCGCGCTGGCGCCCCGATCCGGTGGAGGTCGCGGCGGCTCGCTCCCGCTACGCCGCGGGCGGTCCGCTGATCGGCTTCGCGGGCCGGCTCGTCTACGAGAAGGGTGTGCAGCACCTGCTGAGCGCGGTGCCGGAGCTGCGGCGGCGGCATCCGGGGCTGCGCGTCGTCATCGCCGGCGACGGGCCGCAGCGGTGCGAGCTGGAGGCCACCGCCGGACGGCTGGGACTGGACCACGAGGTCAGCTTCACCGGCTTCGTCCCGGCCCCGGGCCTTTCCTCGACGATGGCCTCCACCGACGCGATGGTCGTGCCGAGTATCTACGAGCCCTTCGGCCTGGTGGCGCTGGAGGCCGCGGCCGCCGGGGCGCCGCTGGCGGTGGCCGCGACCGGCGGGCTGGCCGAGATCGTCGAACCCGGGGTCACCGGTCTGACTTTCCGGGCCAGGGACACCGAGGGGCTGGCGGAGTCCGTGAGCTCTCTGATCAGCGATCGCGAGTCCGCGCAGAGCATGGCCGACGCGGCCCGCGCCATGGTGCGCGAGCGGTATGGGTGGCGCGATGTGGCTGAGGCGACGGCCCGGGTGTACGCGGCGGTGGCGGATGAGGCCGAGGCGGCGCGGACGTCCGGGACATCGGGCCCGGCTCTGACCACCGAGCGCATGCCGATTGCGATTCCGGAGGGGAACCTGCTGGAGTCCGCGGGTCTGCTGCCGTGAATTAGTGCCGTAGCAGGCAACGTTTGCCCTGTCGACCGCGACGCGCCGAGTGAGTTCCGGTCTCGGTCGGCGGGTCGCGGCAGACCATTCGGCATTGCCGGGCCAGTGCGGGGTCGAAGGCGATAGATCCTACGTCGTCGATGGTTGCGCGAATCTCAGTATGTTGCCGTATGGATCTATGACTTGGAATGTCGGCCCTCCGGGCGCGTTCGTGTCGAGGCCCGGGCGCATCGGTGCATTCGGGCGGTTCAGTAGTTCGGTGTGGAGGCCGATGACGTCGGCGACCGGGAACCAGGCCACGCCGTTGGGGCTGCCGTCGCCGTGGTGTTCGGACAGATGGAGAACCGCCTGCGACCGGGATACCTGTACATACAGCGGCGTGCCAGGCTCGAACTGATGCTCCCAGTCCAGCGTGAAACCCAGATAATCAATGTAGAAGGGCAATGCCGCCTCAACAGACATTACCCGCAGCACCGGGACACCGGCGCCGACAGCAGGCGGAGCGGTCCTCTCCGATCGCCCGACCAGGGCGGCGAGCACGTTCCAGTCCTTTACGCCGACCTGATGGGCAACAACCTCAAGCGCGAGGCTGTAAGGGATATCGAATCCCGCTGCGGCAAGTTCCTCACGGAGGAGTTTGGCAAGCGCCTTGACGCTGCCTGCATCGATGGGCGCCATCGTGTCAGCCTTCCACGCGGTCCGTCCTGTCGATGCTCGCATTGTCGACTGGCGCCGCGATCAGAAAGCTGGTTGCCGGTGACCGTCTGAAGTGCATTCACCAAACCCCGAAGGGCGCGAGCGGCGGGCTGCACCAGCCCGGTATCGATGGTACCGGGCTGCCTGGGATAAGCGCTACCGAACGCTCGCCAGGACCTGCTGTCAGGCCTTCGACAGGCCCGGGTGTATCAGACTTGGCAGATGGCTGAGCGGGTCGTGGTCCGAGAGATCGATGGTGATCAGGGGCGGCGGCTGCTGCGGATCATGCGCCGCGGCACCGGGTCGGTGTTGACCTGGCGGCGGGCACAGATGGTGCTGTTGTCGGCGCAGCGCATGAGCGGGGCGAAGATTGCCGAGGTGACGTTCACCAGCGAGGACCGCGTACGTGACGTCATCCACAACTTCAACGCCGACGGTTTCGACTCGCTATACCCGAAGTATGCCGGCGGTCGTCCGGCCACGTTCGACCTGCCAGAGCGCCGGGAGACCAAGAAGATCGCGAAGTCCAAGCCGGTTGAACACGGCCTGCCGTTCTCCACCTGGAGCTTGTCCAAGCTGGCGGACTTCCTGGTCGCTGAGGGGGTGGTCGACGACATCTCGCACGAGGGCCTTCGGGTTCTGCTTCGTGACGAAGGCGTCTCCTTTCAACGCATAAAGACCTGGAAGACCTCGAAGGATCCCGAGTACGAGGTGAAGAAGGCCCGGGTCGAGCATCTCTACGCGATGGCCGACGGCGAGGTGAGACCCGACGTGGACGACCCGACCGTCGTGTTCTGTCTGGATGAGTTTGGTCCCGCTGAACCTGATGCCGCCCCCCCGGTCGGCAGAGGGCCGCGATCGGAGGCGAGGGCAAGGACCTCGAACGCGACCCGCGTCCCCCAGGACGCCGCCGCCGCCGTCCGGCCGCCGGGCCACCTACAACCGCAACGATGGGGTCCGGCACCTGTCCGCCGCCTACGAC
>JAEKKI010000226.1 GCA_019510485.1 Catenulisporales bacterium
CACGAACAACAAGTCTGGTACGTCGGGGGGTTCGCAGGGTGCGTTCAAGTCGGCGGAGCAGACCGGTGGGACGTTGACGGTGTGGGTGGACTCGACCCGGCTGGCGGCGGCGCAGCAGTACCAGAAGCAGCATCCTGAGGTGAAGATGGACATCGTCACCTACGACGGGGATGCCAACGGCTCGAACTACCTGCAGACGAAGGTGTCGCTGTTCAACCGGACCGGGTCGGGGTGGCCGGATGTGGTGTTCAGCTCGCAGAACAACGAGGCGTCCTGGGCGGTGCAGGCGGGGTTCACCGCTCCGTTGAACAAGGGTCTGATACCGCAGGCGACGCTGGACGGCTGGGCCACGAACGCCAACGCCCCGTGCACGGTGGACGGCACGCTCTACTGCCTGCGCAACGACCTGTCGCAGACCGTGCTGTGGTACAACGCCAAGCTCATGAAGCAGTGGGGCTATGAGGTGCCCACCACCTGGGAGCAGTACCAGGCCATCGGGGACAAGGTCGCCACCGAGCACCCCGGCTACCTGGTCGGCGCCGCCGGCGACACCTTCACCCCCGAGATCTACATGTGGGCGAGCAAGTGCGGCGCCAACCAGATCACCGGTCCGAAGGCGGTCACGGTGAACACCAGCGGCGAGGGCTGCACCAAGATGGCGTCGCTGCTGGACGATCTGGTCAAGAACAAGACGCTGTCCACCTCCAGTGTCTTCAGCTCCGACTTCGACAAGAACGAGCCCGACAAGGTCCTGCTGATGCCCGGCCCGGCGTGGTACGGCGGCGCGTTGTTCCAGGGCACGTTCAAGACCCCGGCCGGGCAGATCGGGGTGGCCCCGATGCCGCAGTGGGCCGGTGACACCAGTCCTTCGGTCGGAAACGTCGGCGGCGGCACCTGGCTGTTGTCCGCGCACAGCAAGAACCTCAAGGCCGGCACCGACTTCCTGACCTGGGTCACCACCTCGGACGACTACCAGGGCAAGGTCGCCCCCGGCTTCCCCGCGACCAGTGCGGCGGCCAAGACCTGGCTGGCCGCCCAGGCCTCCTCGGGCTACTACGCCAATGACATCACCGCGCCGCTGACCGCGGCGGCCAACCAGATCTGGCCGGGCTGGGGCTACGGCCAGTTCAGCCAGGAAGCCATCTGGGCCGCCACCGTCACCCCCGGCATGACCGCCGGCAAGAGCATCACCTCGCTGCTGCCGGCCTGGCACGACTCGATCGTCAACTACGCCAAGACCGACGGATACCAGGTGACCTCGCAGTGAGTATGTCCCCTGCAACAACCGGCCGGGCCACGACGCGCAGCGCACGACGCGCGCCGTGGTCCGTCCGGGCCGGCCACGGCTTCGTCGCCGGTTACGTCCTGCTGCTGATCGCCTTCGGCGTCGTGCCGACCTGCTACGCCATCTACTTCGCCTTCACCAACGCCAACGGTCAGTTCACCGGCATCGCGAACTTCACCGACGCGGCATCGGACTTCCGCTTCGTCCCGGCCGTGGAGCACGTGGCGCTGTACCTCGTGTGCTGGCTGGTGTCACTGGCGGTGCTCGTCGTGGGCCTGTCCCTGCTGCTGCACCGGCTGGCCGCGCGCGGCGTGAGCAAGGCGCTGAGATTCCTGTACTACATCCCCGGCGCGCTGGCCGGCGCGGCGAGCGTGATGGTCTGGCTGTTCCTGCTCGACCCGTCGGTCAGCCCGGTGAGCTTCCTGCTCACCAGCCTCGGGTTCGACACCTTCGGCCAGGTGGTCGACACCGGGAACCTGCCGGTCCTGTTCACCCTGATCGCGTTCTGGACCGGTGCGGGCGGCTGGATCGTGGTGATGTACGGGGCGCTGAACAACATCCCGCACGAAGTCATCGAGGCCGCGCGCATCGACGGCGCGAGCGCCTGGCAGACCGCGCGCCGCATCCAGATCCCGATGCTGCGCAAGTGGATCGTCTACATGGTGATCCTGGCCTTCGCCGGCGGCACGCAGCTGTTCGTCGAACCGCAACTGCTCACACAGGCCAGCGTCGGCGTCGCCGGGCGTGACTATTCGCTCAACCAGCTGTCCTACGACTTCGCCTTCCAGAACAACGACGTGAACACCGCGGCTGCCATCTCGGTCGAGCTGTTGCTGATCGGCCTGGTCGTCGCAGCGGTGTTCGTCGCCCGATCGGGGTTCTTCGATGCGGACTGAGATGAGTCCTATGTCTTCCACGCACTCGGACGCGGAGGCGGCATTGCCCGTCGACTCGCGACGGTCGCGCCGCACCACTGGCCGGGGGCCGGGAAACCCGCTGCCGGCCCTGGTCCTCGCCCTGTTCGCGATCTTCTTCCTGCTGCCGGTGCTCTGGCTGGTGCTCGCCGCGACCAAGACCGACGACCAGCTCGTGCACAACAACCCGCTGTCCTTCGGATCCTTCCACGCGCTGAGCGCCAACTGGCACGCGCTGACCGGATATCAGGACGACGTGATCTTCCAGTGGCTGCGGAACTCCGCGGTCTACTCGTTCTTCGCGCTCGTCATCACCCTGGCGGTGGCGATCCCGGCGGGCTATGCGATGGCGATGACCGAGTTCCGCGGACGTCGCGCGCTGCTGATCGCCACGCTCGTGGTGATGCTCATGCCGAACGCGACGCTCGTCGTGCCGCTGTTCCTGGAGATCAACGCGGTCCATCTGATCGGCTCGATGTGGTCGGTCATCTTGCCCTATGCCTTCTATCCCTTCGGCGTCTACCTGGCCTATATCTACTTCAGCACCGCACTGCCCAGGGAGCTGCTGGAAGCCGCCCGGCTGGACGGCTGCAGTGAGCTCGGCGTGTTCCGCCGGGTCGCCCTGCCGCTGGCCGCGCCGATCGTCGCGCTGGTCGGGTTCTTCAGCTTCGTGGCCAACTGGACCAACTACTTCCTGCCCTACGTCCTGCTCCCGGAGAGCAAGCAGTTCCCGGTCCAGGTGGGCCTCGGCACGCTGCTCAACGACGTGCCGCAGTTCAACCCGACCGTCGGCTCGCTGGCCGTGGAGCGCCCCGAACTCGCGCTGGCCACCCTGCTGGCGATCACGCCGGTGCTCGTCGTCTTCTTGTTCTCCCAACGCTTTCTCGTCGCCGGCATGCTCGCCGGCGCCACCAAGAGCTGATCCGCGCCCGACCCGCCTTCCGCACCGCCGCACCACAGCGTTCATCCGCCCGGCAGCCGCGTCCCGCCGGGTGTGGGTGAAGCCTTGACTGAAACGGAGTAACCCATGCATCCCGTCATCACGGCCTCGGTGCCGCTGCTGGAGCCGCCCGGCTGGGCGATAGCGCAGCGCGAGCTGTTCGACCTGCTCGACCGGTCGTGGCGGCGCTTCGCGGAGGACTTCACCGGACCGGACGGCCGGCTGAACTACAACGGGACGCTGTCCACCCGCGACGGTGGGGACGACTTCTACGAAGTCTTCTTCAACTGGCCGCAGCTCTATCTGCTGGGCGGCGCCGACGACCTGCTGGCCGCCTCCGAGCGGCACTGGAAGGGCGTCACCGCGCAGCTGACGGAGCTGGGCATGCTCAAGGACGAGTACGAACGCGGATACGACTGGTTCCACCAGGGCGAGAGCCTGCTGCTGTTCTATTTCCTGTGCATGGCCGCGCCGGACCGGTGGATCGAGCGGGCGATCCGGTTCGCGGAACTCTACGTCGATCCGGCCAAGGGCAACTACGACCCCGAACACCGCATCATCACCAGGCCGCACAACGGGAGCGATCCGGAGCGCGAAGGCCTGTCCGAGACCGAGAGCTACCCGTGGCTTCCGCAGGAAGCCGCGATGTACGGCTTCCCCCTGAACTGGATCCTGCCCGAAGGCGCCGAGCCGCCGCCGCTGGACCAGGATCCGCGCCTGGGCGAGCAGCTGCGGCTCCGCACGGGAGTCGGGGACACCGCGGTCAACCTGGCCGCCACCGGACTCGCCCTCAACGCCCTGATCCTCACCGGCGACGCCCGCTACCGGGACTGGATCATCGAGTACGTCGGAGCGTGGCGCGAGCGCGCCGCCGCCAACGGAGGCATCCTCCCGGACAACGTCGCCCCGGACGGCACCGTCGGCGGCCTGCTGGAAGGACGCTGGTACGGCGGCCACTACGGCTGGAACTGGCCGCACGGCTGGCACAGCGTCGGGCACGCCGCGACGAACGCCGCCATCGCCGCGGCCACCGCCACCGGCGACGACTCGTTCCTGGATCTGGTCGGTCCCACGCTCGACGAGCTCATCGCGCACGGCAAGACGATGGCCTACGCGGAAGCCGACTCCAGCCTGCAGTCCAAGTGGACCATCCAGCTGCTCGACGACGTACGCACTCCCACCCTGCACGTGCCGTACCGCCACGGCGACGAAGGCTGGTTCGACTACAACCCGATGCCGCTGGTGGTCCCCGCCGCGCTGTGGCACCACTCCTACGCCGAGGCCCACCGCGAGCGCATCGAGCGGCTGCGCGACGCCTCCGGCGTCGACTGGCGCGTCGTCCGCCCGTTCCGCAGCAAGGAGGAGTCAGGGCACGAAGAGCCCTGGTACGCGTTCCTCTCCGGCGACGACCCGGACTACCCCGAGCGCATCCTCGCGGTCGCGCAGGCCCAGGTGCGGCACCGCCTGACCCGGATGGAGCGCTACCGGGACCTCGACGTGCCCGAGGCCGACATCCACCTGTGGCAGCAGTCGAACCCGGTGGTCACCGAGGCGCTGGTCCAGCTCACCTGGGGCGGGCCGCAGGTCCTCTACAACGGCGGCCTCCAGCAGGCGCGCGTCCGCTACTACGACGCCGGCGCCCGCCGCCCCGGCCTGCCGCCGTCGGTCGCGGCCCTGGTGTCCAGCATCGATCCGCAGGCGACGGTCGTGGAGCTGGTGAACCTGGACCCGGAACAGGCGCGCACGGTGATCGTGCAGGCGGGGGCCTTCGCAGAGCACACCATCGACACGGTCGCCTACACGGCCTGCGAGGACCCCTCGTGGATCGGCGGCCTCTACGACTACGGACACCGGCAGCCGAAGGAGACGGCGGCCTCGGCCGAGGTCGGCGGTCCGTGGCTCACGGTCGAGCTTCCCCGTTCCACCCGCGTGCGCCTGACCCTGCGCCTTGAGCTGCGTACGCGGGAGCCGTCCTACCGCACGCCGTTCGACGCCACCGACACCCATTAAGAGAGGACACATCATGCAACGCATCGCTCAAGTCGCCCGGCTGCGGCCCGAGTTGCGCGAGGAATACCTCACGCTGCACAGCGCGGTCTGGCCGGGTGTCGAAGCCGCGCTGCACGCGGCGCACATCCGCAACTACAGCATCTTTCTCCACGGCGATCTGCTCTTCGCGTACTACGAGTACCTCGGTGAGGACTTCGCCGCCGATCTGGAGACCATCAAGGCCGACCCCGAGACCCAGCGGTGGTGGACCTTCACAGACCCCTGCCAGGAGCCGTGGCCGGACTCGGCCACCGGCAGCCGGTGGGTCGACCTGCCCGAGATCTGGCATCTCAGCGACCCCGAGAGCCCCTCGAAGGCGGAGCAGCCGTAAGGAACCACGCGATCGCTCCACTCGAACGGGCTAACCCC
>JAEKKI010000227.1 GCA_019510485.1 Catenulisporales bacterium
GGTAGCTGTCCCGCGCCGGACCCGGGCCGAGCCGGACCGCGTCGTCGGCCTCGCGCACGTGCGGGGCGGCGCGGTCGGCGTCGGAGAACACTGCGACAGTCCGGAGGCCCAGCTCCCGGGCCGAGCGGATCACCCGCCGCGCGATCTCGCCGCGGTTGGCGACCAGGACGGTGTCGAAACGCATCAGGCGGACTCCTCGGCTGCCGGCACAGTCACCGGCGCGGCTACCGGCGCAGTGACGATCATCCGCAGCGGGGTGGGGTCGAAGGCGTTGCAGGGATTGTTCATCTGCGGGCAGTTGGAGACCACGACCAGGACGTCGCGCTCGGCGCGCAGCGCGACGCGCTTGCCGGGCGCGCTCATGCCGTCCACGATCCCCAGCGAGCCGTCGGCCTCCACCGGGACGTTCATGAACCAGTTGAGGTTCGACACCAGGTCCCGCGCGCCCAGGCCCCATTTGGCGCCCTCGTAGAGGAAGTTCTCGCGGCAGGCGTGGTCGGCGGCGGTGTGGTGGCCGTACCGGAGGGTGTTCGACTCCTTGGAACAAGCGCCGCCGATCGTGTCGTGCCGCTCGACCTCGGTACCGACCACAGTCACCAGCGGCGCCCCGAGGTTGGAACGCAGAACCGTGCCGGTGCCGACATAGACGTTGCCGGACCAGGCCAGCGTGTCGGGCACGCTGTAACGCTCGGCCGGATCGTCGGCGGCGAACAGTAAGCAGTCAGCACTCTGATTGCCGCCGACGTCCACGATGGTCAGCACGTGCCCGGCCGCGACCACCGCCGACCACGAGGCCCGCCGCGCCACCCGGTCGTCGCGCACCACCGCGCCGGGCACCAGGGGACCGGACCAGTCCAGGACGGTCATGAGCGGGACTCCCAGTCGTCGGCGGTGTTCAGGTAGGCGCGGGTGCGCTCCGGACTGGCGTCGAAGGCCGGGTCGCCGGGCCCGGTCGGCTCGTCACGCCAGGCGTGGACGCGCAGCGGTCCCACGGTGTAGTCGGCGCGCGGATCCAGCGGATGCGGGACGTTGGCCAGCAGCACGATCAGCGGCAGCTCCGCGACCAGTTCCACCGCCGCCGGACCCGCCGAGCCCTGCCAGGCCAGGGTGCCGTCGGCGGCGACCCGCACGCCCTGGAAGAACGACACGCTCGGCCCGAGGTCCCGTGCGGTCAGGCCGTGCTTGGCGGCGGCCAGCGCGAACAGGGCCTGCCCCGAGGGCGACGAGCCCTCCGGACGGGCCTCTCCGTACTTCGCGATGTTCCACGCGTCGGTGCTGGTGCCGCAGAACGCGTCGTGCCGGGCCGAGGTGTCCGCGACGACCGTGGCCAGCACCCGGCCGTCGCCGGACAGCAGCGGATGCCCGGCCCCGAGATAGGCCTGCCACGGGATCTTCAGCGTGTCGGCGACGTTCAGCCGTTCCCAGGGCGCGTCCGCGCGCAGCAGGAACACGTGCGCGCAGGCATCGCCGGTCGGATCGTCCAGCCGGATCCGGGTGCCGCGAGCCACGACCCGGTGTGTGTAGCCGGCCGGGGCCACGGTCTCGGCCCAGACCAGCGCCTCGGCCGGCACGCCGGGGGGGATGTGCGGGGACTGCGATGCCGGGACGTGCGGCATGGCGGCCGCCGTCAGGCCGGCCCGGGCGCGGGCGTCGGCGCGGGCCGCGGCCACGGTGCCGGTGCCGCTACCGGCGCCCGCGCTCGTCATGGGCGTCACCGGACAAGCTCCTTTGCCTCAAAGGGATGATGCGCTGGGTCAGGCTGCTTCAAGGCCCGCGGCGGGCAACACCGCCACCACCCGGTGCGTGCGGTGGCTGAAGGCGTAGTACAGCGCCCCGGCCGCGCTCGACGCCGCGATGAACAGCACCGCGGAATAGCGCAGCCACCAGGTGTGGCCGGTGGTGTCGTACACGGCGGCGCGCGGCCACAGCAGGTTGACCACCATCGCCGCCTGGTAGAGCACTGCGACGGCGCTCACCGCGACGCCGAAGCGGCCGAGCCCGAACACCGCCGCGCCGTCCTCGTCAAGGGTCGTCTCCCAGCGCGAGGTCCAGCCGGTCAGCCGCCGCAGCAGCAACGGGCCGGTGACGCCGAGGTAGGCGAGGTAGAGCATGGCGATGCACAGGCTCGACAAGGCGGTGAACAAGGCGGTCTGGCCGATGTTGACCAGCAGCGTCGCGACCGCGCCGACCCCGACGACCAGGCTGGCCACGATCGGCGTCCCGGTGCGCGGGGACACCTTCGCCAGCGCACCCGAGAACGGCAGCGCGTTCTCGCGCGCCATCGAGAACACCATGCGGGCGCCCGCGGTCTGGCAGGCCAGCGTGCAGGCGAACACCGCGACCGCTACCGTGCACAGCAGCAGCCGGCCCAGCACTGCCCCGAACCGCTCGGAGACCACCCACGCCAGACCGCCGGTGGCCAGGTTGCCGTCGGTCAGGCTGGGCGCGGCGATCAGCCCGGCCAGGATCAGCAGGCCGCCGCCGAGCCCGGACACCGCGACCGCGCGGACGATCGTCTTCGGCGTGGTACGCCGCGGCGCACGCGTCTCCTCGCTCAGCTCGCCGGCGGCGTCGAACCCGACCAGCACGTACGCGGCCATCAGCGCCGAGGCCAGCCAGGCGAACAGGTAGGAGCCGCCGGGCGCCGCGCCGGTGGTGTGCAGCACAACGGTCGCCGAGCGCTTCGGCAGGAAGAACAACAACCCGACCAGCGCGCTCACGCCGAGCAGTTCCACCACGACCCCGGCGCTGGTCGCCAGCGCCATCAGCCGCACCGACAAGATGGTGACGACCGTCGTCACGGCCAGCAGCACGCAGCCGAGCAGCACCGCGTTCTCAGCACCGGTCGCCGACGTGGGAGCGGCGTCGGCGTGCGACCCCCCGACGATCTGGAATCCGTTCCAGATACTCGGAAGCACGGCCTGTAGCGCGACGGCGGCGACCGCGACGGTGAGGATCTGTCCGACGATCATGGTCCAGCCGGTGAACCAGCCGAAGACCCGGCCGGCCAGCCGGCTGGACCACTGGAAGATCGCGCCGGACACCGGCCACCAGGCGGCCAGCTGCGCGAAGTTCAGCGCGACCAGCATCTGCCCGGCGAACACCAGCGGCCAGGTCCAGAAGAACGCCGCGCCGCCGAACCCGAAGCCCAGCCCGAACAGCTGGAACACGGTGGTCAGGATGCTGACGAAGGAGAAGCCGGCGGCGAAGGAGGAGAAGGAGCCCACCCCGCGGCGCAGCTCCTGGCGGTAGCCGAGGGCGGCGAGGCCCTCGGCCTCCCCGGATGCGGCCGATGGGGCAACGTTCTGATGTGCGCTCATCGCGACCTCGACAGGGATCGGTGATACCTGTCGGGCGACAGGTATCACTCACGGTGAGGTCGATCCGTCACGGCGCGATGACGTGTTTGTGGCCGCTCGGTTAACTCGGCCGCAGGGCGGGCCGGCGGCGGCTCGCGCCGGCGGTCTACCGCCGTACGGTGCTCCGGCCCGCCCACAAGGAGCTGACCAGTGCGACCAGGGCGACGGCGAGGCCGAGTTGCAGGGCGTGCCGGATCCAGTCGACGCCCCCGGTGTGGTTGACCCCGATCCAGCCGGCGACGCCGTTGCCGAGCCAGGCGCCGCCGACGCCGGCGAGCACGGTCAGCCAGACTGGGATGTCCTGATTGCCGGAGAGGATGAGGCGGGCGAGGGCGCCCAGGATGAGGCCCACGATGAGGATCCACAAGAGCTGGAACATCACTGCTCCTTTGAGTCGACGGCTGGTCCGGCTTCGGTGCCGGTCCGGTTTTGACCTTGGTCGGCCTTATTCCTTGATTCGCCCTCTTCACACCTGAGCGCGGCCGATTGGCTGAGCGGCTGCCTCTGTCCAGGTCAGGACCGGCGCGGCAGGTGGTGGAGACGGTGGAGACGGACCTCGCCGAGGTGGCCGCCGTCCAGCACGGCGGTCATGTACGTGGCGTACGGCTGGCGGCGGCGGTCGGTCGGCGAGCCGGGATTGAGCAGCCGCGGGCCGCCGGCGGCGCGGCTGTCCCAGGGGATGTGGCTGTGCCCGAAGATCAGCACGTCGATGTCCGGATACCGCTCCGCGCACCGCCGCTCACGGCCCTGGGCGGGACCTGTCTCGTGCACCACGGCGATGCGGCAGGACTGGAGCTCGACCCGCGCCACCAAGGGCAGCCGCTCCCGCAGGGGCGGTCCGTCGTTGTTGCCGTAGACGGCGACCAGTCGTTCGGCCCGGTCCTGCAGCAGGTCGAGCGTGGGGACGTCGACCCAGTCGCCCGCGTGGAACACGACGTCGGCCTCGTCCACCGCGTCGAGCAGCTGCGCGGGCAGGCGCCGGGCGCGGGTGGGGACGTGGGTGTCCGAGGTCAGCAGAAGGCGCACACGAGTGGGCAGGATCGCGGCCGTCGAGGCCGCGCGGGAGAAGACCGCTATCGCGTAGCGGCCGCCGTCGGGATATTCCACGACGCCTGCTTCGTGGCGCAGGGTCGGGAGGGTCGCGGTCTTGCCGGAGACGCGGACGTCGTCGAACGGGAAGCCGGAGGCGAGGCGGTGGCTCCAGGCCTGGGCGCCGAGCAGGGAGCGCAGTTCGCGGGCGTGGTCGCCGGTGCAGACCTCGTCGCGCCAGATCGCCGCGAAGAGCGTTGCGAGGTCCTGGGGCGTGGAGCGGCTGGTGCGAGCCGGATCCAGGACGCTGAGCCGGGCCAGGACGGCGGGATCGGTGAGATCCGGGGCCGCGTCGGGCTGATCGGCCCGGCCGGCACCCGCGGTCATCGCATCCCGGATATCCCTCATCGTGTGAACGGCGACAGTCTGGCGAAGGCCCAACTCGGCCATGGTCTGGTTGACCGTCTCGATCCCCACGTGCTGCCACAGGATGTCGGCGGCGACGTTGTCGCTGACGGCGACGGCCAGCGAAGCGAGGTCGCGCAGCGACAGCCGCGCCGCGTCGCGCATGACCGCCAGTCCGGTCGGGCCCGGAGTACGGCCGGCGGCGGGGATCTCGACCTGGCGGGTGTGGTCGATGCGGCCGGCGGCGGCCTCGCGGTAGAGGGCGGCGATGAGGCAGACCTTGTGCAGGCTGCTGGTCGGCGCCGGGGCGGTGGCCGCCACGGCGACGGCGGCGCCGGAGTCGATGTCGGCGGCGTAGAGCTGCCCGGCCAGGCCGGCGTCGGCGAAGGCGGCGGTGATCAGGGTGGTCGCCCGGTGCGGCGTGGTCGCCGCGCGATGCGATGCGGTCACAGTGCCAACTCCGAGGCGGTGCGCGGCGAGTGAGGATGCTCCGGCGGCGGCACCAGGCCGGCGTGGGTCCGCAGCGCCGCCATCGCGGCCTGCGCGAACACCCGCACGGCGGGCCCGTCGTGCCCGGCCCGCCAGGCGGTCGACGTGCGCCACGCCAACGGCCGGCCGCGAAGCGGCCGCCAGACCGTGCCGGGTTCGGGCGCGGGCTCGGGGACGAAGACCACGAGGTTCTCGCCGGACCTGATCAGCGCCCGGATGAATTCGAGCCCTTCGACACTCCGGACGACCGCCGGCGTGAAGCCGTGGCGCGCGCAGGCGGTGAGCGTCTCGTCATACAGTGCGGGCCCGGACGCCCGGGGCGGCATGGCGAGTTCCCGGCCGCCCAGATCGCGCAGATCGACGTCGCCGTGATCGGCGAGCCGGTCGTCGGCGGCGAGCAGAACCCCCAACGGCTGCCGCAGGATCGGGCCGAAGACCAGCCCGGCGGCCGGGCAGGGATGCCGCACTATCGCGGCGTCCAAGGTGCCGGCGGCCAGTTCGGCGGCCTGCTCGGCGGTGGTGAGCTCCCGCAGTTCGAGTTCCCCGCCGGGGCTGAGCTCACGGAAGCCGGTGAGCAGCGCGGCCACCGCCGCACCACCGAGCAGGGCGGGCACGGCGGCGCGCAGCGTGCCCGCCCGGCCGTCGCCGATCCGGTCGACGACTGACCGCAGCCGGTCCGCGGCCTGCAGAAGCTCCTCGGCCTGGGCCAGGACCAGTTGGCCGGCGGGAGTGAGTACGGCCCCGCTCCGGCCGCGGTCGAACAGCCGCACTCGGAACTCGCGTTCCAAGCGCTGGATCCGTTGCGACAGCGAGGGCTGGGCGACGCGCAGGCGGGTCGCCGCACGGCCGAAGTGCTGTTCCTCGGCCACGACGCGGAAGTACCTGAGATGCGTCAGCAGGTCCATGACCATGGATCATAGTCATTCCATAATCGACTGGTTTCCCATATGACTCTTGGACAATGCGCGATGCGGACTGTTTGCCTGGCGCCATGACACGCAGACAACGGCAGGCGCGGCGGCACCCCAAGACCGTCGCGGCGGTGGCCACGGCGGCCGTGGTCGCGGTGGTGGCCGCGGCGATCTGGTGGGTGACTTCCGATCGCGACGGGACGTCGTCGCAGGAGGCGGCGCGCACCGCGGCGCCGTCCGCGACGAGCGCCGCGCCGACAGCGAGCCCTGACTCAGTCGCGAAAGACTTCCTCGCCGCCTGGGCCGCCGGCGACTACGACAAGGCCGCGGCGCTCACCGACGACGCCGCCGCGGCCGGGCCGAGGCTGACGGCGGTGATGAAGTCGCTGCATCCGAACTCGACGAAGCTGACCCTGGGATCGCGGCTTCCCGCCGGCTCGGGGTCGACCGCCACGCGCTTCAGCTTCGACGTCGTCGACGACTTCGGCAGTGGTCTGACCTGGCGCTACGACTCGATACTGGCCGTGGTCCCGGCCACCGCCGCCACGGCGCCGCTGGTCCACTGGTCGTCAGCGGTCATCCATCCGCAGCTCGGCGCACAGGCGAACCTGACCGCCGCCGGACCCGCGGCGGAGGTCGTCGACGAAACGGGTGTCCGGCTCACCTCGACGGCACACCCGAGTCTGGCCGCGGTGCTGTCGAAACTGTCGACCGCGCGGCAGCCCGGGGCGGCGGCGCCGACATCGCTCCAGATCGATTTCGTCGACGCCAACACTGGTGCGCCGATCTCCGGCGCCGCGCCGATCCTCATCGGCGCACAGTCGACGGCGACCACCGCGCAAGTGCGGACCACCCTCGACGACAAGGTGCAAAGGGCGGCCGAGAAGGCGCTGGCCGACTACCCCGATTCGGGCATGGTGGTCATCAAGCCGAGCACCGGCGGTGTCCTGGCCATGGCGAGCAACTCCCGGACCGCCTCCGGCCTGGCCTACCACGCCACCCGCGCGCCGGGCTCGACCTTCAAGACGATCACCGCCTCGGCGCTGCTCCAAGCCGGCGTCGGAGCCGCCGATCCGGCGCCCTGCACGGCCACGGCGACCGTCGGATCGCAGACGTACCACAACGACGAGGGGCTGAAGAACGGCTATCCCAACGCCACCTTGGCCGACGCTTTCGTGAAGTCCTGCAACACCTCCTTCGTGGGCCTGAGGAACAAGCTGTCCGGCCTCGGCGCCCTGGCCGACGAGGCCAGGACCCACTTCGGACTGAATCAGCCCTGGGACATGGGCCTGGGCCCGGCCACCTACTGCACCACCGGCACCCGGCAGGTCCCGGTCGCCGACGGCATGGAACGCTTCGCCGCCGAGATGTTCGGCCAGGGTGACATCACGATGTGTCCGCTGACGATGGCCTCGGTCGCCGCGACGGTGGCCACCGGGACGTTCAAGCAGCCGATCCTGGTCCCGGGCCGGCAACAGGCGAGTGCGACGCCCCTGCCCGCCGCCGTCGACGCGGCGCTGAAGACGATGATGCGCGGGGTCGTCACCGACGGCACCGCCACCTCGCTACGCGGGACCACCTCGACGCTCGGCGCGAAGACCGGCACCGCGGAGCGTCAGGGCGAGAACCCGGACAGCTGGATGATCGCCATGGACCCGCGGCACGACATCGCGGTGGCCTGCCTGGTGCTGAACGGCGGCTTCGGCGACGACAAGGCCGGTCCGGCGATCAAGGCGATGTTGCGGAACGCCGGTATCGGGTGATCGTGGACGACGCGGCGGCCGGGCCACAGTGGCCCGGCCGCTTTCAAGCGTCAGCGAATCAGCTGCAGGCGGTTCCGTTGAGCGTGAACGCCGTGGGGCTGCTGTCGTTGGAGCCCCAGGTCCCCTGGAATCCGAACGACGTGTTGCTGCCGGGGGCGATGGCGGCGTTGTAGGGCGCGTTGGTCGCCGTCACGTTCGCACCGGTCTGGGCGGCTGTGGCGCTCCAGGCGTTGGTGATCTTCTGGTCGCCCGGGAAGCTCCACGTCAGGGTCCAGTTGTTGACCGCGGTCGTGCCGGTGTTGGCGATCGTCACGTTCGCGGTGAACCCGCCGGCCCATTCGGAGGTGCGGTCATAGGTCACATGGCAGACCCCGGTGCCGCCGCCGCCGCTGATCGTCCAGGCGAACGTCGCCGAGCCGGAGCCGCTGGGGCTGGTCGCGGTCACCGTGACGTTGGAGGTCCCGGCGGCGGTCGGAGTACCGGAGATCACGCCCGAGGAGCTGATGGACAGGCCCGCCGGCAGTCCGGTGGCGCTGTAGGTCAGAGCCTGCCCGCCGGAATCCGTCGCCTGGATCTGCACCGGGCTGATCGCCGTGCCCACGGTGCCGGTCTGGTTCCCGGGGTTGGTGACGGTCACCAGGGTCCCGGCCTCGGTGCTGACCGTCCAGGTGAAGGTGGCCGAGCCCTTCGCGCCGGTGGTGTCGGTCGCCGTGACGGTGACCTGGTAGCTCCCGGACGTGGTCGGCGTCCCCGAGATCAGCCCGCTGCCGCTGTTGATCGACAAGCCCGGCGGGAGGCCGGATGCGCTGTAGGCGAGGGTCTGGCCGGACGCCGAGTCCGAAGCGTGGACCTGCACGCTCGCCGAGCGGCCGACCGTCGTGCTCTGGCTGCCCGGGTTGGTGACGGTCACCGTGTTGTTCATGGTGCCGCCGATGGTGATGTTGGAGTTGCCGCTGCTCTGGTAGCCCTCGGTGGCCAGGATCATGTAGTTGAACTGGCCCATGTTCATGCCGTGGCTGGCCCAGGCGTCGAAGAAGTTGCCGGTGGTGATGGAGCCGCCGACGCGCTTGGACTGCCGCACGGCCCAGTACTGGTTGAAGGTGGCGGTGCCGATGATCGACGGCTCGTTGTACCGCGTCGTCTCGTAGATGTCGTAGGTGCCGCCGTCACTGGTGACGGTGCCCTTGTACGTTCCCGTGGGCCGGTAGCTGCCCCAGCTGTCGGTGATGTAGTACTCGACCAGCGGGTTGGTGGTCCAGCCGTACAGCGACAGGTAGCCGTTGCCGGAGGGGTTGAAGCTGCCGGAGTAGTTCACGGTCCGGCGGCTGCCGGTGCTCCAGCCCAGGCCGCCGACGAAGTTGCCGGCGTTGCTCCAGGAGGTGCTGTACTGGCCGCTGTTGCCGAACGTCATGCAGGCCGAGCCGGAGCCCTCGGTCCAGAACGAGTACCAATACCCGTTGACGGTGTTGGTCTGGCTGGAGCAGATGGTCGTCGCGGCGCCGGCGGTTCCCGGGAGGAGCGCCATGACGCCGGCCAGCAGCGCCGTGCACAGAGTGCTGATGAGAAGACTGATCCTGGTACGGCTGCGCCCGCGACGGTTCAGACGCAGGGGAGCGTCATTCATATGTGTACTTCTCTCTTGTCGTGTCCGCTTTCCCCCCGACGGCCGCCCGCGCGGTCGAACCGCGGAATTCATAATGG
>JAEKKI010000228.1 GCA_019510485.1 Catenulisporales bacterium
CATGAACGACTACCGCTTCTTCCTGCAGAAGATCGGCACCTCGCACGACATGATCGACATCGAGCCCGACTTCTGGGGCTTCGCCCGGTCCCTCGGCGATCTGCACAAGGTGGCCGCACAGGTCTCGGCCGCGAACCCCGCCGACTGCGGGTCGCAGGAGAACAGCGCCGCCGGACTCGCCCGCTGCCTGGTCGCCATGGCGCGCAAGTACGCCCCGAACACCGGTGTCGGATTGCACCTCACCTGCTGGGACTGGCAGGGCAAAATCAGCGCATGCGTCAAGGACTACCTGAGCCTCGGCGCGCAAAACGCCGACTTCCTGGTCGCCGACGTCTCCGACCGCGACTCGGGCTGGTACGCGCTGTCGGCGCACGGTGGCCGCGACACCTTCTGGACCGACCAGAAGGCCGCTGCCTTCCTGAGCTTCTGCAAGACGATGTCCGAATCGGCGGGCAAGCCCGTGGTGCTGTGGCAGATCCCGGTGGGCAACATGGCGCAGAACAACACCTTGAACCATTACAAGGACGACAAGGTGGACTGGTTCTTCGCGCACATGAACCAGGTGGCGAACGCCCATATCGCCGGTCTGCTGTTCGGCCCGGGGCAGCAGGAACAGACCACGGTCGAGTCCGACGGCGGAAACCTGATCAGCAAGACCATCGCCTACCGCAACTCCGGTGGCACAGCGCTCAAATAGCCGCCGGATGCGCGGTCGATCGGCCATCTCCTGCCGGTCGGGCCGGAGGGCTTCCTCCGGCCCGACCGGCCGCAGGTGCTGACGACGACCTCCCGTTCCAGCTCCCGGAGCGAGACCCACCAGGTGCCTGTCAACCCTCGTTGAGCAGCGCCTCGGCCTCGGCGGCCGATGCCAGATCGCCGGCTGTCGACGTCGGAATCGTTTCCGCCCGCTGCCCGGTGTCCGGCGCGTTGCGCCCCAGCAGCCCGCCGCCGAGCGCGACCAGCCCGGCCAGCACCGCGACCGCGCAGAAGGCCACGCGCAGCGACGTCAGATTCGCGATACCGCCGATCATGCCGGGGGCGGCCATGCCGGCGCCGTAGGCGATGGTCGCGACGCCCGCCACGCCGAGCGTCGGATTGGGGCCGGCGTGGCCGGCGGCGGCGAAGGCCAGCGGCACCACCACGCTGACGCCGAGGCCGATCAGCATGAAGCCGACGATGGCCGGGACCGGCGATCGGGCCGCCACCACCAGGACGCCGCCGATCGCGCCGAGCACACCGCAGGCGCGGACCGTGGCGGCCGCGCCGAGCCGGCCCACCACGGCGTCGCCGGACAGCCGGCCGGCGGCCATGGTGAAGGCGAACATGCCGGTGGTGAAGGCGGCCTCGGCCTCGTCGCCGTGCAGGGTGCGGTGCATGTAGACCGAGGACCAGTCCTGGGCGGCGATCTCGGCGTAGATGCCGCAGAAGCCGACCAGGCCGATCAGCAGGATCACCCCGCGCGGCACGACGAACAGCGGCACATCCTCGGTCTTCTCCTCGACCAGGCCGACTTCGGCCGCGGTGGTGCGGAAGGAGTGCGTGGCCCACACTGTGCCCGCCGTGATCACCGCCGCCGCGACGGCGAAGTGCACACGGGCACTGACATGCTGGTGCGCGGCCAGGGAGCCGGCCAGCGCGGCGACGAGCACGCCGGTGCTCCAGCTGCCGTGCAGTCCGGACATGATGGAGCGGCCCAGCCGCTTCTCGACCAGGATGCCCTGGGCGTTCATGGCCATGTCGGAGGTGCCGGCGGCGGCGCCCATCACGGCGGTGGTGACGGCCAGCGCCCACAGCGCCGGCATCCAGGACGCGGCCAGCACCGCGAAGGAGAACACGCAGATCAGGGTCCTGGCCACGATCCTGGTGCCCAGGTGCGCCACCAGCCGCCCGGCGAAGGGCATGGCGATGACGGCCCCGATCGACGTCATCAGCAGGGCGATTCCCAGCGTGCCGGCCGACAGCCGCAAGTGGTCGGCCAGCCAGGGCAGCCGGGAGGCCAGCGTGCCGGAGCTGGCGCCGTGCGCGGCGAACACGGCCGCGACCGAGCGACGTTCCTTGTCCCACATGGGTTTCTGCCGCCCCTCGCCGCGCCCGGTCCCTACCCGCATTGATCATATCGTCACGTGTCGAACCCTGGATTCCAGCGGGACTTTGGTTATCCTGGGGGCTCTTCGAGCGCTGACGAAACCGGCCCCGGGCCAGACCCGCCAGGAGGGTGCATGGCCGACCACGACGGACTGCGGCCGCTGCCGCCGCTGTTCGACGTCGACCCGGCCGGCCGGCGGCCGGCCGTGATCGACACCGACACCGCGCACATCGCCCGGGTCTACGACTTCCTGCTCGGCGGTAAGGACCACTTCCACGCCGACCGCCGCGCCGCCGAGATCATCGTCCGCGCCAACCCGTACATCCGCGACGCCTGCCGCCAGCAGCGCGACTTCCTGCGCCGCGCGGTCCGTCACCTGGCCGCCGCGGGCCTGCGCCAGTTCGTCGACATCGGCACCGGGCTGCCGTCGGGTCAGGCCACGCATCAGATGGCGCGCGCGGTGCGGCCCGAGGCCAGGGTCGCGTACGTCGACAACGATCCGATCGTGATTTCGCATGTCCGGGTGCTGCTATCCGACGGCTGCGCCGGGACGGCGTTCGTCGAGGGCGACTTCCGGGCGCCGGACGCGCTGATGCGGGACGCGGGGCTGCGCTCGGTGATCGATCTGGAAGAGCCGGTCGCGGTCCTGGTCACCGGCCTGCTGCACTTCCTGCCGGACCACGAGAGCCCGGCGCGGCATCTGAAGACCCTGATGGACGCGTGCGCTCCCGGCAGCCACTTGGTGCTCACGCATGGCGCCGCCGACCTCGCCGCGAGCTTGGCGCAGGCCACGGCGGTGGCGTTGCGGCAGTCGGCGATCCCGTGCCGGTTACGCGACGCCCGCGAGGTGCTGGAGCTGCTGGGGGAGTTGGAGCCGACGGCGCCGGGGCTGGTGCCGATGGCGCTGTGGCGGCCGGAGGGGACGGTGTCGAAGGCGGTGCGGGAGCGGCAGATCGCTTATGGGGTGGTGGCTCGGAAGGGGTAGGGGATGGGGATTCGGGCTCAGCCGGCGAGTGCTTCGTTGATCTGCCGCGTGGTGCCGGCCTTTACCCAGGGCTGCGTGGCGGCGTAGGCCGTGTAAGCGCTCAGTCCGGTTGCCAGGGCCCAGCCACGGCCGCGGGTCCACGTGGCGTCGTCGACTCCGAGCTCTGTTCGGAACACATCGCGGGTCTTGGGACCCAGCAGTGTGTAGGCGATCATCATGTCGCGCGCCGGGTCGCCGACGCCGACGGATCCGAAGTCCAGGACCGCGCTCAGGCGGCCGTGGCTGGTGAGCAGGTTGCCGGTGTGGAAGTCGCCGTGGAACCAGATCGGCGGCCGGTGCCAAGCCGGGGCGGCCAGGGCGGCATCCCAGAGTTCGATCATGGCTGGCGCGTCGAACGTGCCGGCGACGTCGGCGATCCTTTCGCGCGTTCCGGCGTCGCGGTCGGCCAGGCCATCGTCGTCATAGCGGCAGTCGGGATCGTCGGCCGCGTCATCGATCGCGCAACCCTGCAACGCAGCCAGAAACCCAGCGAGCGTCTCGGCGCAGTCCACCGACTCGCCGAGCGCTTCGACCGTGGCCGTCTCGCCCGGCGTCCACCGATGCACGGCCCACGGCCACGGATATCCGAACCCTGGTTCCCCGACCGCCTCCGGTACGGGCACCGCCAGCGGCAGCGACGGCGCCAGGCGGGGCAGCCACTTCGCTTCCTTCCGAGCCTGCCGCATCGCCCCGGCGTGCCGGGGGATCCGCACGGTCAACTCCGTGCCGAGGCGGTAGATCGCGTGATCCGACCCGCCGGGCACAACTGGCGTCAGCGGCAGGTCCGCCCAGTGCGGAAACTGCGTTGCGACCAGCTTGCGGGCCAGCGCCTCATCGACTGTCGGCCGGTTGTCGGAGTCTGTCACCCGCACATTGCAGCCGTAGGCCGCTCGTTGTGTCGAACGATTTCTACGCGGCGTCCAGCACCTCGGCGGCGACCGACTCCTCCAGATACCGAGCGTCCCACCATGCCATCTGCCACTGCTTGGCCCGCCGGAAGTACAACTGCGTGTCGAACTCGACCGTGAACCCGTTCCCGCCGAAGACCTGCTGCGCCATGGCCGTCACGTCCCGGAAGGTGTCGCAGGCGAACAGCTTCGCCATCGGCGCCAGCCGCGCCGTCGACCGGCCCGCGTCCCGAGCCCACGCGGCCTCCCACACCAGCGTCTCCGCGCCGTCGACCGCGGTCACGGCGTCGGCGAGATAGTGCGCGATGGCCTGGAACGCTCCCAGCGGCTTGCCGAACTGGTGGCGGGTCAGCGCGTAGTCGACGGTGAACTCCAGCGTGCGCCGGGCCGCGCCGACCGCCTGCGCCGCCGCGAGCACGATGGCGTCGTGCATGACCGCGTCCCACACCGGCCAGCCGCCACGGATGACGGAGTCTTCGGGCACGAAGACGTCCTCGAAGTCGATCCGGTATTGGGTATCGGAGGCGATGGTCAGCTGCTGCGTCAGCCGCACGCCGCGAGCCTCCGGATCGACCAGCAGGAACACCACTTCACCTGCGGATTCGTCCCGCGCCAGGACCAGCACCCGTCGTGAGCTCCGGGCGTAGGGGACGTGCCGCTTCACGCCGCTCAACCGGTATCCGCCGCCTTCGGCCGGTATCGCCGACGCGCGCACGCCCTTCGGCCCCCAACCACGATCGGGTTCCAGCCAAGCGACGGTCACGACATCGGTGCCAGACGCGACGCGTGATAGCCAACGCTCCTTCTGCGAAGCGCCGGCGACGGCGGCCAGAACCCGTCCGGCCAGAACCGTGCTGGCGAAGTGCGGCGACGGCACCAGCGCGCGCCCGAATTCGGAGTAGACCAGAGCGGCGTCCAACAGACCCATGTCAGTGCCGCCGTACTCCTCCGGCAGCCGCATCCCGTGCAATCCCAGCTGCCCGGCCTGCTTCCAGAAGTCCTCCGGATACCGCTCCGGGTCGTTCTCCAGCGCGCGCACGGTGTCCAGCGGCACGTGCTTCGCACACAGGTCCCGCACCGTGTCCCGAAGCAGCACCTGCTCTTCGCTGAAGTCGAGGTCCATGTCGTCGGCTTCCCTCACTCGCTAGGGGCGCCAGCGCTCGCCGCGCCGGGTCCACGGGTTGTCGTCGGGGGCGACGGGGACGGCGATGCGCGCCGAGCAGCCGGTCTTGGACGCGCCGTCGACGCTCAGGTCCAGGTCCACGCCGATCCAGCCGCAGCCGGTGTCGTCCACCACCACCTCGGTCACCGCGCCGGTGATCTCCATCGTGTCGCCGGGGAACACCGAGTCCTTCATCCGGAAGCGCATGCGGCCGGGGCGGCCGTGCGGGCCGGTCCAGTCGGTGAGGTAGCGCTCGAACCACGCGGCCTGGTTCGGGGTGTTCAGGAAGATGTCC
>JAEKKI010000319.1 GCA_019510485.1 Catenulisporales bacterium
CGTTCTGCGCCCAGCTCACGCCTGCTGCGTCAGCGGCTGCGCCAGATCGGAGTCGGTCTGCCGGAAGGTCTGCGCGGAGTTCGTCAGCATGTCCGACAGCGCTTTGAGAGACTCGTCGATCTCCTTGCGGCCGTCCTTCCACCCGGAGGCGAAGCTGTGCAACGCGTCCTCCACCTCGGAGGCGCCCATCTGTCCGTCATACTGATGCGTCCAGTCGCGCGCCGCGTTCATCCGGGACCTGATGGACTCCAGCTGTCCCCCGAACGTGTCCAGCGCGTCGACGTCAACGACGAGATCCGCCATCGCACGTCCCCCTCGTGTCTGTGACCGTGTCCGCCATCGATTGTATAAAAACACCCATCTTCGGGGCCATAGGTTACCGGGCGTCACCCACCAGCTGCCCGACGCGGTCCTGAGCCGACGTCATCGAGAACGCCATCCGAGCGCTCCGCGCGGGCGCACCGGCTGATCGGCGAACGCCCGCGCCCCCTCGCGCAGCTGCGTGAACTATTCCTGTCCGGACCCGTCGAGTCCGCTTTCGCCCGGCCGGTCCCCGATGTCAGCCGCTATCTTCTTGGCTCGCGCCAGGCAGCTGACGGCGTCGGTGTCGGTCAATCCGAAGGTCAGGACGGCGGCGTCCTGACCGGGCACCCGGACGGGCACGGAGGCGAAGGTGATGGTCGTGGTCGGCGGGCCGGTCAACGGGATCGGCGGGGTCACCATCGGATCGCCGCCGCGCTCCAGGTGCTCGATGATGGCGAGGATGCCGACCGGTGCCAGGTGCGGGAACGCTTCCGGCGCCGGCGCGCCGAGTTGCTCGATCAGGCCGAACAGCTGCTCGTGGTGGCTGTTCGCGTACAGGACCTCCAGTCCGGGGCTGGCCGTGATCATCACCGGGCCGTCGGCGGCCGCCAGGATGTCGTTGATCCGCTGGCGGGCGCCGATCTCGGCCAGGACCTGGTCGCGCGCCTCCTTGAGGACCTGAAGGCCCTGGTTCCCCCACGAGTTGCCCTCGGCCTCGCTGCGCGGCGCCGGGTCGATCGCGCACACCGTGCCGATCACCGTGCCGTCGTCGTCGATCAGCGGCACGCCGATGTAGCTGCGCACGCCGAGCTCGTCGACCACCGGGTTGCCGCGGAAGCGGGAGAACTCGAAGACGTCGTCCAGCGTCAGCGCGGCCTTGCGGCCCACGACGTGCACGCAGAAGCCCTGATCCATGTCCATGAACCGGCCGGGGTCGCCGAGGAACGCCGGCTCGCCGGAGGCCGGCTCCTTGCCGTAGAGCCCGACGAAGTACTGCCTGCGCTCCCCCACCAGGTTGACCATCGCGGCCGTGGCGCC
>JAEKKI010000036.1 GCA_019510485.1 Catenulisporales bacterium
AGGGTCGGCAGGTGGCTGTGACCCTCGATCTCACGGGCCGCGTGGCCCTGGTCACCGGCGGTGCGCGCGGCGTCGGGCTGGGCATAACCCGGCGGCTGCTCGCCGCCGGAGCGACCGTGGTCAGCTGCGGACGCGGCGAGCCGGACCCGCCGCTGCCGAGCGGCGCCGAGCACCGTGCGGCCGACGTCCGTGATGCCGACCAGGTCAGAGCGCTGATCGACGGGATCGTCGCCGACCACGGCCGCCTCGATGTGGCCGTGAACAACGCCGGCGGCGCGCCCCACGCCCTGGCCGCCGACGCCGGCCCGCGCTTCTCCGCCGCGATAGTCGGCCTGAACCTGCTCGCCCCGCTCACGGTCGCGCAGGCGGCGAACCGGGTCATGCAGGGCCAGCCGGCCGGCGGCCACATCATCAACATCTCCAGCGAGAGCGCACACCGCGCCAGCCCCGGCACCGCGGCGTACGGCGCGGCGAAGGCCGGACTGGAGAATCTGACGCGTTCGCTGGCCGTGGAGTGGGCGCCGAAGGTGCGGGTCAACGCGATCACCGTCGGGCCGGTACGCACCGAGCAGGCGCACCTGCACTACGGCGACGAGCAAGGCGCCGCCGCCGTCGCCCGCACGATCGCCTTGGGACGCTTGGCGGAACCCGACGACGTCGGAGATCTCTGTGTTCTGCTGACGTCGCCCTTGGCCGCCTACGTCAACGGAGCCGCGATACTTCTGGACGGCGGCGGAACGCGCCCGGCGTTCCTCGACGCCGCCAACGCCGAACACCCCTGAACGTCCTGGAACACCCTAAGGAGCACGCCTTGGCAGGGATCTGCGACGGCCGCGTAGCCGTGATCACCGGAGCCGGACGCGGACTGGGCCGGGCCCACGCGCTCGAGTTCGCCCGGCAGGGCGCCCGGGTGGTGGTCAACGACCTCGGCGTGGGCCCCGACGGCCGGGCCGGCGACGACGCGCCCGCGCAGCAGGTCGTCGCGGAGGTCATCGCGGCCGGCGGCCAGGCCGTGGCCGACCACCACGACATCGCGACCTGGGACGGCGCCGCGGCCTTGGTCCAGACCGCCCTGGACGCCTTCGGCAAGCTCGACGTGCTGGTCAACAACGCCGGGTTCCTCCGTGACCGGATGCTGGTCAATCTCTCCGAACAGGACTGGGACGACGTCATCCGCGTCCACCTCAAAGGCCACTTCCTGACGCTCCGCCACGCCGGCGCGCACTGGCGCGACCAGTACAAGCTCGGCAACCTCAACGACGCGCGCGTCATCAACACCAGCTCCGGCGCCGGCTTGATGGGATCGGTGGGACAAGGCAACTACGCCGCCGCCAAGGCCGGGATCGCCGCACTGACCATCCAGGCCGCCGCCGAACTCGGCCGCTATGGCGTCACCGTCAACGCCATCGCCCCGGCGGCGCGCACCCGCATGACCGAGGGGACCTTCACGGCCATGATGGCCAAGCCCGCCGAGGGATTCGACGTGATGGCCCCGGAGAACGTGTCCCCGCTGGTGGTGTGGCTCGGCTCGGACCGCTCCCGCGCCGTCTCGGGCCGGCTGTTCGAGGTCGAGGGGGGCCGCATCGGCGTGGCCGACGGCTGGCAGCACGGCCCGACCGTCGACAAGGGTGCGCGGTGGGCGCCGGAGGAACTGGATCCGGTCGTCGCCGAGTTGCTTGACCGGGCACCGGCGCCCGCACCGATTTACGGGGCGTGAGCGCGGCGCGAGCCACCATGGGCCGGACAGCCGCGGTGGGATAGCCTCGCCAGTCGGACCACCATCGGAAAGACCCTGACGGGAGCGGCGAGGATGCGACAGGCGACAGTGCGACGCGGGCGGTGGGCGATGCTGGCGGCGGCTGGTGCGCTGGTGATGGCGGGCTGCTCGTCGTCCGGATCGGTGAAGGGGCCGGGAGGCTCCGGCCCCGGGTCCGCGGGCTCGCAGTCCTCGTCGTCCGACTCCTCGCAGCCGTCCACTTCGCACTCGTCCTCCAGCTCCGCCCCGTCCGGGGCCAAGAGCTGGTCCAAGGAACCGGCGATGACCATCGACCCGGCGAAGAAGTACTCGATGACCCTGCACACCAGCCAGGGCGACATCGTCATCGCGATGGACGCGGCCAAGGCGCCGCACACGGTGAACTCGATGAACTTCCTCGCGAGCCGGCAGTTCTTCGACGGCACCTACTGCCACCGGCTCTCGACGTCCCCCGGCCTGCAGATGTTGCAGTGCGGCGACCCGAACGTCGGCGCCACGCCGAAGGACACCGACGGCACCGGCGGACCCGGCTACAAGTTCCAGGACGAGAACCTGGCCGGGGCCACTTACCCCGACGGCACCGTGGCGATGGCCAACGCCGGGCCGAACACCAACGGCTCGCAGTTCTTCCTGGTGTTCGGGGACAGCCAGCTCGACCCGGCCTACACGCCGTTCGGCACCATCACCGACGGCCACGAGATCCTCATCCACGTCATGTCCGGCGGCATCGCCAGCCCCGGGCCGGACGGCACCGGACGGCCGACGATCCCGGTGCAGCTCAAGTCGGTGACGGTCACGGCGAGCTGAGTCTGTCGATCTGTAGCCGCGGCGGTCGGTGTCCCCAGCGGTCGGTGTCCGCAATGAACCAGGACACCGACCGCGGAAACCAAGACCCCGGCTACCGCAACGCCACCCGCCGCGCCAACCCCAACGGCAGCCCGCCGGCCCCGGCGATCGTGTCATGGAACTGCTTCAGCGTTCCCTTGCCCCGCTTCAGATACTCGGCCCGGATCGCCTCGATCTCCAGGCACCCCGTCAGATACGACGGCGCCTGCGTCGGCCACGCGCAGTACCGGTTCACCTCGCCCTTGGCGGTCTCCGGCGTCAGCGACGCCTTCGTCGCCATGAACGCCTCCGCCTCCTCGATGCTCATCTCCCCGGTGTGCAGCGCCGTGTCCACCACGATCCGCGCCGCGCGGAAGATGCGCGCGTCCAGGTGTCCGAGCTCGTGCCGGGGATCGGCGAAGTAGCCCTGCTCGCGCATCGCGGTCTCGATGTACAGGGCCCAGCCCTCGATGAAGTACGGCGTGGTGAACATGCTGCGCACCAGGCGGCCCTGCTCGGCCAGCCACGACAGGTGCCAGTGGTGCCCCGGATAGGCCTCGTGCACCGCGATCGTCGGCATCGACACGCGCGCGTTGGTCTTCAGCCGGCCGAGCACCGCATCCGGTGATGAGCCGGTCGGGGTGTACGGCACGTTGAACACGCCGACCCGCGACGGCGTCAGCGCCGGCGGCCGGTTGTAGGAGGCCACCGACAGCACCGCGCGCAGGAACTCCGGGCCGGGCTGGACGCGGCACTCCTCGCCGGCGGCGAAGGTCACCAGATCGGCCTGCCGGGTGAACTGCCGGGCCCGCTCGGTCTCCGCGATGTACTCGGCGAGCATCGCCTCCTCGGTGGGCGGGATGTCCTCGCAGAGCACCGCCATCGTCGCGCGCCAGTCCGCCGAGCCGCCCGGGATGCGCGCGGCCAGTTCCCGTAACTCCGTGTTCAGGCCCTCCCACGCCGCCAGGCCCCGCCGGTGCAGCTCGGCGGTGTCGTAGCCGAGCATCTCGACGTCCTGCAACAGCCGCGAATAGGTCTGCTCGCCGAGCCGCCAGTCACCTTCGCAGCGCTCGGCGAACCCGGCGAGGAACGCCGCCAGCTCGTCGAACGCCGCCGCGGCCGGCTCGGCGGCCTCGGCCAGCCGGGAGCGCGACGTCTCATCCCGCACCATCGCCGGCAGCGCGGAGGTGAGGAACGCCCGCCCGGTGCGGGCCTGGCCCAGGGCGCGCTCCACCAGCAGGCGCGGCGCCAGGCCCGGGTCGAGGTTGTCCCGGCAGGCCGCGAGCACCTCCGGGACCAGCTTCAGCTTCGCCAGCGACTCCTCGACCAGCAGCTCCTCCGGCCGTGTGCGCTGTTGGAACGGAAGGTAGAACCCGTACAAAGCCGAGGAGACATAGCCTGAAGGATCTCTGCGCCACTCCTGCCGCTCGGCCATGATCCCGATCCGGCGCAGCGTGGCGCGGATCAGGTCGCGGTCTATGCCGTCCTCGAAGTCGCTCTCGGCCCCGGCCAGCGCGTCCAGCGCGGCCAGCCGGGCGGCGGCCTCGGCGGCCCGCCGCTCATAGCCCTCGATCGACGGGTCGCCGAACGTCATGGTGTGATCCGGGTCGTCCGAGCCCATGACGGTCGCCGTCACCGGATTGGCGTCCAGATACCAGGTGACCGCCTCGGCTACGGCGGCGGCCACCTGGTTCTGGGAGGAGTCTTCAGTCGTCATGCTGCGACGGTAGCGGCCGGTGACCGTCTTCCGTGCGAATCAGCACCCTGTACCGACCCTTGTTCAGAACGAGGAGTTCCGGACCCAGTGGTCCAGCAGCGTGTGGTCGCCGAGCACCTCGATCTCCATCGCCCGCGGCGGTCGCCGGCCCCAGGCGAACAAGTACAGCTCGCTCACCGGGCCGCGAACCGCCGCCGCGCCCTTGGCGTGCGTGTGGCTCCAGCGGAAGCCGATCGGCTCCAGGGTGATCAGCCACTCCGCGGGCCGGCTGACCGTGTCCCCGTCCGTGGCGTGCAGGTGCAGCGTCTCACCGTCGCCGGTCAGGGCCCTGATCCGGGGCTCGAAGGAGGCCGCGAACGGCAGGACGGTCAGGAACTCGTCGACGCCGTCCACGGCCAGCGCCGGGTCGTACTCCGGCGAGCGGCCGAGGGCGATCTCCAGGTCGCCGCGGTGCACCGAGATCTCGTGCAGCATCCGCCGCACCCAGAACCGCGCGTGCTGGTCCGGGCCCCAGGACCACACCGGCTTGTCCTCGCCGGCTTCCCGCAGCGCCTCGATCAGAGCCGTGGCGCCGGCGCGGATCCAGTCCGGGTAGCCGTCGTGGGAGGCCGGGGCGTTCAGGTCCAGGCGGCGCGGGTCCTCCCGCTGTCCGGAGCGCACCATGGCCGCCGCCCAGCGGTGCGCGCCGCCGATGTGCCGGGCGATCTTGCGCACGGTCCAGCCCGGGCAGGTGGGCGCGTCCAGGTCCCAGTCGTCGGGGCCCAGGGCCGCCAGCAGCGCCGCGACGCGCTCGGCCTCGGCGGCCAGCAGTTCGGAGTGCTGCGTGTGGACGAGGGGCGGGTTGGCCGTCTGGCTCATCATCGGCGTGTGCCTTCCATCGGTGGTCTCGGGCACCGCCGGCCGCGCACTGTTCCGGGTGCACGCCAGGACGGCGGTGTGAGGGGACGAGTCATCGGTGGTGAACGGATATGGAATTGATCGTGGACGAGGGTGTGTCCTGCAAGGAAGATTGGCTCACCGCGCGGCGGACCGCCACCCCCGAAGGTGTGATCATCGTCTCCCCGGCACCGCGGTTCCGCATCACCTTCCCAGCTGCGGGGGTTCCCACACCTGTAGTGGCTCGTTAGCGGTGCCGCCGCGCGCCGTTTCCCCGGGGTACTGCCAGTGCGAAACAATCGGGAAAAGGCATCGGGGCCTTCCGGCCCGGCGCCGGTGAGCGAGAGGCGCGCGCGTGGGACTGGCATGGGGCTTGGTGGGGGCGTTCGTCAGCGCACTCGCGTATGGGGCGGCGACGGTGCTCCAGGCGATCGGCGCCGCGCGGACGAAGGACACCGCCGGGGCCGGCGTCGACCCGCGGCTGCTGATCAGGGTGCTGTCGCAGCTGCCGTTCGTGGCCGGGCTCGGCCTGGACATCATCGGGCTGACGGCGAACCTGGTGGCGCTGGAGAAGCTGCCGCTGTTCGCGGTGCAGGCGATCGTCAATTGTTCGCTCGCCGTGACGGCGCTGCTGGCCGTACCGCTCCTGAAGGCGCGCCTGGACCGCAACGACCGGATAGCCGTCGGAGCCGTGGTGCTGGGTCTGGTGCTGGTCGGGATCTCGGCCGGGCGCGAGGACCCGGTCCACACCTCACGCGCGCTGCACTGGGGAGTGCTGATCGCGGTCTTCGTGCTGATCGCCGCGTCGGCGGCGGTGAGCTGGCGGCTCGGCGGGAACTCGGTGGTGCTCGGCGCGTTCGCCGGCTCGCTGTTCGGGGCGTTCGCGATCTGTGTGCGGATCCTGCCGGACCTGCATCCCTCGGCACTGGTGGGTGATCCGGCGCTGTACGCGGGGATCATCGCCTCGATCACCGGGTTCCTGTTCTTCACCACGGCCCTGCAACGCGGCGCGGTGACGCTGGCCACGGCGATGCTCGTGGTCGGGGAGACCGGGATGCCGGCGCTGCTGGGGATCACGATGTTCCACGACCACACCCGGCACGGGTTCGTGCCGGTGGCGGTGGTCGGGTTCGTGTGCGCGGTCGGCGGCGCGGTGGCGCTGTCCCGGTTCGGGGAGGCCGGGGGGTCGTCCGTCTCGGCCCCGGACGCGGCCGATCCGACCGGAGACGGCCAAAAGGCCGTCGGTCAGGACGCCGACGCGGCCTCGGCGGATTCGTCGGCGGCCAGCTGATGCGTCACCCGGCCGACCTCGTGCTCGACCGTCTCCTCGATCGCGGCGACGGCGTGCTTGATGTCCTCCACGAGGTCGGGTTCGGTCTCGGATCCGGCTGAAGCCTTGCGCTTCTTGACGACGAACAGCGCGATCCCGCCCGCCACGGCCAGCCCGAGCAGCACCCAGCTGACCACCGACGCGTAGTGCTCCACCTTGTGCCAGGCGTTGCCCGCGGCGTAGCCCAGCAAGGTGAACGCGGTCGCCCACACGATGCCGCCGAGCGCATTCCAAAACAAAAACTTCTTATACGGGACGCGCGACACCCCGCACAGCCCCGGCACCAGCGCCCGCAGCGCCGCCGCGAACCGTCCGGTGAAGACCGCCTTGCCGCCGAGCCGGTTGATCAGCTGCTTGCCCTGCTCGATGTGCTCGGGCTTGACGAACCGCTCCGGCAGCTTCGTCAGCAGCTTGTCGCCCCACTTCTTGCCCACCTCGTATCCGACGCTGTCCCCGATGATCGCGCCGGAGATCGCCGCGGCCAGCGCCACCCCGAGGTTGACCTTGCCGTTGAAGGCCAGGAAGCCGCCGATGACCACGGCGATCTCCCCGGGGATGAGGAATCCCAGGAAGACCGAGGCTTCCAGGGCGGGCAGCAGGAACACCAAGACCAGCGCGGCCGGGCCGGGCAGTTTCTGCAGGGTGTCCGCGATCCAGGTCAGTAGTGCTCCCATGACTACAGAGCTTAGGCGCTCCGCCGGCCGGACGCGGCGACCGAACGTCGCGGTCCGGCGTCATCCCCGCGGATGACCCGGCCGCGCTTCCTCTACACCTGCGCGCTTACGCGGGTGACGGCACCCGGGCCCAGGCCCGCACGATGTCCCGCACCGAGATCATCCCCACCACCTCGTCGGCGTCCAGCACGATCAGGTGCCGGAACCCGCCGCGGGTCATCGCCTCGGCCGCCTGGTCCAGGGTCCAGCGCGGGGTGGCGAAGACGACGTCGTGCGTCAGGTGCGCCTCCACCGGCTCGGTGTCGGCGTCCAGGCCGCCGCCGACCGCGTGCAGGATGTCCCGTTCGGTGATGATGCCGATCCCGAAGGTCTCCGGGTTGTGGACCACGGCGCTGCCGACGCCGCGCTGCGTCATCAGCCGGGCCGCCTGCCGGAGGGTGTGGCGGGGGCCGATCAGCAGGATCTCAGTCGACATGGCTTCGTGGACGTGCATGGGTGTCGCGGACATGGTCGCTCCCTGAGGGCCTTCGCCGTGGTGCCGTTATTTCACAAGTTCACATGAAGGGAAGGCGTTGGCAACCCGGAAGCTCAAGATCTTTTTCAGCCGTCCAGCTGCTGTCCTCCCACGTAGAACAGCAGCTCCTCGTGCAACAGCCCGTTCGACACCGCCGCCGAGCCGCCGAGCACCCCCGGGGCGCCGTCCACGGAGGTGAACATGCCGCCGGCCTCCGTCACGATCACCGCCAGCGCCGCCATGTCCCACAGCGACAGCTCCGGCTCGGCCGCCATGTCCACCGCGCCCTCGGCGACCAGCATGTGCGACCAGAAGTCGCCGTAGGCGCGGGTGCGCCAGCAGGCGCGCGACAAGTCCAGGAACGCCTCGAGCTTCCCGTATTCCTCCCAGGACACCACCGAGGAGTAGGCCAGCGAGGCGTCCGCGACCGTCTCCACCTTCGAGACCTGGCAGCGCTGCGCCGAGGACAGCGACCGGCCGGTGAACGCGCCGCCGCCCTTGGCCGCCCACCAGCGCCGGCCCAGGGCCGGGGCGGTCACCACGCCGGCCACCACCTCCTCGCCATCCATCAGGCCGATCAAGGTGGCCCACACCGGGACGCCGCGGACGTAGTTCTTGGTGCCGTCGATCGGGTCGATGATCCACTTGCGGCCGGTGGCGCCGGCGGCGGTCTCGCCGAACTCCTCGCCGAGCATGGCGTCGCGCGGGCGGGCCCGGGACAGCGCCGAGCGGATCGCCTCCTCGGCCGCCTTGTCGGCGTCGGAGACCGGCGTCATGTCGGGCTTGGACTCCACCCGCAGGTCCCGGGCCTTGTAGCGGCCCATGGTGATGGCGTCGGCGGAGTCGGCGAGGACGTGGGCCAGCCGGAGATCGTCGTCGAAGGCGGTCATGGTTCACACGATAGGGCGAATCCGCGCCCCGCCGCGCCGGTCCGCACCCGCCGGCCGGGCCGTGCTCACTAGGCTGGCCGTATCTTCCGACGAGCATCCCCCTCCCCTCCCGCGCCGCCGCGACGTCCGTTCCCCCCGTCGCCGCGGCGGTTGTGGGCCTGGCTGGGCTTCGGGGCCGCCGGCACCCCGGCCGCCACCCTCGCGCCGGACCTGCTGGAGTCGATCGTCGAGCCCCGCTTCGGCATCGACGGCTGGAACTACGCCGGGACCGTGCTGGAGGATCGCTTCGCGCCGGAGGTCGAAAGCGAGCTGGCCCAGGCCGTGCACATGATCTGCGCGGGCCCGGCCACCGGTTGGAACTACCGCCGCGCGGCTCAGCTGCTGGAGGGCCAGGGTGCTTACGGGCAGGCGTACGCCGTCCTGGAAGCCTGGGCCGCGCACGGTCCGGACCCGGATCCCGGCCTGCCGAAATGGCGGGCCAGGCTGGCGGCCGCCGTCTTGGCGCAGGGTGAAGGACCCTGATACCACGGACTTATGGATCCGCCGCCGATGCACGGCCGGGCCAGAGCCGACTAGGAGCCGAACGCCAGATCTTGACAGCGCGCCGCGTCGTGTCAAGCTGACTGGCATGGGTTCCGCACGCGAAGCACTGCTCGACGCCGCTTATGAGGCGATCGTCGCCGGCGACTGGACGAGCGCGCGCATGGCCGACCTGGCGGCCCGGGCCGGCGTCTCGCGCCAGACCCTGTACAACGAGTTCGGCAACCGGGACCAGCTCGCCGCGGCCCTGGCGCTGCGTGAGGCCGAGCGGTTCCGGGCGCTGACCGGCCGGGCCGCGCGCGAGGCCGCCGGTGACGTCGGCGACGCCACCGCCGCGGCGGTCACCGCCGCGCTGACCGCCGCGCTCGACAACCCCCTGATCAAGGCCACCCTCACCGACGACACCTCCGGCCTGCTGCCCTATCTGACCACCCGGTCGGCGGCGATCATGGACGTCTTCCGCGAGGACTCCATCGCCGTCTTCACCGAGCGCTGGCCGGAGTTGGCCGAGCGGCCGGAGGTCCGCGCCGAGGTGGGCTGGATCAGCGAGACCGCGTTCCGGCTGGTGATCAGCCATCTGATCGTCGCGACCGAGCCGGTCCAGACGACCTCCCGCCACATCGCCGAGGTGGTGCGCCGGCTGATGCGGGACCTGACGACGAGCTAGACCTGGGAGAAGGTGTCCTGCCGTGTCCACTCACGACCTCTACACGCTGCCGGCCGACCACGAGACCTGGGATGTGGCCGACACCGGCTACTCCCGCTTCACCTGGGAGTACGACGATGGCCGCGACCGCCTGCTGAACCTGTACCAGAAGGGGAAGGACAAGCAGTGGGACCAGGTCACCCGTATCGACTGGTCCATCGAGGTGGACCGGAACGACGTCCTGGGCTTCCCGCAGGAGACCTCGCCGCTGTTCGGCTCGGAGATCTGGGAGAAGATGACGCCCGCCGAGCGCGACGAGCTGGGCCGGCACCAGGTCGCCTGGCAGTTCTCGAACTTCCTGCACGGCGAGCAGGGCGCGATGATCTGCTCGGCGCGGATCGTGGAGTCGGTCCCGGACCTGGACTCCAAGTTCTACGCCGCCACCCAGACCATGGACGAGGCCCGGCACGCCGAGATCTACTCGCGCTTCCTCAAGGAGAAGGTCGGCCTCTTCTACCCGATCGACGGCCACCTCAAGGCGCTGCTGGACGACACCCTGTCGGACTCCCGCTGGGACATGCCGTATCTGGGCATGCAGGTGCTGATCGAGGGCCTGGCGCTGGCCGCGTTCGGCGTCATGCGCGACCTGACCACGATGCCGCTGCCCAAGCAGATCCTGGCCTACGTCATGCAGGACGAGGCCCGGCACGTCGCGTTCGGCCGGCTGGCGCTGCGCGACTACTACAAGGAGCTGACGCGCGCCGAGCTCGACGAGCGCGAGGAGTTCGTGGTCGAGGGCTGCCACCTGATGCGCGACCGGCTCAACGGCAGCGACGTCTACGACCGGCTCGGCCTGCCGAAGGAGCGCTGCCTGGAGCTGAACGAGCACTCCGACTACTACCAGGCGTTCCGGAACCTGCTGTTCACGCGCATCGTGCCGACCGTGCGGGACATCGGGCTGTGGGGCCCCCGGGTGCGCGAGGCGTACGCCGCCATGGGCGTGCTCGACCACGCCGCGGCGAACGTCGAGGACCTGATGAAGGCCGACGAGGATCTGGCCGAGCGGCTGGACCGGGAGAAGCGGTTCGCGGCCGAGGAGGCGGCGCGGGCGGCGGACGTCGCGGCGGTGATCGAATCATCGGAAGATTAGATCAGCCAGCCCATCATTGAACCCGAAGATCAGTGCCGTACGTTTAGGTGCGAACTCACAGGCATCAGACGGAGGCATCGGTGACCTACAAGATCTTCGGCCTGCCCACCCACATCTTGGTGATCCACCTGATAGTCGTGGGCATCCCGGTGGCGGCTCTGCTGACGGTCGCCATGGCGGCGCGCCCGCGCTGGCGCGGCGGCCGGATCGGTCTGGCGATCGTGCTGGTGGACGTCGTGGCGGTGGTCGGCACCTGGATCGCGCGGATCAGCGGGTTGCAGTTCTTCAACCACCAGTCCGGGCTGCGGTCCCTCAAGCAGGTCACCGACCACAAGAACCTCGGCCTGACCCTGATCTGGTACGTGCTGGGCATGCTGCTCGCCGCGATCCTGCTGGTGCTCGCTGAGAAGTACGAGCGGCCGCCGCTGACCACCATCTTCGCGATCGCCACCGCGGCGGTCGCGATCGCCGCCGTGGTGCAGACCATCCGGGTCGGCGATGCGGGCGCCAGGGCCGTGTGGTCAGGGTACAAATAGCCCTCGATGCCGATCAATGCCCCATCCGCCGCGCCCAGAATTCCGCCTGGGCGTCGGCGGTGTCGTTGAAGAACTCCAGGATCGCCTGGGAGGAGAACGGTCCCGGCTCCACGCCCTCCCGCACCGCCGGCTCCGGCACTCCCGGCACCTGGGGCGCCGCTATGAGCCCCCGCGGCGCCAGCGCCTCCACACCCCGTCCGAGCAGCCGCATGTCCGCGACGAAGCACGTCACCGCGCCGTCGCCGTCGCGGCCGATCCACACCGGGTAGGAGCCGTCGCCCTTGCCGCTCGGGTACGTCAGCAGCTCGCTGTCGCCGGTGCCCGCGGCGGCCCGGATCGTCGCCTCCGCCTGCTCGGCGTCGTCCGCGTCCTGATACGTCGCCAGCGCCGCGGTCGCGGCCGCGTCCAGGAACGCGCCGGTCCCGGAGTCCACCGTGAAGCCGTAGTACTCCGACGCCCCGAGCAGCCGTTCGTCCTGGCCCGGGCGCAGCGCCAGCTCCCAGGTCGCCGTCGGCGCCTCGCCGATCCGCAGCCGGACCGCGGCCACGGTCTCCCCCTCCCGCCCCGCAGTCCGCACCAGTGCTGTCTCCACCGGATACACGCCCGGCGGCACCGTCACCGTGTACGGGTCCGTCGCCAGGTCTCCCTGCAGCTCCACGGTCGCCGGATCGGCCGCCACCACGCGGCCGGTGCTCAGGCGCAGCCGTCCGACCGACCGCGGTTCGCCGACCTCGAACATCTCGCCCTGGCCGTTGCGGATCTGCGCGCCCGGCGTGAACAACGCCTCCAGCCCTATCGGCCGGGCCGCCTCCGGCGCGCTCCACAGCTCCGAGAACGGCCCGGTGGCTTCTTCCTCGGGGTCCGGGGCCGCGAGGAACTCCAGCGGTTCGAAGGCCCCGAGCAGCCAGCCGTCCACCGGCCACGTCCCGAACGCCGGCAACGGGATGCGGTGCAGCGGCGTCGGCAGGTGCGCGAAGCTCGTGAAGTGGCCGCGCCGCGCGTCCTCCAGCGAGGTGCGCACCGGCTCGTCCGGCCAGAACCGGAAGGTGATCCGCAGGTCCGCGCCGAACTCCGGCTCGTCGTCGTCCGCGTGCCGCCAGGCTTTCAGCTCCCGCAGCATCAGGTGGTCGCCGAGATCCCGGTAAGAGAACTTCAGCGACCGCCGGCCGGCCAGGTCGAATCCGAACACGCCGACATAGCCGGCGCCGGTGTCGACCTGGACCAGCGCGCGCGGTTCGGAGTCGATGCGCAGCAGCACCGCGTAGGGGCGGCCGCTCTCGTGCCGTTCCCGGGCGGTGCGCTCCGCCAACGGCCGGAACGGCGCGCGCGCCGCGGCGTCCCAGCCCTCGCAGTAGGCGACTTCGACGCGTGTCGGCTCCGGCTGCGGCTCCATGTACCGTCCTGTCCCGTCGTCCTGTGTCCGTCCGTCACCCCGTTAACCCGTTTGCCCGTGGCCGTGCGGTCCTACTGTTCCGCAGCCTTCTTCAACGTTCCAACCAACAACGACAGGTCGGTCGGGCCGGTGTCCGGATCCCGCCGCCGCGCCGACCGCAGCGGGTCGCCGAGCTCGTGCCAGTCCTGGATCCGGACCGTGGACCGGCTCGACGGCGACGCCGAGGACGCCATCGGCACCCCGATCCCAGCTGCCTGGAACGGCACCACCGCCCCGGCGGGCAGCTTGGCCTGACCGCGTCCCGGCAGATCCGGCCCGCCCGGCGCGTCGGTCGGCGTCGCGCCGGAGCCCAGGACCAGGCGCAGCGCCTCCGGATGCGAGATCCGCATCGCCACCCGCAGGTCCGCGGCCAGGCACACCGGCGTGCTCAGGGCCGTGGTGAACGCCCGCTCGCCGGTGGCGGTGCCCGGCGCGCCGTAGCCGGCGGTCTCGATCAGCGAGGCGCCCAGCACGATGCGCAGCCCGAACCGGCGGCCGCGCTCGGCCAGCCCGGCCAGCGCCTCCACGAACGCAGGGTGCTCGGCGGCCAGCGCGGTCAGGTTGTCCACGGCCAGCAGCAGCCTCGGCGGGGTCTTGGGCGCCGCCTGGGTGACCACGGCCAGCGAGCTGCCGACGCCCGCTGTTCCACCGTCGGAGGCGACGGTGGCCGCATCGCCCGGGTCCGGCTCCGCCTCCGGCGGCCACTCCCGCTGGTCGAGCTCGTACTCCAGGCGCCGCACCAGCCGGTCCAGTGCTTCCTGGCCGACCGCGGAGGCGTCGACGTACTCGAACACGTGCGGCAGGTCCTCGCAGGCCGCCAGCGGCTTGCCCGGACCGGCCGACACCAGCGCGATGTCCAGGGTGTCCGGGTGGTTGGTGGCGGCCTGCCCGGCCACCACCGAGCGCACCAGCTCCGACACCCCGGAACCGGAGTCGCCGCCGATCAGCAGGTGTGCCGGCTCCACGGCCAGCGGCCCGTCGGCGGTCCGGCCCAGGGCCACCCGCGGCGTCGAGGGCTGCGCCGCCCAGCGCGCGGCCAGCTTGGCCGGCGTCAGCAGCTCCAGGCCCAGCAGCTCCAACAGCCGCACCTGCTCCGGCAGCGCCGAGATGGGGGAGGCGCGCTGGATACGGGTCTGCTCCTCCGGCGAGGTCGGGGTCTCGCGGCTGTCCCGCAGCGGCGCCAGGGCCCGGGCGAAGCGGTCGGCCCAGGCGATCGACACCATGTCCGCGACCGCGCCCTCGATCGGCGCGGCGTTCGGCGTGTCGACCCGCAGCCGGGAGTTCACCTCGCCGCCGAGCGTGACCATCGCGCGGGTCTCCGGCGGCAGCTGCGCGGCGCGGTCTGCCAGGCAGAGCGTGAACACGCCCGCCGCCGGGCCCTCGGCCAGCACCTCGGCCAGCTCCGGGGTGTCGATCAGCGGGCCGATCGGGTCCACGACCAGCACCACGGCGCGCCCGGAGTCCGGGGCCGCCGTCACTCCACGCATCGGGGCAGGCGCATCGCCGCGCCGGGTGCGGATCCGGGTCACCAGCTCGGCCAGCCGCGCGCGGGCCTGGTCCGGGCCCAGCCCCAGCAGCCGGGTGCAGTCCTGGCCGTCCTCCGGCATCAAGTGCGGCAGCCAGCGGGTCCAGCGCCAGTGCTCCTCGCCGGCTTGCGGGGCGGCGGGTTCCGCCGGCGCTTCCGGCGCCACCATCACGATCTCCACGTACTTGGGGCTGTGCGCCCCGGCCACTTGCGCCACGGCGTAGCGCGCCAGCCGGGCCAGCTCCGGCCGCGGCCCCACCAGGCCGACGACACCGCACAGGGCCAGGTCCACGGTCACCGGCACGGTCGGCACCCGCGGCTGCACCGCCTTGCCGCCGACCACGGTGATGTTCGACGGCAGTGCCGCCGTGCCGAGGCGCAGCCGCAGGAAGTCCGGCTCGCCGGGGCGGCGCTCCCACAGGCGCGCGTCCGGGCGCACCGCCGACACCAGCAGCGTCGCCGGGTCCGGGGCCGCCTCGCGCCGGATGCGGGCCTCGGCGGTGAGCGCGCCGGCGATCCGGCGGTCCGCTTCCGCGCGGGCGCGCTCGTACTGTTCCATCGCTAAGCGGCGGGCGGCGGGGCGTCCCTTCTCGGGAGGACGCGGCGGGAGGTCGATGCGGACCTGCGGCGGATCGACCTGGCCGCGTCCCCAGCCGACCCGGCCGACCGATACGTGGCCGGCGCCGTCGGGGTGCACCGGTAGATCCGGTACTCCGCCCGCTTCTACAGACAGCGCTATTGAGGATTCTCCGGCGCGCAACAGAGAGCCCGGACGCATCTCCACCGGAGCGCCGCCGACTTGGGCGCCGTCCAGGGTCATACCGTTCGTAGAGCCCAGATCACGGACATATACCCGCATGTAGTCGTGCTCGTAGCGGACTAGGAGTTCGCCGTGGATGCGGGAGATGTCGGGGTCGTCGACGCGGATGTCGGCGTCCGCGCCACGGCCGATACGGATCGGCAGTTCGCCGCCGCTTTGTCTCACAGCGGCTTCGCCGCGGACATCATCCTTGGGAGCGAGCAGGTGAACGCCTCCCGCGTCCGGACCTGACACGACATATAGCGCGAGACTCCCGATCAGCGTCGTCGGCGTTCCCGGCGCGTCCAGCCACAAGCGGGCACCGTCCACGAGCAGCGGCCGGCCCAGCGGCGCGTCGTCGTCCAGCGGGTCCAGCCCGGCGAACAGGCGCCCCGGGGCGGTGACTCCCGCGGCGGTCCGCAACTGCTGTGCGACGGTGGACAAGGTGGCGCCCGGCTCGGCGGTCACCAGAACGTCTGCTGAGGTCTGGCGGGATCCTTGTGTACGGGTGACGGTGAGCCGGATCTGCATGGGGTGCATCCTCGCATGACGGACAGGTACACGACACGGATAGGCTTCCAAGCTCTAGTCTTTGCCTTGGAGGGTTCTTCTCACGCTGCCTTAGCGCGTGTTCTGGGAGGGTTCTTCAGCGACACGTACAGTGCAGTGGTCCTTAGGTACTTGGGGGGATGAGGAGCAGCGTGGGCAGGGCGATCGGAAGCAGGTACGAGCTCGACGACGAGATCGGCCGCGGGGCGTTCGGCGCCGTCTGGCGCGGCCGGGTACGGGCCACCGGCGAGGCGGTCGCCATCAAGGTGCTGCTCGAGGAGTTCGCCGCCGACGCCGACGTGGTCACGCGCTTCCTGCGCGAGCGCGCGGCCCTGGTCGGCCTGAACCACCGCTCCCTGGTGCGGCTGCGCGACCTGGTGGTCGAGGGCGACATCCTGGCGCTGGTGATGCAGCTGGTCGAGGGCCCGGACCTGAAGAAGTACCTGGCCGGGCGCGGCCGGCTGGCCCCGGACGAGGCCGGCCTGCTGGTCGCCGAGGTCGCCGAGGGCATGGCGGTGGCGCACTCCGCCGGGATCGTGCACCGCGACATCAAGCCCGCCAACGTGCTGCTGGCGCAGGCCGACGGCGGTCTCAGGCCGCTGCTGACCGACTTCGGGATCGCCCGCATCGCCGACGCGCCCTCGGTCACCCGGACCCACCAGGTCGTCGGCACGCCGTACTACCTGGCGCCGGAGGTGGTGGCCGGGAAGAAGGCCACTCCGGCCGCCGATGTGTACGCCGCCGGCGTCATGCTCTACGAGCTGATCACCGGCCACCCGGTCTTCCGGGGCCCGGACGCCGTGAGCGTTTTCCGGCAGCACATGAACACCGTCCCGGAGCGTCCGGCCGAGATCCCGCAGCGGCTGTGGCCGGTCGTCGCCGCCGCTCTGGTCAAGGAGCCCGAGGCGCGGCCGTCGGCGATCGCGCTGGCGGCGCAGCTGCGGGCCGCTGTGGGCCGGGACGTCGGCGGCCCGGACGGCGAGCCCACGCATCATCTGCCGGTCGAGGGCCGGTACGGGACGTTGCGGCTGCCGCCGATTCCCGCCGCTAACCGGGGCTCCGGGGCTGGTGCTGGTGTCGGCGTCGGCGCGAACGCCAGTGGCGCTGACGGAGCGCAGGGTGACGTGTCGATGCCCGCCCCGGCCGCCTCCGACGCCGCTCCGGCCTCCGCGGGCGCTCCGACGACCGCGATGCCCCACGTGTCTGCGGCGGCCGCCGCGGCAGCTGCCGCGGCCGCGTCCGCCGCGGCAGCAGACATCGAACCCACCGTCCCGGTCGTCCGCCCCGCCGCCAACCCCGCTCCGCTCCCGCAGCGTCCCCAGCGTGTCGACGGCCGGATCGCCGGCTGGGACGCGCCCTCGGAGCCCGACGCCATCGGCGCCGGGGTCTCCCGCCGAGCCGCCGAACCCCCGAAGGTCCCCGGCTGGGATGCCCCTTCAGATCCCAACGCGATCGGCGCCGGCGTCTCGCGCCGCCCGTCCGGGCCGCCGCCGCAGCAGCAGTTGCCGCCGCAGATGCAGAGGCAACTGGACCACCTCCACCAAGAACACCAGCCCGAGCCTTCCCAGAACCAGCACCAGCGCCTGGCCGCCTACCCGCCGCAGCCGCAGTTCGCACCGCAGGGCTACCAGCAGCCCGGTCCGCAGGGCTACCAGCAGCCGGGCCCGCAGGGCTACCAGCAGCCCGCACCCACCCAGCCCTACCCGGCTCCCGGCCCCGGCGGCCAGTACCCGAACCAGCAGAGCTACCAGCCGTCCCAGTTCCAGGCCAGCGCCGCCGCCCCGCCGCGCCCCGTCGCCTACACCCCGAACCAGCCGCCGGTGATGCCGCGCCAGCAGCCGCCCCGCGAGCGGGAACGCGAGCGCGAGCAGCCCCGGTCGCAGCCGCCGGTCCAGAAGACGGTCGTCAAGCGGCGCCGTGGAATGCCGCTGGGCTGCCTCGTCAAGCTGGCCATCCTCGGGCTGATCGCGTTCGGTGTCTACACCGGCGTCAACTGGGTCATGGCCAAGGTCAACGGCGCCAGCAACGACCTGAACAACTGGATCTCCAACGAGTGGCACCAGATCGCGCACAAGGTGCACCTGGAGAAGGTGCCCAAGGGTCCGGCCAATCCGACCCAGTCGCCATGAGGCGGCGGCGGGCCCTACGGCGAGCCCGCTTGCCCGAACGGCGTGCGGCGCGGGAAAGTTTCGTGTCCCCCTTCATCTCCCCCGACGGGCGGACACGGCCAGCGGTAAGGAGCGGGAAGACCTCGTGGCGCCACGCAAGATCGGCAGCAGATACACCATCACCACGGTGCTGGGCCGCGGGACGTGCGGCACCGTCTGGGAGGGCGAGGGCCCGGACGGGCCGGTCGCCGTCAAGCTCCTGCGCGAGGACCTCGCCGCCGACCAGACCCTCATCGCCCGCTTCGTGCAGGAGCGCACCGCGCTGACCAGCCTGCACCACCCCAACGTGGTCGGCGTGCGCGACCTCGTCGTGGACGGCACCGACCTGGCTCTGGTCATGGACCTGGTCCGCGGCTCGGACCTGCGCCACCTGCTGGAGAACGAGCGGGTGCTGCGCCCGCAGCTGGCCGTGCTCCTGGTCGCCGGCACCGCCGAGGGCCTGGCGGCCGCGCACGCGCAGGGGATCATCCACCGCGACGTCAAACCCGAGAACATCCTGCTGGACCACTCCGGCGGCGCCCTGGTGCCGCGGCTGGCCGACTTCGGCATCGCCCGCCTGGTCGACGGCCCGCGCCGGACCC
>JAEKKI010000229.1 GCA_019510485.1 Catenulisporales bacterium
GCGACACGGCGGTTTGGCACTCGTGTGGGATACAGTCGCAGGTCAGGGCCTTGCGGTCGGCGGTGGTGCGGGGCGGGCGCCGGGGCTTTGGACCGGGTGTGCGCCGAATGTTCGGCTGCGTTTCAGTCCCCGTTCACCGTGGCGTGGGTGTGGGGGCTCCGATGGGTTCGGTTTCGTCCTGGTGGGGGCGGGGACCGGCTGGCGATGGGCGACTTGTTCGGTGTGGTGACTGGCGTGCGGCGGGGGTGGTGCCGGATACTCCCGTTGTCGTCCGGTGTGATTTTCTTTGGTGGTTCCTCGGCGAGAGTCGTCGGGTGGGATAGTGGCGCGGATTGGGAGAAGCTAGCGTGTCCGAGGTTGAGCAGCAGATCGGCGGGGCTGACGAGGCCGGCGGGCTCGAGGTGGGCGGCGCCGAGGCGGTGACGGAGTTGCAGGCGCAGGCGCCTTCGGCGGCGTTCGACGCCGACCCGGAGGTGGCCGGGGGGTTCGCGGCGTTCGAGGCCGGTGAGCTGGACGCGGCCGAGGCGGTGTTCGCGCCGTTGGCGGGGGCCGGCAACCGGGCGGCGATGTTCGGTTTGGGCTTGGTGTATCAGGGGCGTGAGGATTTCGATTCGTCGGTGCGCTGGTATGCCGCGGCCGCTGAGCTGGGTGAGGCCGAGGCGGCGAACAACCTGGGCACGCTGTTGGCGGTGCGCGGGGAGAGCGATGCGGCGGTGGCCTGGTTGACGCAGGCGGTGGCGCTGGGGTCGTCGGAGGCGGCGGTGAACCTGGGCCGGATGAATCATTGGGACAATCCGGCCGAGGCGGAGTTCTGGTATCGGCGGGGGGCCGAGGCCGAGGTGGGTTCGGCGATGGCGAACATCGGGGTGTTGGCGCAGCGGCGCGGGGATTTGGCGCAGGCGGCGGAGTGGTATCGCAAGGCGGTGGATGCCGGGGAGACCCGGGCTGTGAACAACCTGGGCAACGTGCTGCTGATGCAGGGCGAGGTCGAGGAGGCGATGCACTGCTTCAAGCGGGGTGCCGATGAGGGCGACGGTCATGCGCAGGTGAATTACGCGCTGTTGTCGTTGGCGCGCGGGGAGGTCGAGGAGGCCTTGGCGGCGGCGGAGAAGGGCCGGGAGTCCGACGCCCCGGGTTCGGAGGTCGTGTATGGCCAGGTGCTGTTGGCGACCGGGGATCAGCAGGGCGCGGCGGAGGCTTTTCAGCGGGCGATGAACGCCGGGGATCCCTCTGGTGCCTATGCGCTGGGTGTGGTGGCCGCGCAGACCGGTGCGTTGATCGATGCCGAGCGCCTGTTCCTGGCCGCGGCTTCGGCGGGGCATGTGCCGGCGATGTGGAACTCGGCGGTGCTGTTGCAGCAGAGCGGCAGGACTGAGGAGGCGCTGCCGTGGTTCGAGGCCGCCGCGGCGGCCGGGCATCCGGAGGCGCAGGCTGTGCTGTCCGGTGCGGTGACGATTCAGCCCGGTGGCGATGCCGGGGGCGTGGCCACGGCTTGAGGTTTTGAGTGAGTGAGGCGGGGCGGCGGCCGCGGGTGGATCAGGCCGCCGTTTTGCCTTCCTTGACGTCCGAGGCGTAGACCGGCCGGTATTCCTGTCCGGAGAGCTTTTGGATCTGCTCGATCACCTCGTCGGTGATGGCTCGCCGTACCAGGGCCGGTTTGCCGAGGGCTTTGGCTTCGGTGAGGTCTATCGGGGCGCCGATGCGGATGGTGACGCGGCCCAGGCGCGGCAGTTTCTTGCCGGGCGGCTGGATGCGGTCGGTGCCGATGATGCCGATCGGGATGATGGGTGTGCCGGTGCGCAGCGCGATCTCGGCGATGCCGGTGCGGCCGCGGTAGAGCTTGCCGTCGGGGGAGCGTGTGCCTTCGGGGTAGATCCCGAACAGTCCGCCGCGCTGTAGCACCGCGACGGCGCCGTCCAGGGCGGCGGTGGTGGCGTTGCGGCTGCCGGAGCGGTCGACGCGCACGGCGCCGGCGAAGCGGGCGTAGAAGTATTTGTTCCACAGTCCCCGTAGGCCGCGGGCGTCGAAGTATTCGGATTTGGCGATGAAGGTCACATGCCGGGGTACGACGATCGGGATGAAGAAGGAGTCGGAGAACGACAGGTGGTTGGCGGCCAGGATGGCGGCGCCGGTGGCGGGGATGTTCTCCAGGCCCTCGACCCGGGGGCGGTAGAGCAGTTTCACGAGGGGCTCGACGATGAGCTTCGCCGCCTGGTACACGAACATCTGCGCGCTGACCTCATTCTTTGGGTGGCCGCGGGTCGGGTGGGAACGCCGTTGAGACTAGCGGATCACCGCTGTTTCACGGTGCGGGGTGCAGCCGCAGCAGCCCTTCCTGCATGACGGTGGCCACGAGCGTCCCGGTGCGGGTGAACAGCCGTCCGGTGGCCAGGCCGCGGGCGCCGGAGGCCGAGGGTGAGTTCTGGTCGTACAGCAGCCAGTCGTCGGCGCGGGCGGGGCGGTGGAACCAGATGGCGTGGTCCAGGGAGGCGATCTGCACTTCTTTGTGGGGCAGGAGGTTGTGCCGGATCAGGGTGGTGGACAGCAAGGTGAGGTCGGAGACGTAGGCCAGGACGGCGGTGTGCAGGTGGGGGTCGTCGGGCAGGGGTGCGGAGGTGCGTAGCCATACTTGGCGGCGCTGGGGGCCGGTGTCGGGGACGCGGCGGATGTCGAAGGCGGTCCAGCGGCGGTAGAGGATGTTCCACAGGGCGTCTTCGCCGTCGTCGGCGGGTTCGGTGGGGATGGCGGACAGGGTTTCGGGGTCGGGGGCGTCGGGGCGGTCGTCGGCGTGGTCCAGGCCGGGTTCGGTGATCTGGTAGGACGCGGACATGACGAAGATGTTGCGGCCGTGTTGGCGGGCGACGACGCGGCGGGTGGAGAAGGAGCGGCCGGTGCGGGAGCGGTCGACTTCGTAGACGATCGGTGCGGCCGGGTCGCCGGGGCGCAGGAAGTAGGCGTGCAGGGAGTGGACGGTGCGGTCGGGTTCGACGGTGGCGGTGGCGGCGGTGAGGGCTTGGCCGAGGACTTGGCCGCCGAAGACTCGCTGGATGTCGGTGTCGGGGGAGGCGCCGCGGAACAGGTCGTCTTCGATCCGCTCCAGGTCGAGCAGGTCCATGAGCGACTCGAACGTGGCCAAGGGGGCGTCTCCTCGCGGGGGGTGTGCTGGTGGGTTGATTTTAGGCTTCGCAGGGCTGTTCGGGGTGGGAGGTGGCCCGGTGAGGTCGGTCACGGGTGGCGGTCGTGGCGGTCGTGGCGGTCGGTGTCGGCTGTTCCGTAGGGTGATGGTCACCGGATCGGTACCGGTCAGGGTCAGTATCAGTGTTCGATAACGTCGTCGGACGGGAGTGGTGTGCGGTGTCCTACATGCCCTACAGCAATGCGGAGAAGGTGCCGTCGTTGACGGTGACTTCTCAGACTTTCCAGCCCGGGGGGCGGCTGCCGGCCGAGTGCGGTGGCGGCGCGTTCGGTGTGCCCGGCGGGCGGGATGTCTCGCCGCAGCTGTCGTGGGGGCCGCTGCCGGAGGGTACGCGCAGCGTCGCGGTGAGCATGTATGACCCTGATGCGCCGGTTCCTTCCGGGTTCTGGCACTGGGGTTTGGCGGACCTGCCCGGTGATGCCACCCAGTTGCCCGCCGGCGCCGGGGCGGGCGACGATTCGCTGCCGGGGGATGGGTTCCACTTGCCGAACGAGGTCGGCGGGCGCCAGTACGTCGGGTTCGGTCCGCCGCCGGGCACGGGGCGGCACCGGTACATCGTCGCGGTGCACGCTCTGGATGTGGATTCGGTGCGGGATCTGGGTGTCACGCCGGACAGCACGATCGCGGTTCTGCACTTCATGATGCGCGGGCACACGCTGGCGCGGGGTCTGGTCGAGGGGTGGGCCAGCGCCGACGAGTAGGCGCCGGCTTTGCCGTGAGTGGCCGGGCGGTGTGGTTCCCGCCCGGCCGGTGCCGGCGCGCGTCGTAGCCGCTGCCGCTCACGCCCGCCGCTGCGGCGCCGGCGGTCCCGGGGCGCGGGTCGGCATCTCGGTGAGCGTCCGGAACGCGATCCCGGCGCGCGTCAGTCGTTCGATGAGCGCCTCGCCCATGGCGGTGGCGGTGGTGAGCTGCCCGGCGGCCGCCGGCAGGTCGTCGAAGGCCAGGCAGAGCGCTGATTCGGCGAGCATCTTCGCGGTGTCGCCGTAGCCGGGGTCGCCGCCGCTGACTTCGGTGATCACGCTGCGGCCGGCGTCGGTTTCGGCGTGCAGGCGCAGCGTGAACCAGCTTTCGGCCCGCCGCTGCGCGTCAGGGCCCGCACCCGGCTTGACGATGGTGCTCAGCGCGCCCCGCAGCGGTTTGATCCGCGCCGCCACCGCCAGGGCGCCGATGCCCAGCAGCGCGGCCAGCGCGACCGGCAGCCGCCGTACCGCGGCGAAGTGGCCGTAGCGGAAGTCGGGCCCGTATTCGGGCAGGGCGGCGGCGCTGCGCAGCACGATCTGCACGTCGATGGCGGGCAGCGGCGCGATCCAGGCGTGCGCGACGGCGTCGTGGCGCGGCGGTCCGGTCAGCGTGCCGACGGTTTTTCCCTCCGGCGGCGGCTGGGCGGCGCGGCGGGCCTTGGCCGCGCGGGCGGCGGCGGCCGGGCGGGACATGGCCAACAGCACCGTGGTCAGGGTGCCGCCGGAGACGGATGCGTGGGCGCGGATGAAGCTGCGCACCCGCACCGGTCCGGTCTGCGGGCCCAGTTGGCGCATGGTGTAGAGGACGCCGAGGTCGGTGGGGATGGCGTCGAATCCGCAGGCGTGGACCAGGCGCGCGCCGGTTTGGAGTGCGCGGGCGTGGTGTTTGAGGAACATGGCGTCGACGAATTCCGGTTCGCCGGTGAGGTCGACGTAGTCGCATCCGCCCTCGGCGCAGGCGGCGACCAGTGGTTCGCCGTGGCGCAGGTAGGGGCCGACGGTGCTGATCACGACGCGGGTGTTGCCGGCCAGTTCGCGCAGGGCGGCGGGGTCGGTGGCGTCGGCGGTGAGCAGCGGCAGTTCTTCCAGGTGCGGGTGGGTGGCGGCGAGGCGTTCGCGTACGGTGCGCAGTTTGGTTTCGGAGCGGCCGGCCAGGGCCCAGCGGGCGGTGGGCGGGGCGTGTTCGGCGAGGTAGTCGGCGACCAGGGAGCCGGTGAAGCCGGTGGCGCCGAACAGCACCAGGTCGTAGTGCTTGGCTTCGGCGGTGGTGGGGTTCGTGGGGTTTGTGTCGTCCATCGCCGCTCCACCTCACCTACCGTCCGGTAACCTTGTTGGGTCCCACTGTACGGATCCGGTGCGTCGTGGGGCCAGGGGGGCGCGCCCGCCGCTGCCGGTGTGGCGGCTGTGTGCGGCTGCCTAGAGCAGAGCACGGAAGCGTTTTGCGACAATAGAGCATGAGTTCCTGGCATGAGCGCTTCGCCGCCGGCGTCGACAAGCAGGTCCGTGACGCCGAGCAGGGCGGCGCCTTC
>JAEKKI010000320.1 GCA_019510485.1 Catenulisporales bacterium
CGCGGTACTCCACGCAGATCTCCCACGCCTCGTGGTGGGCGGTCTCGACCAGCGTCCGCACCTCGGCGTCGACCTGAGCGGCGACCTCCTCGGAGTAGTCGCGCTGGTGGCCCATGTCGCGGCCCAGGAAGACCTCGCCCGACTCCTGGCCGAACTTCACGGCGCCGAGCTTCTCGCTCATGCCGAACTGCGTGACCATGGCGCGGGCGATGCCGGTCGCCTTCTCGATGTCGTTCGAGGCGCCGGTCGTCGGGTCGTGGAAGACCAGCTCCTCCGCGGCCCGGCCCCCCATGGCGTAGGCCAGGGTGTCGAGGAGCTCGGCGCGGGTCTGGGAGTACTTGTCCTCCTCCGGCAGCACCATCGTGTACCCGAGGGCGCGGCCGCGCGGCAGGATCGTCAGCTTGTGCACCGGGTCGGTGTTGGGCAGCGCGTGCGCGACGAGGGCGTGCCCACCCTCGTGGTAGGCCGTGACCTTCTTCTCCTTGTCGTTCATGAGCCGGGTGCGTCGCTGCGGCCCGGCCATGACGCGGTCGATCGACTCCTCGAGCGTCTCGAGGGTGATCTGCTTCTGCCCGGTGCGCGCGGTCAGCAGCGCGGCCTCGTTGACGACGTTGGCGAGGTCGGCACCGGTGAAGCCGGGGGTGCGGCGGGCGATGACCTGCAGGTCGACGCCGGTCGCCATCGGCTTGCCCTTGGCGTGCACCTCGAGGATCTGCCGGCGGCCGGCCATGTCGGGGCGGTCGACCGCGATCTGGCGGTCGAAGCGGCCCGGGCGCAGCAGCGCGGGGTCGAGGATGTCGGGGCGGTTGGTGGCGGCGATCATGATGACGCCGCCCTTGACGTCGAAGCCGTCCATCTCGACCAGCATCTGGTTGAGGGTCTGCTCGCGCTCGTCGTGCCCGCCGCCCAGACCGGCGCCGCGGTGCCGGCCGACGGCGTCGATCTCGTCGACGAAGATGATCGCCGGCGCGTTGGCCTTGGCCTGCTCGAACAGGTCACGGACGCGCGACGCACCGACACCGACGAACATCTCGACGAAGTCCGAGCCGGAGATCGAGTAGAACGGCACTCCGGCCTCGCCGGCGACGGCGCGGGCGAGCAGGGTCTTGCCGGTGCCGGGCGGGCCGTAGAGCAGCACGCCCTTGGGGATCTTGGCGCCGATGGCCTGGAACTTGCCGGGGCTCTCGAGGAACTCCTTGATCTCGTGGAGCTCCTCGATCGCCTCGTCCGTCCCTGCCACGTCGGCGAAGGTGGTCTTCGGCGTGTCCTTGCTGACCAGCTTGGCCTTGGACTTGCCGAAGTTCATGACGCGGTTTCCGCCGCC
>JAEKKI010000321.1 GCA_019510485.1 Catenulisporales bacterium
ACTTGATCAGCGACTCCGAGACGTTGCAGCCGTAGGCGTTCCAGTCGTTGAACCCCATCTGCGGGGTCAGCGCGAGCTGGTTGTTCAACGCCTGCGCCGGCGGTGCCGAGACGGTGAACGCGATCAGCGGAATGGCGGCTAACGACGTGGCGGCAGCCACGGCGGCATACCAGCTCCTACGGAAGCGGGTCAGGTGGTTACGAAGGGGCATCTGCGATCTCCGATGGGTCGGTCGATGGGGGAATCAGTGGGCGTCATCCGAGATGCCACTGTTGGTTGGACCCGCCGTTGCACGCCCACAGTTCGACCAGTGCGCCCTCGGCTGTACTGGCGCCGGTGACGTCCAGGCACAGCCCGGACTGCACGCCGGTGACGGTGCCGTTGGAGTTCAGGTTCCACTGTTGGTTGGGCTGGCCGTTGCAGGTCCAGATGATGGCCTTGGTGCCGTTGGTGGTGCCCTTGGCGTTGGCGTCCAGGCACATCTGGGTACCTCCGGAGTAGACGGTCAACGCGCCGCCCGAAGTATGCGTCCAGGTCTGCCCGGCCACGCCGGAGCAGCTCCTGATATCCGTCTGGGTGCCCCCGGTGGTCGAGGAGTTCGGCACGTCAAGGCACTTGCCCGCGCCGACCGCGTGCAGCGGCCCGGAGGACTGGTCGCTGCTGCCCGTGCCGTACTGGGCCGCGGTGATGTTGGCCTGCACGGCGTCGTCGGTGGCGTCGCTGGGATAGCCGGCGGTGATGGCGCCTTCGTAGAAGGTTCCCAGGCTCTGGTTGCCGCCGCCCGTGGCGCAGCAGTCGCCGCCGCTGCCCAGGATGACGGCGCCCTGCTGCCGCATCGGGCTGTAGCCCGGAGGCAGAGAACCGTTCCACAGCGTGGTCAATCCGCCGGATTGGGCGTCCCCGCCCTTGAGCGCGAACTGTGTAGTCCCGTTGTTCTTCAGCATGGCCGTGACGTAGCGGCTGTTGAAGGCCCGCTGCTGGGAGTTCCAGGACTGGCTTCCGCCGGAGTAGAGCCCGTATTCCAGGTCTGCCTGGACCCACGGGCCGCTCCCGGAGCAGCCGCCGAACCAGCAGCTCGTGCCGAAGTAGATCGCGTCCATCGCCCCGGCGCCGTCGGCCCGGCGGTCGGTCTCGCTGTTGCCGTAGTCGAAGCAGCAGCCGCCGTTGACGTGGGTTCCGCTGGTCACCATGTACGCACCCTGCGGTGCACTGCCGCGCGGCATCCCGGAGGACGAGCCGTCGTGCCAGTAGGCGTTGCGTGGATTGATGTACAGGGAGTACACCTTGGCCCCGCCGACCGTCAGCGACTCACTGG
>JAEKKI010000037.1 GCA_019510485.1 Catenulisporales bacterium
GGGCAGCCGGTGACGGCCGCCTGGACCTCGGCCAGTCTCCCGTCGGGCACGACCTCGGTCCCGAGCACGAGAGTGCCGTCGTCGTCCACTTCGAAGACCGCGGCGGAGAAGGACTCGCAGATGCCGAGCCCGGTGCACTCCCGCGGTCGAGCAGGATCTTCATCTGGATCGCCTCCTGGGCGGTATGCGGTATGCGGTATGCGGTATGCCGTAAGCCGGTACGAGTGACTAGTGGGCCGGGCCGAGCAGGACCGGGAGCCGGCGGATGCCGTTGATGAAGTTGGAGCGGAACCGCTCGGGTTCGCCGGCGAGCCGCATCCGCGGGAACCGGACGAAGAGCCTGCCGAGCAGCGACCGGGCCTCCATACGGGCCAGGCTGTTGCCTGGTTCCGCACCGGCAATGCCGGCTACCGGGACGAGGCCGGCTTCCTGTTCATCCTCGACCGCGTCAAGGACCTGATCATCTCCGGCGGCGAGAACGTCTACCCGATCGAGGTCGAGCAGGTGCTCGCCGAGCACCCGGCCGTGGCCGACGTCTGCGTCATCGGAGTCCGGGGCGTCCAGGGGAGGCGGCGCGCCGGCCGGAAGAACGCCAGTCGGCCGGGAGGTTATCCGTCGGCGGCCGATAATCGAAACCTGATATCAGGCTATTGTGCCCCTCGCCGCCCGTGAGTAGCTTCCCCGGCGAGCACCACCTCCAACACGCCGGAAGGGCCACCCCCATGTCGTACGCGATATCGCGCCGCTTGACCCTGCTCGTCGCCCTGTCGGGGACAGTCGCGGCAACCGCTCTGCTCGCCGGTCCGACCACGCCGGCCGCGCACGCGGACGCCGTCTGCTCGACCTCGTACGCGCCGCTGCCGGATCCGGCCTGTACCCCGGGCGCGCTGAACCCGAACGTCACGCAGAGCACGATCCACTCGACGATCTGCGTGTCCGGCTGGACGTCGACCATCCGTCCGCCGTCGTCCTACACCACCGCGCTGAAGGTGCAGCAGATCGCGGAGTACGGATACAGCGACACCAGCACGAGCGACTACGAGGAGGATCACTTTCTGCCGCTGGAGCTCGGGGGCGCGCCGCGCGATCCGGCCAACCTGTGGCCGGAGCCGCGGTATAACGACGGGTCCGGGTACACGTCGTCCAACAAGGACACGGTCGAGAACCGGCTGAAGGCCGCGGTCTGCAACGGGAGCGTCAGCCTCGACGATGCGCAGAACGCGATGTTGACGGACTGGACCACCGCGCTTTCGTCGCTCGGTCTGGGCTGAGCCGGGACGGGCCCGATTCCGCCGTGTTCCTTATCGGGCGGAATCGGGCTCACCTGACAGCCAAGCAGCCGGGCTCGGGATCGCCGATCCGCCAGCACCGTCCGACGGCGGCCGGACCGCAAGCTAGACAGCACACGTAAACTGCAACACGATGCAGCTGGGACGTGTCATGCGACCGGGGGATCATCATCGCTAGAGAAATCAAGCGCATCCTGCGTCTTAGTCCTCGCGAGGCCGAGTACGGTACCGAGCGCAGAATCGATGTGGCGGGCAAGGGTGCGACAGTGCACATTCCGCCGGTGAAAGACGGAGCGACACTGCGCATCCACACCGACTTGGGCCCCGTACTCATGCGAGTGGTGATTGTCCGAAGCCAGGCGGACATCAGGACTGAGCGCGCGCTGGCAGTGCTGACCAAGACCCGCCGCCAACTGGCCTTGCTCCGGGCGCTCCCTTCTTTGTTCCTGCTCGTCCTTGGTGTGTGGCTCATTTTCGAGGGGAGATCGAAGCTCGACGACGCGGCTAGCGGCCTCGTTAAGTGTGGCCACGAGATCATGCCGAAAGACTCGGCCGTCTGTATCGGTCGCGGCGGCCCGACGGGCACCTATCAAGAGATGATCCACGAGGAGTTCGCCGACGGACACTCCAACATCCACATAGGGGTCGGGGCCGTTGTGTTGGCCTTGGCGATCATGCTGGTCGTCTGGCTGGTCTCGGTAGCCAAGTCTCGCAGGCGCCATCGCGTGAGACGAGCTGCGACTTAGCTCCGGCGAGCTGGGCGGGATGAGGGCCCTGCGAACCGTCAGTCATCTGCGATACTTACGTCGAACGTCGCTTGTTTCGCGTCTGGCTGGAGGGGCGGCATGGAGGACATCGAACTCGCCGATCTGCTCACGTCGTTGCGTTCCGAGATCAATCGGGCTCGGATCAACGCGGCCGGCGAGGACGTGCGCTTCCGTATCAACTCCATCGATCTGGAGATTCAGGTCGAGGTGGAGAAGACCGGCGAGGGGAATGCCGGTGTGAAGTTCTGGGTGCTGTCGGCGGGCGGCAAGAGGGCTGCGAAGTCGGCGCAGACCCACGTGGTGAAGCTCAGCCTCACGGCCGAGACGGCGGCGGGTGACCCCATCAAGACCAGCGACGACGTGTCGAGCCTGCTCAACGAAGGCTGATCCGCCGATGAGCCGCTTCGACACGGCCCGGGTGGCCGAGGTCGTCGTCCAGCGGGGCGAGAAAGCCGAGTACGGATCCGGCTACCGGATCAGTTCCCGGCTGGTTCTGACCGCGGGTCACGTGCTCGACGGCGACGGCGAGGCGTCGTGCGAGGTTCGTCTGGGCGGCACCGACGTCCGGCTGCCCGCGAGGAAACAGTGGCGTTCGGCGAATCACGATCTCGCGTTGTTGCGTCTGGACGACGTCACGGCGATCGATGCCGCACCGCCGGTGACCTTCGGCAAGCTGCCGGACGCCGTCGGCCGCCTACCGTTCATGGCGATCGGGTTTCCGGTCTACGCCCTGCAAGGCGAGACAGCCGAGCTCCGTGGACTGCGCCGCCGGGACAGCCGCGCGATCACGGGGTTCGTCGAGCTGGGCTCCAACCTGAAGTCGGGGCTGCTGGACCTGACCATAGTCACCGCGCCCCCGCAGGACCGTACGATCGAGCCCTGGCAGGGCATGTCGGGCGCGGCCGTGTTCACCGACGACGGCCGGTTCCTGATCGGCGTGCAGGCGGAGCGGCTGCCCGTGGCGGGGACCGGAAGCGCACAGGCCGAGCCGATCGCCCGGGTGTTCACGGACCCTGACTTCGAGGAAGCCCTGCTGGACGACGGGGTGCGGCCGCACACCGTACACATCGACCCGCCCGGCACGCCGCCCGTAAACCCGCTGCGGGTGGTGCTCCCGCAAAAGGAACTCGTCGCCGGGTTCAGCACCTTCAAGAAGAACCTCACCGAGGACGAGCTGCCCTTCGTCTCACCGGGTGAGGGCCACCCGGCTCACCCGAGACAGATCTTCAGGAAGCTGCTGAAGTCGGACGGGCGCGGCGTACTGCTGGTCGGCGCGGCGGGCACCGGCAAGACCCGTACCGGCATCGAGGTCGGGAAGGAGGCCTTGAAGGCCCATTGGCGAGTTCTGCACGCCGTGCCCAGCGACGACGCCGAAACGATCAACCAGCTCAGGGAGCAGGTGCTCGCGGAGACGAGCCCGGTCCTGATCGTGGTCGACTATCTCAACGAGTCGCAGCTGGACCTGGCACGGGTGCAGCACGGGCTGATTCCCGAGGCCCGCCGGAACGACATCGAGGTGGCCATCCTCGCGTCAGTGCGTCCCGGCTGGCTGCGCAGGACCAACCACCGGAGCCGGCTGCACCAGCTCTTCGACGAGGTGGAACTGCGCCAGGACGAATCGTTCCAACGCCTGGTCACCCGGAAGGCGTTGCGGAAGCAGGCGCCCGCCGCCATCGAACGGCTCGGCATGGATCGCATGGTGGAGATCTGCGGACGCCGGCCGATCATCGCGCTGCTGATCGCCCGCGAGATCGAACGCCAGGTGGAGGCCGGGATCCCACTTCCGGACCGGGCCGCCCTGCGGTCCGGCGGTGAACTGTCGGCCTGGCTCGAGAACCGGCTCAGAGAGGACGATCTGACGGTCGTGGGCCGGGAAAGAGGCTTGAAGCCCGCGCGGGCCTCGGCCGACTTGCTGGCCGCGGCGGCCGCGGCCGCCGCGTGCCCGCAACCACGCCACGAGGTGACCGCCGCCGCCCAGGCTTCCCTGAACGAGGCGGCCGGCGTGGACTCCACCGTGGACTCCACCGCCGAGGACGTCGTGAGCACCCTCGTCTCCTGGGGCTGGCTGGAAGAGGACAACGGTGTGCTCACCGTCGCCCACGACACGGTCACCGATCAGCTCGTTGAGTCCGTCGTGCTTCCGGAGCGCGGCACCGCCGCTGACGGCGCCTGGACCCACGCGCTGCTGTCCGGTTGTCTCACCGATCCCCGGACCATCGGCCGCTTCGCCGTCAACATCGGACGGCTGGCCAACGACCTGGCACTCGCCAAGCGCTCCGCCGCCGTGACGCCGATCCTGGACGACTGGTTCACGGCCAACGCGGCCGATATCGGCCAGGTCGTGCGCCGTAGTCCCTCCGGGGGCGTCTACGCTCTCGCCGCCATATTCTCGAGTGCCACCTGGTCCGACGCCGCCGTGCGATGCTGGGGACAGGCCGTCGAGCCCTGGCTCGCGGACTTCGGCGCCAGCGCTCACGCCCATCACCTCCTCTCCATTTGCCTGCACCCCCGCTCACTGGTTGGTGCTCGCGCGGCTATCCCACTGGTACCCACTGCTCTGGCCTGGCTCGGGCAGCACTGGCGGCTACCTGAAGCCAGTTATGTGCTCGCATCGCTGGTCGCGAGGGATGATCTGCCGCCGGAGACGGCACAGGAGAGTGTCGCGATCGCATTGAGCTGGCTCGACCGCCATGCTGCCGCGGCAGATGCCCGGCACGTCCTTCGGCCGTTGCTGGATCGGTCCGGCCTCGACCCGCAGGACGGCGAACGCGTGATCGCCGCCGCCTTCACCTGGCTCCGCAGCCATCCCACCGAAGCCGAAGCCAGGTACGTCCTTCAACAGTTGCTCTCCAAAACGACCTTCGATCCGCAACACGGCCGACGGGCTGCCGCCGCCGCCTTCACCTGGCTCGAACGCCACCCCACCGCGGCCGATGCCGGGTATGTCATTCGGCCGTTGCTGTACCGAACCGGCCTCAAACTGATGGACAGCCGACCGGTGATCGCCGCCGCCCTGACCTGGCTCGGCCGCCACGATTCGGCTGTGCACGCCGGGTACGTCCTCAGACCATTGCTGCGCCAGACACGCCTGAATCCGCGGGACAGCGAAGACGCGGTCGCCGCCGCCTTGACCTGGTTGGAAAGACACGGCACCGACGTGAATGCGTCTTACGTGCTCGATCCGTTGCTTTCGCGGCGAGACCTCGGCTCCGAGAGCAGTCGAGGCGCACTGATTCACACCTTCGCATGGCTCGAACGCCACCCCGACGCCGAAGGCACCAGGCTCGTGCTTCTGTCGCTACTGGGCCGCAAGGACCTCGAACCGCAGGACGTTGACAGAGCCGCCGCCGCGGCCTCCGGCTGGCTAGATCGCCACCCCACCGTTCCGTCGTCGGAGCGGCCGGCCCACCCGGACCGACGGCGGCAGATCTGGATCAGCAGCGAGACTTCGAACTGGTTGAACGACCAGAACATGGCCTCTGTGGGCATGTCGCCGCCCAGCGCCCCGCCACCGGCTGACTCGGTATTGCGTTATGACCTCGCCATAAGGACGACGCACTCTCCGCCGACGCCGCCCGGCCTGGCACAGAACACCACCGAGATCCCGTGGGCCCTCGGAGCGGACGCCGACCCGGCAGCCGCGACGATCGACGCGTTGCGGGCCAGTGGCCTGGGTGTGGGCGACACCGCCGCGAAGATCGTTTTCATCGCCCCGCGCGGAGCGGCGGCCCTGCCGGCGTACTCCGCGGTGGTGGGATTCGCGCACCGGTGGGTGGACGCCTACGCGGATGGCAAGGTGCTCGAATTGGCCGACGCCAGGTGGCACACCGAGGACATCAGCGGCGTGGTGCGGCCCGAGGAGGTAGTGCACTGGGCACAAGTAGGCGGCCCCGCGGTGGACGGCATGCGCACCGTGCCCTTTCCGCCCGATCCTGACGGGAGACTCGACGAGCACACGGCGGGGGTTCTGCGGTACGCGGCACGGCTGCGCATGGTCGCACCGGACTCCGCGTCGGCAGCCTTTCACATGTTGATCAGGGTCGCGGCGCTGCGAGCCAAGAAAGCCCAGTGGCGCCTCCCGCTGCTGTCCACCGGCACCGAACCGCTTCCGGTCGAGAAGTCGACCTTGGGACAAGGCCTGGATCTGGAGGCGATCAGGAGAGCAGCACAGCAATATCGCATGGAGATCACGAAGGGGGATGAATCCATCGAGGTCGTTCCCGCGCCTCCGGTGTCGCCGTTGAACCGGCGCATCGTGGAGGCGAACGCGGCGGACCCTTTCACGCTGCTTCGCCGGCTCGGTGCCATCCCGGTCGACGGATCGCGGTGGACCTGTCCCCGCGATCGGGACGATCATGTGGGTACAGTCCTGAAGGTAGGCGGCGGCGGCCTGGTTTCGTGTCCGCGCTGCTATAGACGCTCGGTCAAGCTGGTCCGGCTCACCATGGACACCCTTCTCCTGACACCCGACGAGGCCGCCGCGTTCATCTTGAACGACTCCGGTGACCACACCGACGACTTCCCGACACCCGGGATGGCGGTGACCGCGACCGTCGTCGGATCGACGCCGGACGCGTACCTCTGCAGCGTCCACGATCCGGTGACCGGCCGGGCGCACGAGGCGGTTCTTCCGGTGCGAGAAGTCCACAAGGCGGACCCCGGCCTCCGCTTGAGTACAGGTCACACCCTTGTCGCACTGGTTCTGGGCGAATACGCCACCGGGGTACCGATGGAGCCGACGGCTCGTGAGGGCCGCGGCCACGTCCTGTCCCTGACCGCCACGGCTCTGGTCGAGCGCGTCGTGGCCGGCTTCGTTCCCGAGCTGACGACGGGCGACGTGGCGATCGTGAAAATCGCCCGAGTCCCTGCGGCCCGAACAAGAATCGCCGTGGCGCCCACATTTCCGACGACGAGCGTCAGAGGTTCCTTCATCGGTGTGGGCGCCGAGCGCAAGGACGGCTCCCAGCGCCTGCTCTCCCGCGGGATGACCATCGAGAAGATCGAGATCGTCCCCTACTCCAGCGACCGGCTGACCATGTTGATCAACGCCCTCATCAAGATCCAGCCGACCGACATCCTCATCGAGGGCAAGCAGGCGGTCGTCGCCGTCCCCGAGCACCAGCTCCCCGGCGCCATAGGACAAGGCGGTCTGAACGCCCAGCTCGCCGGACAGCTCGCAGACCTGTTCGTCAAGATCGTTCCTGCCGGAACCGATCTCAGCCTCGCCATGGAGTCAGGACTCGACGACGATCGTGCGCGGCGGGACGACTTGGCGGACATCTGATGACTTCGGAGAGTCAACCTTCTGAGGAAGCTCTGATTTTCCCGCGCGATGCTCGGCAGCGGAACGAGGCCCACCCGCCTCGACACCGCCACTCCACCTCACCGCGAACTCACCCGCCGATCGACGTTCCCGACAGCTGTGCGGGCGGCACGCCGGTACACCGGGCAGCTCCCGACAGGCGTTCTCATCCCCAGGAGGCAAGCACGCATGGCATTCCCGGACTCGGTTCTCCATGCGCTGGCGGCTCGGCCGGAACACGTCGCCGTGGAGCACGGTGACCTCGCCGTGACCGGCGCCGAACTGCTCCGCATGATCGGCACCATTGCCGGCGGGCTGCGATCGAGCGGTATCGGTCCGGGCAGCGGAGTGGCCATGGACTTGGACGTCACCGCCGAAGCGGTGGCCGCATACCTCGCGGGTTACACGCTGGGCTGCCGGGTGATCGGCGTGCATCCCGGCTACTCGGCACCCCAGCGCCGGCACGTGCTCTCGCGCGGCGTGGACACTGTGCTCACCGGCGACCGGGTGGCCGAACTGCTGCGCGGTGCGGCGGCCGACCCCGTCGTGCTGGCCAGGCCGGACGACGTGGCGCGGGTGGCGTACACCAGCGGCAGCACCGGCCGGCCGAAGGGCTGCATGCAAACCTACAAGGCGCTGTCGGCGCACTGGTCGTGGGATGCCGAGAACTGGTGCGCGGACACCGTCGAACTGGCCCGGTGTACCAGTCGCTATCTGCTGTTCGGCACGCTCTCCAGTGCGGTGGTGCAGGACCACCTGGCGCTGTGCCTGCTCTCCGGCGGCACCGCCGTGATCCCGCGACTTCCCGCACCTGGTGAAGGCCCGCTGTTCCCCGGGGTGTTCGGGCGGCTGCGCGCCACCGCGACGATCATGAACGTGCCGCGCCTGTATCAGATGCTGGATGCGGTACGGACGGCGGAGTTCGACATGTCCACCGTGGCGGCGATCATGGTCGCCGGATCGCCGCTGCCCGCACACCGGCTGGCCGAAGCGGTCGAACTGCTCGGCCCGGTGGTCTACTCCTCATACGGACTGACCGAGACCGGTGGGCTCACCGCGTTGACTCCGACGGATATCGCCCACGGCGTGCTCGCATCCGTGGGACGGCCGCTGCCCTCCGTGGAGGTGGACATCCGGGACGGCGAGATCCTGGTGCGCACGCCCTACCAGATGTGCGGATACTTCGACGAGCCCGAGCTGACCGCCGAGGTCTTGACGCCGGACGGCTGGGCGCGCACCCGTGATCTCGGGAGGCTGGAGGGCGGCTACCTGTATCTGACCGGTCGAGCCCGCGAAGTGATCATCGTCGATGCCCTGCCGGTGTACGCGGGCCCGATCGAGCGTCTGCTGGCGGCGCAGGAGGACGTGGACCAGGCCTACGTGATCGGTGCCCCGAGCGACCTGCGCGGCGAGGCGGTGCACGCCTTCGTGGTCCCGCGCCCGGGACGCAGCCTGGACCACGCCGCCCTGCGCCAAGCGGTCCGCGCCGAACTCGGCGAGCTCAGTGTGCCGGAGACCATCACCCCACTGTCCGAGGTCCCGGTGGCCGTCAGCGGGAAACCGGACAAGGCCGCGTTGCTCGGCCTGCTTCAAGGTCAGCCTGCCTGAAACACGGCGCGGCGCCCCTGGCTCTGGCCGCCGGGATCGATGTGAAGGTCGTCTCGGAGACGCCTGGGCCAGCCATCGAGTCGCAGGTGGATGGCCGCGTGCTGGGTTCGCTGATCGCCGGGGCGGAGATGCCGCGGCGGCTTGACGTGGCCTCCCGCACCCGGTTGGGACGCGACGGGCGCTCGGCCCGACTCCTGACCTCCTGCTATTGTGGGGACCGATACCGCCCTCCAGCGGCGGTGCAGCCCACCGGCACAGCGGAGCCGTCTGCTCCGCGCCTTGGTATCCGGTCAGGGTAGTGATCGCCCTCATGCCGCGATCGCCTCGAAAGTCTCCGGACGAGCAGGGTCTTGATCACCGTGCCCGTCCTCCGGTCGATCACGCTGTGACACCCGTGGAACCAGTGAGGGCTCCCCATGACCAGCTATGGATTTCTCAGCACCTACCCGCCGACCCAGTGCGGCTTGGCCACGTTCAGCTCGGCGCTGCTGCGCCACCTGACCGTCCAGAGCTCCGGTGACAGTGACCGGGCCGGAGTGGTCCGGGTCGTCGACCGGGCACAGCCGGCGATCCACCCTGACGTCGTCGCCCAGCTCGTCAACGGCTCACCGGGCGGTCCCGCCGCCGCGGCCGCGGCGCTGAACCGCTTCGACGTGGTGATCCTGCAGCACGAATACGGCATCTACGGCGGCCGGGATGGTGCCGAGGTGCTTGAGGTCCTGGCGAATCTGACGGTTCCGACGATCGTGGTGCTGCACACGGTCCTGTCGAGCCCGTCCGTGCTCCAGCGCCAGGTGCTGGAGCGGATTGGCGACGCCGCCGCCGCGATCGTGGTCATGTCCCGAACGGCCGCGCGCCGGCTCGGCGAGGGGTACCTGATCGATCCCGCCAAGATCTCGGTCATCCCGCACGGCGCCCTGACCGACCGGCGTCTGTCCCCGCGGGCTTCGTTCGACCCGTTCGCCACGCCGGTCGCGGTCCCGAGACGTCCGCTGATCCTGACTTGGGGTCTGCTCGGGCCGGGCAAGGGCATCGAGGGGGCGATCGAAGCCTTCGCCGGGCTGCGTGGTCTGGCACCGGCGCCGCGCTACCTGGTCGCCGGGCAGACCCATCCCAAGGTTCTGGAGCGTGAGGGTGAGGCCTATCGCGACGCTCTGCGCGACCGTGCCGAGTCCCTCGGCGTGTCGGCCGATGTGGAGTTCGATCCGGCCTATCGCGACGTCGAATCGCTGATGGACCTGGTCCGCAGCGCCGATGTGGTCCTGCTGCCCTACGAGTCGACCGAGCAGGCGACCTCGGGCGTGCTCATCGAGGCGATCGCCGCCCGCCGCCCGATCGTCGCCACCCGGTTCCCGCATGCCGTCGAACTTCTCGCGGACGGAGCCGGGCTGCTGGTGCCGCACGGGGACGTCACGGCCATGACCGAGGCCCTTCGCTCAGTCGTCACCCAGCCCGCTGTGGCGGCATCGATGACGGCCGCCTCCGGCCGTATCGCCGCCACCTTGGACTGGTCCGCCGTGGCCGATTCCTACCGGTCGCTCGCGCAGTCGCTGCTGGGCACCAGGACCGGGGTCGCGGCGTGATCACGGTGCGGATCCCGCCGAACGGGACCATCGCCGACCCCTGCTTCGCACACCTGAGGCGGCTCAGCGACGACACCGGGTTGTTCGAACACGCCCGAGGCGCGGTGCCGCGTCGCGAGCACGGCTACTGCCTCGACGACGTGGCGCGAGGATTGCTCGTCGTTTGCCGCGAACCGGAGCCGGAACCCGATCTGGTGGCTCTGGCCGAGACCTATCTGGCCTTCACCGCGCATGCCCAGAGCCCGGGTGGGGCTTTCCACAACCGCCTCGGCTACGACCGCCGCTGGCACGACGAGCCCGGCGTCGGCGACTGGTGGGGGCGGGCCCTGTGGGGCCTGGGCACGGCCGCCGCTCGCGGCCCGGCGCCCTGGATCCGGGACTCCGCCCGGGCGATGTTCGAAGCCGGCGCCCGCCTTCGGTCGCCCTGGGTGCGAAGCACAGCCTTCGCCGCACTCGGTGCCGCCGAGATCCTGGCCGCCGACCCGGGATGCGGTGCGGCTCGGAACCTTCTCACCGACGCCGCCGAACTCATCGGAGCCCCGAGCGGGAACCCCGCCTGGCCCTGGCCCGAGGAACGGCTGGGCTACGCCAACGCCGCCCTCGCCGAAGTGCGGATCGCCGCCGGCCACCTCCTCGGCGACGACAGCGTGCTCGCCGACGGACTGACCCTTCTCGGCTGGCTGTTGGAACAGGAAACCGTCCGCGGCCACCTGTCCCCGACGCCGGCCGGCGGCCGCGGTCAGGACCAGAAGGCTCCCGGCTTCGATCAGCAGCCGATCGAGGCCGCGGCGATGGCCGACGCCTGTGCACGGGCCTTCGCGGTGACCGGCGACACCCGGTGGTCGGCGGGCGTGGCACTGGCGGCCGGGTGGTTCCTGGGCGAGAACGACAGCGGAACCGCCCTGGCCGACGAGCGCACCGGCGGTTGTTGCGACGGGCTGGAACGTCGGGGACGCAACGAGAACCAGGGCGCCGAGTCGACGCTTGCCCTCATCTCCGTGCTTCAGCACCGGCGACACTTCGCGGAACAGTCCGCCATTGCTTCGTCCCGGACAGCGACGGCATGACATCCCCGGGTCTCCGCTTTTGCCGAGCTGCTCCGTTGGGAAACTGGTCGTCGGCCTGATCGCCGACAAGATCGTGCCTACCCGTGCGGCTCGCGCGGCATCGGCGCGCGGGAAATGACCAAGCGCTGCCGGTGCTGGCTGTGCCAGGATGCGCGGCATGCCGGTGCGTGGGCGCAGTTGACCAGACGGCGGAGGGTGCTGGCCTATGACTGTGCTCACGTTCCCGGGCGGCGGTGCTCGAACACGCCGTGAAGGCGGCCCGCCGGGACCTTGTCGCCGCTGTCGTCCCGGACCCAGGCGAGCTCGTTGAAGACGTCCACGACCCCGTCGGTGTGCCGCACCATCTTCCCGACCAGTTCGGCGACGCTGCGGGTCTCGACGGTGCCGCGCAGCCGCACCACCCCGTCGGCCACTGAGACGTCCATCTCGCGCGGGTCGATCCACAGCGTTCTGAGCAGGACGCCGTCGAGGACCTCCGAGCGGATCTCGGCGTCCGGCCGGGTGAACAGGCCCAGCAGGTCGGCCCGGCTGACGATGCCGAGCAGCCGGCCGTGCTTGTCCACCACCGGCAGCCGCTTGACCTTGTGGTCCGCCATCAGCCGGGCGGCCCGTACCACATCGTCGCCGGGGCCGACGGTGACCGCCGGGGAGGTCATCAAGCCCTCGGCGGTGACGGCGTCGCCCTTCTCCTGGGCCCGCGCCCCCTGGCGGCCGGCGAACACCGAGGGCCGTTGCGGTTCGAGCCGGCTCTCTTTATGGAGCAGGTCGGCCTCGGAGACCACGCCGACGACCCGGGTCTGCTCGTCGACCACCGGCACGGCGCTGATCCGCCGCTCGGCCAGCCGGCGGGCGATCTCCTTGAAGGGGGTGCCGGCGTGCACGACGACCACGTCCTTGGCCGGCGTCATGATGTTCAGTATCAACCGGCCTGGCTCCTCATCGCTCTTTTTGGCAGCGGACGGTGTCTCTTTTAAGGCAAGCAGTGCACGGGCCGGCCGCAGCAGGGCCGGCCGGCCGGACCGGCCCGGGCCGGACGACCCTGCCAGCAGCCATTGCGGGGCGCCAGCGCGGAGCATGAACTGGAGGCCGAGAGCCGCTTCGGGCGGCGGACCGTCCCGGTCGCCGCTCCGTCGGGCCCGTCAGGCATGCCCAGGAGTCCACGCTTGCGGAACGACGACGATCGGGCTCGGCGCATCGTGGAGCAGATGCGAGCTCACCGAGCCCAGCTCCACGTCGGGGAGCACGCTGCGCCCCCGGGTGCCCACGACGAGCATCTGCCCGCCGTTTGCCGCCTCGGTCAGGACCCGGCGCGCGCGGCCGTGCACCAGCCGGTGCCGCACCCGCACGTCGGGGTGTTTCTCGTGCCACCCGGTCAGGGCTTCGGAGACCAGGCGTTCGGCCCCGGCTTGGATGGCGTCCTCGTCGAAGACCAGCGGGAGGGTGTGGCTCGCGTCGTACGCGACCGGCCGGGACCAGGCGTGCACGGCGACCAGGTCGCATCCGCGCAGATCGGCTTCGGCGAACGCGAACCCGACAGCGGCTTCCCCGGCCGCCGATCCGTCGATACCGACGATGATCGGGCCGTCGGGGTCGCCCGCGCCGCGGGTCACGAGTACGGGGCAGGACGACTGCATCGCCAGGCCGCCCGCGACCGTGTCGACGACGGCACGCTGCAAGGCGCTCAGTCCGCGGTCGCCGATGACCACCAGTTCCGCGGTCTGCGAGGCGTCGATCAGTGCCTGCTGCGGGAAGCGCCGTACCACCTCGCCGTCCACCTCGACGACCGGCTCGGCGGCCCGGGCCCAGTCCACCGCCCGGTCCAGGATCCAGCTCCCGGAATCGCTCGGCTGCTCGTCGGCCGGGGTCGTGAGCGGCTGCCCGAACGGGTCGGCGTGCAGTATGTGCAGGGGCCGCCCGCGCAGCGCCGCCTCGGCGGCCGCCGAGGCGACGGCGATCAAGCAGTTGTCGGAGTCGTCGACGCCGACGACGATACGGGTCTGCATGGCGATCGCCTCGAATCGTGCGGGATCTCTGCCCTACCCTGCCAGCCTCCGCCAGGATCGGCGCGGCGGTCAGGGCCGTTCGGCCTGCGCTCCGACGGTGTGGCTGTCGCGTGACGCCGGTCGCTCGCACTCGGGCCGCCACTTCCCGCTGTCAGGGTCTAAGCACTTGAGTAAACCAGTGTTCTGTTACATGCTCAGCGGCATGGGGTCAGAACTGACGGGGGCGATCGTGGGACTCATGGGCGGGGGCTTCGGTGCCGGCGCAGCGATGTGGGGCAGCATCACCGCGGCACGCACGCAGCTGAGGCTGAACCAAACTCAGCTTGAGGCCGCTGCTCTCTCAGAAGAAGCGAAGGTCACCAGAGCGATATACGCGGACTTCCTCCGCGCTGGTGTCCAGTTCGAGTTGGCTTGGCGCACGCTATTGATCAGTCTGCGGGAAGGGGTCAGCACAGCCGAAGACAGAGACCGCCTTTATGGGCGAGTCATCACCTTCGAGCATGATCGCTGGACCTCGTATTCGATACTGCTGCTGGAGGCGCCCGAGCCGGTGGCCACCTTGGCCACGGAACTCACGAACGCGTACGTCGATCTGGACACCATCGCCGAGAAGACACGCGAGCGCCTCACAGCTGCAAAGGACAGCCGTGTCGTGATGCGCTGGCCTGAGTTCAACGCCGCCGCCACGGAATGCGGGAAACTGACCGCGAGGTTCGCGCAGGAGGTGAAGGCCATGCGTGACGCTTCGCGCTTGCCCGCCTCGATCCAACAACCCCACCGAGCGAGAATCCTTCGCCGCCCGGCGCGGCTACGCGCAGCCGAAGGCACGGTGGCAACGCCGGAATAGGCGATGGCGCGTGGCCTTCCGGGCCGTCTATCGCACGGACGCACGACTGACCGTCGTTTGACGGATCCACGGACCAGGCGCGCGCGGCGATGCTCGGAGCATGACGACCATTCGCTTCCACTTCGCATCCGTGTTGACCCCATCAGAGGCGCGGGAGGTGCTGACGGACTTCAGCCCCGCCCGGCCCGCCTCCTGGCCCTCGATCGACGCCGACCACTTCGTCGTCCACGAGATCGGCGACACCTGGGCGGTGGTGACGGAGGGGACCGCGTCCGCTTGGGAGCGTGCCCGCTACGAATGGGACCCGGACGGTGACCGGGTCGTCATCGTGACCCAGGACTCGAAGCTGTTCGGGCCCGGCGGGGGCTGGGTGTTCCGGCTGACGCCGGAGGGAAGTGGCACGCGGGTCGAGGTGGAGTTGACCCGGGCGCCGAAGGCGTTCAAGGGCAAGCTCCTCGCCTCCTTGCTGCCCCTGGTCGGCCCGTCGGCGCTGCGCAAGTCCTTCCGGGAACCGTTGAAGGCGGTGGACCGCTCATGACGGAAGACCAGCGCTCGGAACCGTCTGAGGACTGCCCACCGGACTGCCCACCGATCGGGCGCCGGATGCTGCTGGCCATGCTCGGCGTGGGTGCCGCCGGACTGGCCAGCGCGCCGTACCCGCAGCGCGGCTGGGACAGTGTGCGGGCCGAGGCGTCTGCCGACGACCCGACCGGACACCGGTCTGCCGCCCAATCCGGGCGGGTTCCGCTACTACAACATCGTCGGTTCGGTGCCGCGCAAGGGGAATACGTCACCACCTGAGAATCCACCGGTGTGAGCTACGCCAACCCCGCGAACCCGGGGCCGACCGGCCGCTGTTCGTAGGATGAGGACGAAGCTCCTCCGGCAGGGGGACCCGTACCAGGGGACACACCGGTGGACGACGACCACATCGCACAGGGCACGAAAGACCAACTGCTCGGACGGAACCGCGAGCGGGAGGAACTCGACCGCCTGCTGCGCGAGGTCCGCGGGGGACGCAGCCGGGTGTTGGTGCTCCGAGGTGAGGCCGGCATCGGCAAGTCGGCGCTGCTCGATTACCTGGCCGGGCAAGCGACGCGGATGCAAACCGTACGCACGGCCGGCGTCGAGGCCGAGTCCGACTTCGCCTACTCAGCCCTGCAAAGTCTCTGTGCTCCCATGCTGTCGCACATCGATCGGCTGCCGCCGGTGCAGCAGGAGGCGCTGCGCGTCGCCTTCGGCTTGAGCGCGGGCAATCCTCCCGAGATGCTGCTGGTCGGCTTGGCCGTTCTCGGCCTGTTCTCCGAGGCGGCGGCCGAGTCCCCGTTGCTGTGCCTGGTCGACGACGCGCAATGGCTGGACCTGATGTCGCAGCGGATCCTCACGTTCGTGGGGCGCCGTTTGGACGCCGAGTCGGTGGCGCTGGTCTTCGCCGAACGGCTCACCGGCGACGAGGAGGTCGTCACCGGTCTACCCGAGCTCGCGGTGCGCGGGCTGGCCGACGCGGAGGCCCGAGCCTTGCTGGACACCGCGTTGCCGGGGCCGGTCGACGACCGCGTGCGGGACCGGATCGTGGCCGAAACCGGCGGGAACCCGCTGGCTCTGCTGGAGTTGCCCCGCGGGCTGTCGCCGGCGGAGCTGGCGTTCGGGTTCGGCGGGCCGGGGGTCGCGCCGCTGGCGACCCGGGTCGAGGACGGCTTCCGCCGACGCGTCGAGGCGCTGCCCGCCGACACCCGTACTCTGCTCCTGACCGCGGCTGTGGAGCCGATCGGTGATGGGCCGCTGCTGTGGCGCGCCTTGGCCCGGTTGGACGTCAAGCCGGACGCCGCGGCGCCGGCCGAGGCCGCGGGTCTGCTCAAGCTGGGGGCGCCGGTGCGATTCCGGCACCCGCTGGTGCGCTCGGCGGTCTGGCGCGGCGCCGACGCCGCCACGCTGCGCGCGGTGCACGCCGCGCTCGCCGAGGCCACCGACGCCGATCGCGACCCCGACCGGTGCGCCTGGCACCGGGCGCACGCCGCGATCGGGCCGGACGAACAGATCGCCGCCGCGCTGGAGCGTACCGCCGACCGGGCTTTGGCCCGCGGCGGCCGGGCCGCGGCCGCCTCCTTCCTGGAACGCGCCGCCGCGCTCACCCCGGAGCCGTGGGATCGGGCCCGGCGCGCGCTCGCCGCCGCGTCGGCCCACCTCGCCGCCGGCGCCCCGGCCCGGGTGCCGGACCTGCTCGCCGCCGCCGAGCTGGGCCCGGTGGACTCCAGGCAGCAGGCCGAAGCCGCCCGGCTGCGTGCCCGGGCCTCGTACATGACCAATCCCGGACGCGGCGCGGTGCGGCCGCTGCTCGCCGCGACCGCCCAACTCCGGGAGCTCGACCCGCCCGCCGCCCGCCAGACCTGCCTGTCGGCGCTCGGCGCGGCCATGTGGGCCGGCCGGCTCGATCCGGACAGCCTGCGGCGGACCGTCGAGGCCGCGCGCGATCTGCCGCCCGGCGACGACATGGCGGGCGCCTTCTTACGCGCGTTCACCACATGGTCCGCCGATGGTCCCGCGGCTGCGGCCCCGCTACTGCGGCGGGTGCTGGACGCCTACGCCGCGGACGCGGATCCGGGGGCGTTGTGGCTGGCCGTGGCCGCCGCCGTCGAGCTGGGCGACCTCCGGACCGTCCTGAACATCACGGACCACGCCGCCACGCTCGCCAGGGCCACCGGCGCGTTGTCGCTCGTCCCGACCGCCCTGACCTACCGGATGATCGCCCTGATCCACGCCGGGCGGTTCGCCGAGACCCGGGACCTGCTCATTGAGGCCGCGACGGCCGAGGAGGCCATGGGCCTGAGCGCGTCGATGATCGTCCCGGCCATGCTCGGCGCGTATCGAGGACGGGAGCGATCGGCCGCGGATCTGATCGCGGCCCTGGAACGCGATGGCGAACACCGCGGTCTGGGCCGGCTGCTCGGCGTGGCGAGATGCTCGCGAGCAGTGCTCTACAACGCCCTGGGAAACTATCCGCTCGCGCTGGAGGCCGCCCGGCGGGCCCTGGAGTATCAGGACTTCGCGTTGCACCACTGGGCGCTGACCGAACTCGTCGAGGCGGCGGTCCGCGTCGGCGACCAGGTCGCGGCGGCTGAGGCCCGCGAGCGGCTGGCCGACTGGGCCCGGGCCGGGACGCCTTGGGCCCAAGGCGTCCATGCGCTCGCCGAGGCCCTCACAGCAGCGCCCGCGGCGGTCGGCGAGAGCACCCGGCCCGACCGCGCCGCCGAGGTCGCGCAGACGGAAAGCCGTTACCGCGAAGCGATCGACCACTTCGACCGAGGCGGCCTCGGTGTACTGCAGACCCGGTCCAGGTTGCTGTTCGGCGAATGGCTGCGCCGCCAGAATCGGCGGGCCCAGGCCCGCGTCGAGCTGCGGGCCGCACACGAAACGGCGGCGGCGACGGGCATGGAGGCCTTCGCCGAGCGCGCCCGGCGTGAGCTGCTGGCCACCGGCGAGACCGTCCGCAGGCGGAGCGTCGGCGCACCGGTCCTGACCCCGCAGGAGACCCAGATCGCGCGGCTGGTGATCGCTGGACACTCGAACGCTGAGATCGGTGCCCAGTTGTTCCTCAGCCCTCGCACCGTCGAGTGGCACCTCCGGAAGGTGTTCACCAAACTGGAGATCTCCTCCCGCCGGGAACTCGACGGCGTGCTGTCCGGCGACGCCCGCTGACGAACGCCGGCGCATCGCGCCGAGTCGGCCGCCGCGAGCGGTAACAGATTTCGATCCGGTCCAGTCCGCCCCTGGGGCCCCACAACCAGGGTCGCCCACGGGTTCGCCACCCGGGCCCGGCGGGAGAACGTGGCGGCATGGACTGGATAGTGTTCGACGCGATGTATCCGCTGCCGTTCGGCTGGCGGTATCAGGCGGGTTCGCCGCCGCACGACTCCGCACCGACCGAGACCGACCTGTGGATCACGGCGCAGACATACGAGTTCGTCGCGGCCCGAAGCGCGTGCGCCAAGTGCGGCGCGGATCTCCGCCGCAAGGTCGATGTCGGAATCGTTTCTGGCAGCCATGGCCAGCCCGAGACGCCGTGGCTGATCATGGTGGGCGCCCGGTGTCGCGGCTGGCGACGGCACCGCCACACTGCTTTGGTCGCCGAACGGCGCGGCAGCCTGCGCTTCGGAGAACTGCGGCCGAGCTGACCGGCCTCCGATGTGCGAAGACACACTCCGCCCTCTCGGCGTTCCGGGGCCGCGCTTCAGCGGCCCCGGTGGTTCGACCGGTCAGCGCGTGGCGCGGGCGGCCTTCTCGATGACGCCCGCGACGAGGCGGGGGTGCGACACCGCGACCGAGTGCGAGGCTGCCACCTCGGTGACGTGGGAGTGGGCCCGCTGCGCCATGAACTCCTGGGCAGCCGGCGGGATGTTCAGGTCCTCGGTGGTGACGATGTCCCAGCTGGGGATGGTCTCCCAGGCGGCGATGGCGGCCTTCTCGGTCAGCGCGGCCTGCGCGATCGGGCGCTGTGTCTCCGCCATCAGCGCGGCGTGGTCGGCCGGGACGTCGGCGGCGAACTGGTGCCGGAACTCGTCCTGCTGGATGTACAGGTCGGTGCCGGTGCTGCCGTCCGGGTTGGTGACCGTGACCGGGTCCAGGGCGCTCGGCAGGGTGGAGCCGGGGTACCGGTTGGTCAGCTCAAGCGCGGTCTCGCCAGGCGCAGGCAGGAATGCCGCCACGTAGACCAGGGCCTTGACTTGCGGATCGCCGGCCGCCGCCGCGCTGATGACCGAGCCGCCGTAGGAATGGCCGACCAGGATCACGGGGCCCTTGATGTGGTCGACCAAGGCACGCAGCGAGGCGGCGTCGGACGACGGGCTGCGCAGCGGGTTCGCGGCGGCGACCACGGGGTAGCCGTCATGACGCAGTTCCTTGATGACGTCTTCCCAGCTGGAGGCGTCCGCGAACGCGCCGTGCTCCAGGACGATCGTCGGCTTCACGAAATGGTCGGCGCTGCCGGTCGCGGCGTTGGCCGTGCCTGCGGCGGCGACCGCCCCGATGGCTGCCGCCGCGCCGAGCGCCGCGGCCCCACCCGCGATGAACCGCCGCCTACGCCCGCTCTCAATGCTGAACATGGAAATCACGCTCCAGGGTTTTGCGAAAACGATGCTGTGAACTCAGCGGTCCCACTGTCACGTGCACCATGTCCCTTCCGCATCGGTCATGTGACTCCAGGGCTCTGCCGTGCGGATCCGGGCCGGGCCACCTTCTCGACTGAGCGTCACATGGCTGATGTGCCGAGCCCGCCGCGCCGACGACAGTGATGGCGCAATCCCGAACCCAAGGAGAGATCATGAAACGACGGCTTCTGATGCTCGCAGCCGCCGGTGTCCCGTTGGCGGTCGCCGGCGCCGTCTACGCACCGGTCAGCGCGTTCGCACAGCCCGCGCACACCGCAGCCGGTGCTCCGACCCCGACCGCGTTCACGTGTTCCCCGTTCCAGATCCCGGCGCCGGCCGGGACCGTGGTGGAATCCGTGACGGCGGCCGGCGTTCCGGCCGGAACCTTCCAGGTCCCCGGCACCCCGCCGCTGGGCGGCTACCCGGTGTCCGACGTCCCCGCGCACTGCGAGGTGACTGTCACCTTGACCCACCCCGGCGCGAACGATCACGCCAAGGTGCAGGTGTGGCTGCCGCAGACGGGTTGGAACGGCCGCTTCCAAGGCGTCGGCGGCGCGGCTTATGCCGCCGGGCAGATCGGTAACGTGGCCGGGGCCGTCAAGCAGGGCTACGCCGCTGCCACCACGGATGCCGGCGTGGACACCAGCGGCCTGAACTCCAGCTGGGCGCTCGATTCCAGCGGCCAGATCAACACCGCGCTGCTCCAGGACTTCGCCTCCCGCTCGGTGCACGAGATGGCCCTGGTAGGCAAGGAGGTCGTCGCAGACGTCTACAGCCACGCCGCGAACTACTCCTACTTCAACGGCTGCTCCACCGGCGGACGCCAGGGCTACATGGAAGCCCAGAAGTACCCGACGGACTTCAACGGCATCAACGCCGACGCCCCCGGTATCAACTGGAACCAGTTCGAGGTCGCGACCCTGTGGCCGCAGGTGGTGATGAACGAGGAGCGCGACTACCCCACCACGTGTGAGTTCAATGCCTTCAACGCCGCGGCGGTCAAGGCCTGCGACAAGCTGGACAACGTCGTCGACGGCCTGATCAGCGACCCGAACCGCTGCGACTTCGACCCGCGCCGCCTGATCGGTACCGAGGTCGTCTGCGAGGGCAAGACGTACACGATCACCGCCGCCGACGCCGACGTGGTCCGCAAGATCTGGGACGGCCCGCGCGACGCCGGCGGCAAGAAGCTCTGGTACGGCCTGCCGGTCGGCGCCGACTTCAGTTACCTGGCGGCCAGCACCACCGATGCCGCCGGCGCCGCCACCGGCTCCCCGTTCATCGTCCCGGCCGAATGGGTCGCCAACTTCGTGGAGAAGGACCCCGCCTTCAGCTCCGCGAACCTCACCTACGCGCAGTTCGACCAGATCTTCCAGAAGGCGCGTACCGAATACGACAGCGTCATCGGCACTGCCGACCCGAACCTGACCGCCTTCCGCAACGCCGGCGGCAAGCTGATCACCTGGCAGGGCGACCTCGACCAGCTGATCCCCACCGCCGGCACCGTCGACTACCGCCAGCGCGTCGACAACCTCATGGGCGGCACCAACAAGGTCGACGACTTCTACCGCGTCTTCCTGGCCCCCGGCGTCGCACACTGCGGCCTGCAGGGCGGCGGCGTCGACGACATGGCCTCCCTGACCGCCTGGGTCGAGCAGGGCAAGGCCCCGGCCGTGCTGCACGCCACCCTGCCGACCGCCACCGGCCAGACCGTCTCCCGCGACGTCTGCCGCTACCCGTTGGTGTCCCGCTACACCGGCCACGGCGACCCGGGCCAGGCCGGCAGCTTCCGCTGCGTCCCGGCCTCGCGCGGCTGACGCGGCCGGACGCGGACATGCAACAGTTCGGGCCCACCCCGGGACGGGGTGGGCCCGAACGCGCCGAGTGATGGGCCGAGAGGGCGGCTGCGGGCGGGCAGGCTCAGCCAGCCGCCCTCTCGGCGTTCCAGGGGCCGCTTCAGCGGCCTGCGCCATCACTGTGATCCGGGTCCGGCATTCTCCACATCGGTCATCCGACGCCGAGTCACCGGTCCCCGGGGAGGTCGAAGGCTCTTCATAAACTCAGATCTTTCATAAGCCCAGATCTTTCATAAGCCCAGATCTTTCATAAGCCCAGGTCCGCCGCCAGACAGGCGAACCTGGTCCCGAGGCTGTCCGGGTCGTAGGCGTCCACTGCCTGATTCGAGGGCAGCGCGGGCTTCTCCTCGACCAGGTCCTCGAAGGCGACACGTTCCGGCAGCGTGCCGAACCGCGTCTCGCGGACGGCTTCCGCCCGTTGTCCGGCCGGGCCCGGGCTGTTCGTCGTCATCGCAGGTAGTCCGCGTCGACGACGGCCTGAGCGTAGGCGGTCGGCGCCTCCTGGGGTGCGTCGTGCCCGATGCCGCTGAACACCCGGTGCTGATACGCACCGGTGAAGAACTTCCGGTACCCCGTGCCGTCGGTCGAGGCCAGGAAGGGATCCAGGGCCGGGTCCACGGTGATGGTCGGGACCTTGATGGTCGGCTGGGCCGCGAGCAACTGCTCGTAACGGTCGTAGCGGCGTTCCCCGTCGGCCAGGCCGAGGCGCCAGCGGTAGTTGTGGATGACGATGGCGGCGTAGTCCGGGTTCTGGAACGCCGCCGCGGTGCGGGCGAAGGTGGCGTCGTCGAAGTTCCACGTCGGCGACACCTCGTCCCAGACCAGGCGGCACAGGCTGTCGCGCAGGGCCGGAGTTTCCATGGCGGTCTTTCCGCGGTCGGTGGCGAAGTAGTACTGGTACCACCAGGTGTGCTCGGCCTTGGCCGGCAGGGGTTTCTTCTGCGCCGCCACGTTGGTGATGAGATAGCCGCTGACCGAAACCAGGGCCTTGACCCGCTCTGGCCACAGCGCCGCGACGATGTCGGCGGTCCGCGAGCCCCAGTCGAACCCGGCCAGTACCGCCTTGTGGATCTTCAGGGCGTCCATCAGGGCGATGATGTCCAGGGCGATGGCCGACTGCTGCGCGTTGCGGAACGTCGCCGGCGAGACGAATGCCGTGGATCCGTGGCCGCGCAGGTACGGCACGATGACGCGGTAGCCGGCGTCGGCCAGCAGCGGCGCCACGTCGACGAAGCTGTGGATGTCGTAGGGCCAGCCGTGCAGCAGAATGGCGACCGGTCCGTGCTTCGGCCCGGCCTCGGCGTAGCCGATGTCGAGCACGCCGGCCCGCACCTGCTTCAGCCCGGTGAACGTGGTGTGCGTGCCCGGTGCGATCGTCGGGATGACGGGGGCCGCGCCTGGACGGGCGGACGTTTCGCCGTCCACCGCGAACGCCGTGGAACCGGCACCGGAACCGGCCGCCATCGCCGTGGCGCCGACGCCAAGGCCGACCGCCTTGCTGAATGTCCGTCTGTTGATCATGTCTGAATCCTCTCTACGGTCTTGTCTGCCAACTCTTGTTCGGCCATCGGTCGGACACATCAGTCACATGACGCCCAGACTCCGCCGGGTCCGCCGTTCGCCGTATGCAGTCATAAGACTGTTTTCGCAGCGCGATGGCGGAGCGATCCTGGAAGACAGCCGCGAACCGGCGGCGGATGGTCCCGCGTGCCCGAAAGGCCTGGTCGTGAACCGAACCCCTGTTGTCCTCATCCACGGTGCGTGGCTCCACAAATCGTCCTGGGAGAGCTGGGCTGAACGGTTTGCCTCATCCGGATTCGCCGTCCACGTGCCGGGCTGGCCCGGCGAGGCGGCGTCGGCGGCCGAAGGTCGCCGCGATCCCGATCCGAGCCGGGACCTGGGACTGGAGAACCTGGTCGCGCATTACGAGGTGTTCGTCCGATCCCTCGACATCCCGCCGGTCCTCATCGGCCACTCGCTCGGCGGCCTGATGGTCCAGCACCTGTTCAGCCTCGGCTTGGGCCGCGCGGCGGTGGCCCTCGCCCCGATGCCCGCCGACGGCGCGTGGCAGGACCCTCCTCGGAACGGGTTCCGCTCGCTCGGCCTGACCGGGTCGGGCGACCACCGGGGTTTCGTTCCGCTGCCCCGATCGCAGTTCCGGCACACGTTCGCCAACACCGTCGGCGAGGACGAGGCCGCGCGGCTCTTCGAACGCCACGTCGTACCGGCACCGCACCGGCTCCTGGCAGACCTCGGATTCGGCCCCGACGACCCACGCGGCCCGGCACAGATCGTCGTGGACACCGTCACCGCCGCTCGCGGGCCACTGCTGTTCGTCTCGGGCCAGGAGGATCGGGTGATCCCGGATGCGGTCACGCGTGCCGCGTACAAGGCGTACGGCGATTCCGCCGCTGTGACCGACCTGAAGCAGTTCGCCGACCGTGGCCATTCCTTGGTGATCGACAGCGGGTGGCGCACGGTCGCCGGCTATGTGCTCGCCTGGCTGGCCGCCAACGGTGTCGAGGCCGTCACCGAAGAGGATCCGGACCCCGCCGTCAGAGCGGCGACACCTCTTCGTTCCGGCTCAGAGCATCCCGCAGGGCCGCCCGGGTGGTGATGCCCAGTTTGGGGAAGATGCGGTAGAGGTGCGAGCTGACGGTGCGCGGCGACAAGTGCATCCGCTTTCCGATCTCCTTGTTCGTCAGCCCGCTCGCCGCCAGATCCGCGATCCGCCGCTCCTGCCACGTCAGCGAGGCCAGGTTCAGCATCGAAGCCCGCGGCACCACGCCGGTGGCCCGCAGCTCGGCCCGGGACCGCTCGGCCCATCCCGCGGCGCCGAGCCGCTCGAACGATTCGGACGCGGCGGCCAAGAGGTGCCGCGCCGCGGCCCGGCCCTTAACGTGCCGTACCCGGATCCCGTGCGCCAGCCGGATCCGTGCCAGCTCGAACGGGAACCGGCTCGCCTCCGGATGCGCCAGGGCACGCGCGAACATCTCCTCGGCCTCCTTGTCGTCGTCTGTGGTCATCGCCAGCGCGCCGAAAGTGATCAACGCCAGGCGCGGCGAGATCTCCGGCAAGTCGGCTTCTCGCGCGGCGAGGGCGTGCTGCCGGGCCTGTGCGGCACGGCCGGTGTGCAGGGCGGCCTCGACCAGGTCGAGGAGCGTACGCGAGGCCTGATACGTATAGGGCTTGAAGGCCCCCGGGGGCGTGATACCGATGGCGTAGAGGTATGCGGCCTCGTAGTCACCGGTGCTCAGCGCGGCGGTGACACCGGCCGAGTCCGCCAGCTGCGTCAGGAATCCCAGTCCGCGCGGCCGGGCCCAGGCCTCGACTTCGGCCTGCAGATCCCGGGCCCGCCCGACGTCCCCGCGCGCCGCCGCGAGCTGTGCCAGGTACGCGCGGCTCTGGGCGGCGAACAACTCGTAGCCGTGCTCGACCGCCAGGCTCAGCACCCGCCCTCCGGTGCGGTCGGCCGCGTCCCATTCGCCGGCCGTCATCTGGTCGATCATGATCAGATGGAGCATGACCATGCCGCTGGCCACAGCCCCGGTCTCCAGTTCGCGGCCGACGACGCGCTGCAGATAAGGGCGGTAGTCGCTCAGGACGTCGAGATGGTAGGCGGCCACGGCCAGCCGGGTGACATTCCAGGGCTCCAGGTCCGGCAGATCCGCGGCCGCCCGTTTGACGGTCGCGGCCCAGCCGGCGCCGTGGCGGACCACGTCGCTCCATGAGCTGCTGTAGAGCCGCGAGAGTTCTGTGACGCGACCATCCACGGATGCCAGGACCTCATGGGTTCGCTCCCAGACGTCGCGCTCACCGGCGTACTGGCTGATCGCCAGCAGCAGATTCACCAGCCGGGTGAGGACCTCGTCGGACTCCGTCGGCCCGGCGTGGCGCGACTTCTCTACCGCCGCCGTGACCTGCCGGTGTGTGGAGCGGACGTCGCCGTCCTCAAAGAACGCCTGGTAAGCGGAGGCCAGGACGGCGGCCGGAGTCTGGGCCGCGCCGGCCGCCGGGTACGCCGAGGCCAGACGACGGGCCTGTCCCAGCCGGGCGGCGTGCCCGGCGATGAACGCCGCGTCCGCCAGCCGGCGCGACCGCTCAGCATGGTCCTCGCTGAGTTCGGCGGCGCGGGTCAGCCAGGCGACCGCGGCCAGCGCGCCGCCGCGCCGGGTCACCGACTCGGCCGCCGCCTCCAGGATGTCGGCCACTTCGCCGTCGGGGTCGACGGTGGCCGCCGCCAGGTGCGTCGCCCGGCGTTCGAGGTCGTCGCGGTACAGCTGCGCCAGGCGCTGGTGCGCCGCCCGGCGCTGGTTGGGGGTGGCCATCTGCACGACGGTGGACCGGACGAGCGGGTGGCGGAAGACGAAGTCGCCGGTGGCGGGCTCGATGTCCACCAGCCCGCCGGCCACCGCCTCCTCGGCGTCGCTCATACGGTAGCGGCCGGCGGCGGTCGTGCCGTCGGGCCCGGTCCCGACACCGCCCAAAGCGCCCATCAGCAGCTCCGCACGGACAGCGTCGGAGAGATCTGCGATGCGCGCACCGTAAATGTGCTGCAGACGGCGGGGAAGCGAGACGGGGCGGCCCGCGGCGTCGTCCGGTTCCCCGGGCTGGGCGCAGACATGGGCGGGCAGTTCCAGCAACGCCAGCGGGTTGCCCTGCGCCTGTTCCAACACGATTCGCCGGATGCGGTTTCCAAGCCCGGGATACCGCTGGTCCAGCAGCAGCCGCGCGTCCTCCTCGGCGAGCGCGGTGACCGGCAGCTCGGGCAAAGCGGCCGTGTCGAAGCGCGAAGGGATATCGGTGCGGACCGCCGCCAGCAACTTCACCCGGCTGCCGACCAGCCGGCGGCCCACGAAGCCGCAGACGTCGACGCTGGAGTCGTCCAGCCACTGCCCGTCGTCGAGGACCAGCAGCAACGGCCGCTGGGCGGCCGCGTGTGACAGCAGGCTGAGAACGGCGATGCCCAGGGACATGACCGAGGGCGGATCGCCTTCCGCACGGCCGAAGACGGCGTCGAACACCGCCCGGCTGCCGTCGTCGAGCTGCGTGAGGCCGGCCAGCAGCGGATGCAGGATCTGGTGCAGCCCGGCATAGGGGAGCTCGGACTCCGCCTCGACGCCGGCGGCGCGGACGACGGTGTATCCGGCGCGTTCCGCCAGCACGGCGGCATGTTGCGCTAGCGCGCTCTTGCCGACGCCGGTCTCTCCTCTGAGGACGAGCGCGTGGCCCGCGGTGGCGTCCACGAACGCCGCGAGCTCCGTCTGCTCGTCGTGTCGACCCACGATCGTCGCGGTGATGTTCTCCATGGCTGCCCGCCCTTCTTGTTGCTCAGACCCGGGTTCGGGGTGCGTCAGCTGCCGAGCCCGGCGGCGCGGGCCATGTGGCCGGCGTACCAGGCCGGCCAGTCCGGGTCCGGGTGACCGAGTTCGCCCTCGTACTTCGCGTGCGCCGTCGCGGCGTCGCGCAGTGCCCCTTCGAGGTCCTCGGAAGAGCGGTAGACCACGTGGCTGATCCGGCCGGGCCGCCGCGTGGTGACCTCCTGCAGGACGAAGGTGTTGCCGTCCGGGTCGGTGAAGGACGCGAACGAGCCGTACGACTGCCGCGCGGGGTGCGGCCCCTCGACCCGGCCGGCCGTGCCCGCGTGGTGGAAGACCCCGCCGGCGTCGTGGAACACCGCGCTGACCGCCACGCCGGCGGCCACCAGTGCCTCGCGGGCAGCCACGACGTCGTCCACGATCAGGTGCGCCCCGCGTTCGGACCCGGGCACGGCGTCGGTCACTCCGCTGCCGATGATGACCGAGGCGGCCGAGCCGGGCGGGGTCAGGTGCACGACCCGGAAACCGTCCGGACCGGAGAAGTCGACGTCCTCGCGAAAGCCGATCCGCGTGTAGAAGGCCTTGGCCCGGTCCACATCCGTAACCGGCAGAACCACGACCTCGAGTTTGAAGTCCACCATCGTCAGCTCCCTTGCAGTAGCGGAAGCCGCCTGGCGCCCGCCTGACCACGATCCCCGGGAGGCGGGTCCGTCGCGCCCGTGGCGGACCCTGGTCTGTACCCGGGCCGGGGGTGCCGGGGGACGGGCGGATCACCGGAAAGCGGTCAGCGGCTCCCGGTGGTTACCGGTGAGCCGCTGACCGCTCGGATGCTGCTGAACCATCGCCTGACCTGTCGCGGTCTTAGAGAACCGCGTTGTCTGCGCTTCCGGGGAAGTCCGTGCTCAAAGCGACGTCCCTACCCGCGTCGAACTCGGCGCGCAGCTGGTCGAGCTTGACGCCGATCCGCCGCTGGGCGTCGCTGCCCAACACGACCCAGTGCCGCGGGTTCTCCGCCGTCGCTTCGGCGTAGACGACCTCGGCTGCCTTCCGCGGGTCGCCCGGGAACATCTCCGGGGTGAGGTGGCCCATCATGGCCCGGAAGGCACCGGCCGTCGCCGCGTAGTCCTCGATCGCCTCGCCGGAGACCTTGGTGCGGTTCTCGATCCCCGTGCGGAAGGAGCCGGGCTGGATCACCATGGCGTGCAGACCCAGCGGCTCGATCTCCTGCCAGAGGGCCTCGGTGAAGCCCTCCAGAGCGAACTTGCTCGCCGAGTAGTACCCGTTCGCAGGGAGACTGGCGAGGCCGTCCATCGAGGAGACGTTGACGATGACGCCCGTGCGACGCCGGCGCATACCGGGGAGCACGGCCCGGGTGAGTCCGACCGCCCCGAAGAAGTTGACCTCGAACAACCGGCGGTAGTCGTCCTCCTGTTGCTCCTCCAGCGCACCGATGAAGTCGATCGCGGCGTTGTTCACCAGGACGTCGATGCCGCCGAAGCGTTCCTCCGCCATGCGGACGCCGGCGGCGCGCAGCTCCGGGTCGGTGACGTCGAGCCGGGCCGCCAGCGCCGTCTCGGGATAGCGGGCGGCCAACTCGGTGGTGGCCGCGGTCGAGCTGGCCACCACCACTGCCTGATCGCCCTGGGCCAGGACGTGTTCGGCGAGAGCTTTGCCCAGTCCGCTGGAGGCGCCGGTTATGAGCCAAGTCTTGCGTTTCATGGAAGTCGTCTCCTCTGTCGAGCTCTGTTGTCGCGTTCCGTTTCAGGGCCGCTGGGCACCAGGTGAGGTGCGGGGATGCCCACGCGACGCTCAGTCCTCCGCCGGGAAGTCGGCGGCCCGGCTGAACTCGGCCCACTTCCGCGTTTCCTCCTGGCGGGCTTCCCCTGCGTCCAAAGCGTGGGTCACGGCCTGGGCGCCCAGGAGCAGGCGGCGCGGCGGGTCGTCGTGGTCGACGACGTCGATGATCACCTTGGCCGCGCGGGCCGGGTCGCCGGGCTGGTTGTCGCTGTGCTCCGCGCGATAGCGGTTCATCGCGCCGACGGTCTCGTCGTAGTCGGCGCCCACCGCGTGCAGCTCCATCGACGAGCCCTGCCAGTCGGTCCGGAACGCGCCGGGCTCGACGATGACCACCTTCACCCCGAACGGCGCGACCTCGCTGGCCAGCACCTCGGAGAAACCCTCGACGGCGAACTTCGCACTCTGATAGGCACCCAGCCCCGGCGTCCCACCGACCCGGCCACCCACGGACGAGAACTGCACGAACACCCCCGACCGCTGCCCGCGCATCACCGGCAGGGCGGCCCGGGTGACGTTGACGACCCCGAAGAAGTTGGCCTCGAACTGCTCGCGGAAGTCCGCCTCCGCCATCTCCTCGATCGGCCCGCTATTGGCGTACCCGGCGTTGTTCACCACCACGTCCAGGTGCCCGAAGGCATCGACCGCACCGGCCACGGCGGCGCGGGCCGCCGCCGGATCGGTCACGTCCAGGGCCGCGGTGCGGACCCGCTGCCCGTACCGCGCCACCAGATCGTCCAACTGCTCCGGTCGGCGGGCCGTCGCCACCACCTGGTCACCGCTCTCCAGCACGGCTTCGGCCAGGCGCCGTCCGAATCCGCGCGACGCACCGGTGATCAACCATGTCCTGCTCATGGGAAGTCTCCTCGTTCTCGATCGGCCGATTGAGGCGCGCAGCCCGCGGCATCCATCTGGGAATCGGCTTGAAAGCGGCGCCTCTGTACCAAGCCCTCGTGATCTCGCAGCACCCACTGTCCTCCGCGCAGGCGAGGGCGACATCGGTCATCTGACGCCGAGTCGCGGGCATCACGCCGAGCTGAGCGAGCTCCGGCGGCCTGGCTCCAGTGGTGCTTGTCCTTCCGCCCCGGCGGCCGTGTCAGGGGCACGCCGCGCACCTGGTCGGCGATGCGGCGTGCGACGTCGGTCGTGCCCGTCAGCCGGTCCGCGCACCACACGAACCGACCACCCGGCCGAGCCCAAAGACGAATCAGACATCAACGTTCAGCCGACCCTCTGAAAGGCCGCAAGCCTGCCGTTCAGGTGTCCAGGAATTCCGCCACGAAAATCTCATTGCTGGTGAGCAGCCGCTTCGACAGCCCCTGCTCGTAGTGGTACCGCAGGAAGGTGTCGACAGCTTTCAGATTCGCGCGCATGCCATAGGGCCACCAATCCTCGCCCAGCAGCCGCCGATTGTCCTCGAACAGCTTGCTGAACCACGGGGTGACCAGAGTCATGTGCTGCTTTACCGCGTCATCCCGGTACTTGCGTTCAGCCAGTTCCTTGGCCTCCCCGAACGCCCGGTATACCGCCCGCAGCAGCTCGGTGTGCCCGATCAGATCCCTGCGAACCGCGACCACGTGCATCGGCGGGAAGATGCCGGTGCGCCGGTAGTAGTCGCGCTCCACTGCCTCGTAGTCGGGAAAGAGTCGGGCGATCGAGGGTGATCCGTTCAGCAGCGGCTGCGGCACGTCGACGGAGATCAGCGCGTCGATCTCGCCGGATTCGAGCATCGCGCTCAGGGTCTGGCCGGGCCCAGCGTGCCGTATCCGCACCCCGGCGGGCATCGGCTGCGGAATCCAGTCGAGCGCGGGGAGGGGGTGGTTGGTGCCGCCGATGACCCAGCTGCACTGGTCGGGGGTCAGGCCGTACTCGTCGGCGAGGATGCCTTTGGGCCAGACGCCGGCGTCGTGACCGTAGAGGGCTAATTCTCCGATCTTCTTGCCGGCGAGGTCTTGTGGTTTCTCCATCCCGGCCGCGGTGTTCACGTA
>JAEKKI010000231.1 GCA_019510485.1 Catenulisporales bacterium
CGCGACGGAGTGCTATCGGCGCGCGAGACCTCGGGTGGCGGATGTCCGGCTCGCTGGAATGCTCCGGCCGGTCGATCGGGCACAGCAGGACGATCTCGTGGCGGGCGAACAGGGCCGACCGAAGAGCCGAGGACGGGAGGGGCATGGCACAGTTCACAGGCGCGGGAGAGTCGGTTAGCGGCTGTCCGGCCCGTCGAGCGCTGAAGATCGCCGCGTAGCTTAGCGCTGCAGAACCCGACCGATGTGAGGGAACGCCGCAGGGTTGTGGCAGTCGGTCGGTGGCTGTCCCCGAACTGCCGAGCGCTGAAGATTGCCGCCTGGTCTGGCGTGGCAGGGTACGACCGGTGCGACAGAACGCCGCGGGGCGTGCCTCAGGGGTGTGGCTGTCCGGCCTGCCGAGCGCTGAACATTGCCGCCTGGCGTGGCGTGTCAGGTACGACCGGTGCGACGGAACGCCGTGGGGTGCGCCGCAGTGTCGCAGGGTGAGGGAGTCGGTCAGCGACTGTCCGGCCCATCGAGCGCTGAAGATCGCCGCGCAGCTTGGCGCTGCAGAACACGACCGATGCGACAGTGATGACGATGGTGGTGGTTCTGCCGGGCAGCTCAACGCAGCGTCGCAGGCACGAAGGAACCAGTCAGCGGCCGTCCGCCCCGCCGAAGCGCGTGGGCCAGTCGATCAGGCACTGTAGGGCACTCTCCATAGTGTCGAACAGGTCGGCCGAAGGATCGAAGACCACCCGCTGTTGGGCGGCCATAATCGCACCGATCACGGTGCCGGCCAGGACCCGTACCTCCAGTTCGTCGGGGGAGCGGTCCAGGCGCTCGGCGAAGAGTTCGGTGATCATGTCCGTGGTGGTGAACAGGTGGTCCAGGGCGCGGGCGCGGACTTCGGGGATCGCGTAGCTCAGGCGTGCGCGGGCTGCCGCTTCGGCGCGTTCCTCGGCGGGCAAGGCCGTCAGCATCTCGTGCACCGCGGCGCGGAACGCCTCCAGGATCGGCAGCTCGGGTGGCTGGGCGCGGAAGGTGGCGGCCAGTAGCGGGTCGTAGTCGTCGGTGAGGATCAGGTCCTCTTTGGTCGGGAAGTATCTGTAGAGCGTGCTCGGGGAGACGTCGGCCGCCGCCGCGATCTGCTCCATGGTGGTGGCGTCGTAGCCGTCCCGTTCGAACAGGTGCAGCGCGTGCCGCTGGATCGCGGCGCGCGTCTGCGCCTTCTTGCGTTCTCGAAGGCCGGTCGGCATCGTCGGTCGGGCGGAGCCGGTCACGGAACCACGCGTGGCGCTTCGCGTCGGACTCTCAGTCGACGGCATTGAGGAGGTCACCAGTCGATTCTGAGCCCTCGGCCGGTGCGGTGGGAACCGAGGTGCGGTGCGGCAGGCGGGTGGCGGCCAGGACGCCGACCACCGCGAAGCCGGCGCTGACCCACATCGTCAGGCTCGTGGCATGCACCAGCGCCGAGCGGACCGACTCCAGCAGCGGTGCCGAGTGCAGCTTCTGCGCCACCGCGACGCCGGAGCTGGCGCTGCGCGTCACCGCGTCGGCGGCCTGTGCCGGCAGGTGAGCCGTGGCCGGCGCGACCTTGTGGCGGTAAGTGCTGTTCAGCACGGTACCGAGGACCGCGATCGCGACCGTCCCGCCGATCTGCCGGATGGTCATCAGCAGCCCCGAGCCGACGCCGGCGCGTTCCGGGCTGAGTTCGTTCAGAGCGGCGTTCATGGTGATCGGCATCGCCAGACCGACGCCCACGCCGCCCATCGTGAGCCAGAACGCGACGAAGCCGTAGCCGTCGTCGACGCCGGTGGTGCTGCCGATCAGCAACGAGGCCGTGAGCAGCGTGAACCCGGTGCCGATCAGCGGGGCCGCTCCCACCTTCGGCAGGAACGGCTGTCCGGCGCGCACGCCGACGATCATCCCGCCGATCAGCGGCAGCAGCCGGAGGCCGGTGCCGAGCGCGTCGGCGCCCTCAACGGCCTGATAGAACTGCGGCAGCGTGAACATCAGCCCGAACAGCGCGAAGCTGACGATCGTGGACAGGATCGTGCCCCACGTGAAGCCGCGGGCCCGGAACAGATCCAGGTCGATCAGGGTCTGCTGGGGGCGGCGCTGCAACTGCACGAAGCCGGCCAGCACGATCAGCCCGCCGATCATCGGCGCCACCGCCTGCACCGATCCCCAGCCGGCGTCGCCGGCCTTGATCAGACCGTAGGTGACCGCGGCCAGCCCGACCGCGGAGGCCAGCAGGCCCGGAACGTCGATCCGCGGCTTGCGCTCGGCGCGCGACTCCGGCACCAGCCACAGCACCGCCAGCAGCCCCAGCACCACGATCGGCAGGTTGATCAGGAACACCGAGCCCCACCAGAAGTGGTCCAGCAGCCAGCCGCCCAGGATCGGGCCGAGCGGGATGCCGACCATGTTGGCGGTGGCCCAGATGCCCATGGCGCGCGGCCGCTCCTCGGGCGTGAACAGCACGGCGAGCACGCTCATGCTCAGCGGGATCAGCAGCGCCGCGCCCAGACCCAGGACCACGCGCCAGGCGATGAGCTCCCCGGCGTTGGAGGCGAAGGCGCAGAAGCCGGAGGCCACGCCGAAGGCGGTCAGGCTGATCAGGAGCATCCGCTTGCGGCCGAAGCGGTCGCCGAGCAGGCCGCCGGGCAGCAGCGCGATCGCCATGGCCAGGTTGTAGGAGTTGGCGAACCACTGCAGCTGGCTCGTCGAGGCGTGGAGCGAGGTGGCCAGCGTCGGCAGCGCGACGTTCAGCACCGTCAGGTCCAGGCCGACCACCAGCAGGCTCAGGGCCAGGCCCGCCAGCGCCCACCACTTGCGGGCGTCGGCCTGCGGCGCGGCCGGTGGCTGCGGCCGCGGGTTGTCGGCGTTCATGACGGCACTCTCCTTATGGAAGTAACTTCTAAGTGAAAGCTACTCTCATAATTTCGGCGACGTCAAGGGGCTCCTTCACTCGGCCTATCAGTGAGCTGAATGGGTCGTAGCGATCGTTTATCCCGTATGCGCGATGTCCGGTCGGGGATGCGTGAGCAACAGTGCCGCCGGAGTCCGAAGACTCCGGCGGCACAGTAGAAAACCGAACTCAGGACAGCGAGTAAGGCGCCAGCTCCTTAGGCAGCTCCGAAGCCGAAGCCCGGTCCAGCAGCCACAGGCTCCGGCCCCGGCCGCGCGCCCCGGCCGCCGGGATCTGCACCGGGCCCGCGCCGGACAGTGCCAGATGCGTGACCTTAGCCTTCTCCGCACCGGCCGCGACCACCCAGATCTCGGCCGCCGACCGGATCGCCGGCAGGGTCAGCGAGACCCGCAGCGGCGGCGGCTTCGGCGAGCCGTGGACGCCCACGACCGTGCGCTGCTCCTCGTAAAGAGCCGGGTGGCCCGGGAACAGCGACGCGATGTGGCCGTCCGGGCCCATGCCGAGCAGCAGCACGTCGAACGACGGGACGTCCGCGCCGTTGCGCGCGAAGTCCGCGAGCGTCGCAGCGTACTGCTCCGCCGACTCCTCCGGGGTGATGCCCACCGTGTCGGCGGCCGGCATCGGATGGATGTTCTCCGGCGGGAGCAGCCCTTCGGAGACCAGCGTGTCCAGCAGCGCCTCGCGGGCCTGGGTCTCGTTGCGCTCGGGATGACCGGACGGCAGGAACCGCTCGTCACCCCACCACAGCTGGACCCGCGACCAGTCCACCGCGGCCCGGGCCGGGGAGTCCGCCACCGCCACCAGGGTCTTGACGCCCACGGTGCCGCCGGTGAGGACGACGTGCGCGGCGCCGCGCAGCGCCTGCACGTCGACCACCCGCGTTATCAGGCGCGCGGCCACAGCCTGCGCCAGGACCTCCGCGTCCCGGTGGACGATGATCTCCGGAGTGGCACTCATGGCGCTTTGCCCTTGGCACCCTTCTCCGCGGCCACCTTCCCGCCGTCGCCGGCCGATTCCGCCGGCAGCTCGCCCAGCGGGCCGTCGCCGGGCGTCGTCGTCACCGTGATGGTGGTCGGTTTCGGCGCCGGCGGCGCCACCTTGGCCATCGCCGACACGTCGTGGTCGGTGATGTGCCGCAGCACCTCCTCATACGTCTCGTCGACGTCCAGGCGGCGCAGCTCCTCGGTGAGCAGGTCGGCCAGCTCGCGGCGCTTGAGCGCGACGTGCCGGTCCGGCTGGTCGGGCATCGACAGCACGGCCAGCATCCCGTCCGGGCGGGTCAGGCTGATCTCGCCCTTGACGGTCCCCAGGTGCACGCTGGTGATGCCGGGGCCCTTGTCGGTGGACAGCGTCACCGGCACGCCCAGCCGCCAGCCCAGCCAGACCGCCAGCAGCGAGGAGGACGGGTTGTCGACCTCCGCGGTGACCTTGACGCTCTCCACCGTGGTCGGCAGCTGGTCCAGCGCCGCGGACAGCATGGAGCGCCAAGGCGTGCAGCGGGTCCAGGCCAGGTCGGTGTCGCCGGGGGAGTAGCCGCGCAGCCGCTCGGCCAGCGTGGACGGCTGCCGGGCGGTGCCCGAGGCGTCCATGATCCGGCGCATCGCCAGCTTGCCCAGCGGCGCCTCGGCCGGGTTCACCGGGGAGTCGGCCGGCCACCAGGTGACCACGGGGGTGTCCGGCAGCAGCAGCGGCAGCACGACGGCGTCGGCGTGGTCGGCCAGCTCCCCGTTGAGCCGCATCACCACCGCCTCGCCCGGGCCCATCTCGTCGCCCACCCGCACCTCGGCGTCCAGCCCGGAGAAGGGCTGTTCGGCGTGCGGGATCACGACCAGGATGCGCGAGGGGTGCGCGCGCGAAGCCTCGCGCGCGGCCCGCAGGGCGTAGTAGTGGTGCCGCTCGTCGGTCTCGATCACCAGGGTCAGGACCGCGCCGGTGGTGGCCGCCCCGGCCTCCTTGCGGATCTCGATCAGGGCGTTGGCGATCTTCGCCGAGGTGGTGGAATCCAGGTGCTTGATCATGGCCGCCGCCAGCTCCGTCCGTCCTTCGCGAGCATCTCGTCGGCCTTGACCGGCCCCCAGGTGCCCGAGGTGTACTGCTCCGGCTTGCCGTTCTTGGCCCAGAAGTCCTCGATCGGGTCCAGGACCTCCCAGCCGAGTTCGACCTCTTCCACCCGCGGGAACAGCGGGGCGTCGCCCAGCAGCACGTCCAGGATCAGCCGCTCGTAGGCCTCCGGGGAGGACTCCGTGAACGCCTCGCCGTAGGCGAAGTCCATGTTCACGTCGCGCACCTCCATGGAGGTGCCCGGGACCTTGGAGCCGAAGCGGACCGTCACGCCCTCGTCCGGCTGCACCCGGATCACCAGGGCGTTCTGCCCCAGCTCCTCGGTCTGCGTGGGGGTGAACGGCAGGAACGGGGAACGCTTGAACACCACCGCGATCTCGGTGACCCGCCGTC
>JAEKKI010000232.1 GCA_019510485.1 Catenulisporales bacterium
GAGCAGACCGGTGGGACGTTGACGGTGTGGGTGGACTCCACCCGGCTGGCGGCGGCGCAGCTGTATCAGAAGCAGCACCCTGAGGTGAAGATGGACATCGTCACCTACGACGGGGACGCCAACGGCTCGAACTACCTGCAGACGAAGGTGAGTCTGTTCAACCGGACCGGTTCGGGGTGGCCGGATGTGGTGTTCAGCTCGCAGAACAACGAGACGTCCTGGGCGGTGCCGGCCGGGTTCACGGCTCCGCTGAACAAGGGCCTGATTCCGCAGTCCACGCTGGACGGCTGGGCCACCAACGCCAACGCCCCCTGCACGGTGGACGGCACGATCTACTGCCTGCGCAACGACCTGTCGCAGACCGTGCTCTGGTACAACGCCAAGCTGATGAAGCAGTGGGGCTATGACATCCCCGCCACCTGGGAGCAGTATCAGGCGTTGGGTGACAAGGTCGCCAAGGAGCACCCGGGCTATCTGGTCGGCGCGGCCGGCGACACCTTCGCCCCGGAGATCTACCTGTGGGCGAGCAAGTGTGGCGCCAACCAGATCACCGGCCCCAAGGCGGTCACTGTCAACACCACCGGCGAGGGCTGCACCAAGATGGCAAAGCTGATGGACGACCTGGTGGCCAACAAGACCCTGTCCACCTCCAGCGTGTTCAGCTCCGACTTCGACAAGAACGAACCCGACAAGATCCTGATGATGCCCGGCCCGGCATGGTACGGCGGCGCCCTGTTCCAGGGCACCTTCAAAACCCCCGCCGGACAGATCGGCGTGTCCCCGATGCCGCAATGGGCCGGCGACAGCTCCCCGGCCGTGGGCAACGTCGGCGGCGGCACCTGGCTGTTGAGCGCGCACAGCAAGAACCTCAAGGCCGGCACCGACTTCCTGACCTGGGTCACCACCTCGGACGACTACCAGGGCAAGGTCGCCCCCGGATTCCCGGCCTACAGCGCGGCGGCGAAGACCTGGCTGGCCGGCCAGGCGGCTTCGGGCTACTACGCCAATGACATCACCGCGCCGCTGACCGCGGCGGCCAACCAGATCTGGCCGGGTTGGGGCTACGGCCAGTTCAGCCAGGAAGCCATCTGGGCCGCCACCGTCACCCCCGGCATGACCGCCGGCAAGAGCATCACCTCACTGCTGCCGGCCTGGCACGACTCGATCGTCAACTACGCCAAGACCGACGGATACCAGGTGACCTCGCAGTGACCGCGTCGACGGGCTGGCTGCGTTCGCAACCGACTCGGCGGCCGCAACCGCGTCGGGTGAAGTGGCGTGGCCGCTCCGGTCACGCCTTCGTCGCGGCCTACGTGCTCCTGCTCGTCGTCTTCGGCGTCGTGCCGTCGGCCTACTTCGCCTTCCAGAACAACGACGTGAACACCGCGGCGGCCGTGTCGGTCGAGCTGCTGCTGATCGGCCTGGTCGTCGCAGCGCTCTTCGTCGCCCGATCGGGGTCCTTCGATGCCGACTGACACTCAGAGCGCTGCCCGGCCCGACTACTACCGTCGGCTCCCTGGTCGTGGAGCGCCCCGAACTCGCGCTGGCCGCCCTGCTGGCGATCGTCACCGTGCTCATCGTGTTCCTGTTCGCTCAGCGCTTCCTCGTCGCCGGGTCGCTGTCCGGCGCCGTCAAGGACTGAGCGGAATCGTCCGGATTGGAGAGATCGGCGGATGCTTCCCGTCATCACCGCCTCGGTTCCGCTCCTGGAGCCGCCGGGGTGGGCGATCGCGCAACGCCAGCTGTTCGACCTGCTGGACCACGCATGGCGCCGCTTCGCCGATGAATTCACCGGCGCGGACGGGAGACTGAACTACCACGACCGGCTCACTTCCCGCGACGGCGTCGACGACTTCTACGAGGTCTTCTTCAACTGGCCGCAGCTGTACCTGCTCGGCGGGGCCGACGACCTGCTGCCCGCGTGCGAGAAGCACTGGGAAGGGGTCACGAGCCAGCTCACCGAGCTCGGCATGCTGAAGGACGAGTACGAACGCGGATACGACTGGTTCCACCAGGGCGAAAGCCTGCTGATGCTCTACTTCCTGTGCATGGCCGCGCCCGACCGCTGGGCCGAGCGCGCGCTGCGCTTCGCAGAGCTCTACGTCGACCCTGCGCACGGCAACTACGACCCCGGACACCGCGTCATCACCAGGCCGCACAACGGCAGCGATCCGGGACGGTCGGGCCTGTTCGACGGACCGAACTATCCGTGGCTGCCCCAGGAAGCCGACATGTACGGCTTCCCGCTCCCCTGGCTCCTGCCCGCCGACGCGCCCGAACCGCCGCGTGCCGAGGATCCGCGGCTCGGCAGCGAGATGCGCGCCCGGATCGGCGTCGGCGACACCGCGGTCAACCTGGCGGCCGCCGGTCTGGTGGGCAACGCGTATCTGCTGACCGGCGAGCCCCGCTACCGGGACTGGATCGCCGAGTACGTCGGGGCGTGGCGCGAGCGCGCCGCGCACAACGACGGGATCGTCCCGGACAACGTCGCTCCGGACGGCACGGTCGGCGGCCTGCTGGACGGCCGCTGGTACGGCGGCCACTACGGCTGGTCGTGGCCGCACGGCTGGTACAGCGTCGGGCACGCCGTGATGGTCGCGGCGCAGGCGGCGGTGCTGGCCACCGGTGACGAGTCCTTCCTGGACCTGGTGCGTCCGGCCCTCGACGAGATCATCGCGCGGGGCAAGACGATGGCCTACATCGAGGCCGACTCCAGTCTGCGGTCGAAGTGGACGGTGCAGCTCGCCGAGGACGTCGGCACCCCGACCTTGCACGTGCCGTTCCGCCACGACGACCGCGGCTGGTTCGACTACAACCCGATGCTGATGGGCGTTCCCACTGCGCTGTGGCACCACTCCTTCACAGCGGCCGACCGCGAGCGCATGGAGCGGTTGCGCTCCGGCAGCGGCTACGACTGGAGTACGGTGCGCTCCTTCCGCAGCAAGGAGGAAGCGGGGCACGAAGAGCCCTGGTTCGCGTACCTGACCGGCGACGACCCGGGCTATCCCCAGCGGATCCTGGCCGCGGCGCAGGCGCAGGTGCGCCACCGGCTCACCCGCATGGAGCTGTACCGGGACCAGGAGATCCCCGAAGCGGACATCCACGTCTGGCAACAGTCCAACCCGATCGTCACCGAGGCCTTGGTCCAGCTCACCTGGGGCGGCCCGCAGGTGATCTACAACGGCGGCCTGCAACAGGCGCGGGTGCGCTACCACGACGCCCGGCGCGGCCGGCCGGGCCTGCCGGACAACGTCGCCGCGCTGGTGTCGAGCATCGACCCGCGGGCCACGCTGATCGAGCTGGTCAACCTGGATCCGCACGAGTCGCGATCGGTGATCGTGCAGGCCGGCGCCTTCGCCGAACACACCATCCGCGGCGCCCGGTACAGCGTCTGCGAGGACCCGTCGTGGGTCGGCGGCATGTACGACTACGGACACTCCGCTCCGACCGTGACCACGGCCGGACTGACCATAGACGGACCCTGCGTCCAGGTCGATCTGCCGCGTTCGTCGCAGATCCGGCTGGCGCTCGAACTGGACCTGCGTACCCGCACCCCCTCGTACCGCAACCCCTTCGGAACAGGAAAGGAATGATCATGGTCAAAAGACTCCGCCTGGCCGGCGGCGCCTATCGCCGCACGGCACTGACGGCGGCCGCCACACTCGCGGCCGCCACCACCCTCGGCGCGCCGGCGGCTTCCCACGCCGCCGTCGCCACCACGCTGTACGTCTCCCCCACCGGCTCCGGGACGGCTTGTTCGTCCGCCGCGCCGTGTTCCATCACCCAGGCCCAGTCCACGGTCCGGACGATGAACTCGAACATGAGCGGCGACATCGTCGTGCAGCTGGCCGACGGTACCTACCGCCTGTCCGCACCGCTGGTGTTCTCGAACGCCGACTCCGGCACCAACGGCAACAACGTCGTCTGGCAGGCCGCCTCCGGTGCCAAGCCGGTGCTTTCCGGCGGACAGCAGGTGAGCGGTTGGACGCTGAAGGACTCGGCGAACAACATCTGGTCCGCGTCGGTGCCGTCCGGCACCGACTCCCGGCAGCTGTACGTCGACGGCGCGCTCGCGCCGCGCGCGGCGATCACGATCAACCGCAGCGACGTGCAGATCACCAACAACGGCATGAACATCGTGAACTCGGCTCTGAACTACCTGTCCTCGCTGCCGCAGCAGAACCGGATCGAGGTGGAGAGCCAGAACTCCTTCACCGACCGGTTCGCGCCGGTGTCGAGCATCAGCGGGTCCACGATCACGATGCAGCAGCCGGCGTGGAACAACAACAACTGGGGCTACGACACGCTCGCCAAGCCCTTCGCCGGCGGGCAGCTGTACCTGGAGAACTCGTACTCCTTCCTGAAGAGCACCGGGCAGTGGTTCCTGGACCCGCAGGCCGGCCAGCTCAACTACAAGGCGCCCGCCGGCTGGAACGCCGCCGCCCACGACATCGAGCTGCCCCGCCTGACCTCGCTGGTGCAGATGAGCGGCAGCTACAGCAACCCGGTGTCGCACATCGCCTTCCAGGGCATCGCCTTCGAGCACACCACGTGGCTCGGACCGAGCAGTTCGATCGGCTACGCGGACCAGCAGACCGGCACGTTCCTGGCGAAGCAGTACACGCAGCCCGGTGACTTCCTGTCCTCCTGCCAGTCCGGCTGCCTGCAGTTCGAGGCGACCCGCAACAGCTGGAACCAGGTCCCGGCGGCGGTCCAGGTCTCGGCCGCGTCGAACATCAGCTTCACCGGCGACACGTTCACGCACCTGGGCCAGGTGGGTCTGGGCATCGGCAACGACGCGAACGCCAACGCCTCCGGGATCGGCCTGGGAGCCTCCAGCATCACGGTCGACCACAACACCTTCTCCGACGACTCCGGCGGCGGGGTCGTCGTCGGCGGCGTGCAGCCGGACGCGCACCACCCGTCCAACGCCGCGATGACGGTGCAGAACGTCACCCTCACGAACAACCTCGTGACCGGCGTCGCCGAGGACTACAAGGACATGTCCGGCATCCTGTCGACCTACGTCACCCACGCCGACATCGAGCACAACGAGGTGTCGAACCTGGGCTACGACGGCATCGACAGCGGCTGGGGCTGGGGCATGAACGACGCGGGCGGCAGCCAGGACTACGTCAACCGCGGCACGTACAACTACCAGCCGATCTACACCACGCCGACGACGCTGAAGAACACCGTCGTCAGCTACAACAAGGTGCACGGCACCAAGAAGATCTTCCACGACGGCGGCAGCATCTACACCCTGTCGGCCGATCCGGGAGCGACGCTCAACTACAACTACATCTACGACAACCACAACACCGTCGGCCTGTATCTGGACGAGGGCTCGCGCTACGAGAC
>JAEKKI010000038.1 GCA_019510485.1 Catenulisporales bacterium
GATCCGCCCGACGTAGGGGTCGGTGGAGGTCTTCACCACCTCGGCCACCAGCGGCCCGGCCGGATCGCAGGTCAGCGGCCCTTTGGGCTTGCCCTCCGGGGACGTCGCCGGCGGCACCTCGTGCTCCAGCGGGGACGGGAACGCCTTCGTCATCAGCTCCAGCAGCTCGATCGAGCCCAGGGCCGGCGGAACGGCGACGGCCCCCGCGGCGATCGCCGAGTACGGCAGCACCGGGTAGAACGACCCGCGCGCCACCGCCTTCTCCAGGTCCTCGATCAGCACGTCGATGTCGAGTTCCTCGCCGCCCAGATAGCGGTCCATGAGGGTCTCGTCCTCGCTCTCGGCGATGATCCCCTCGATCAGGGCGTTGCGAGCCTCCTCGATGCCCTCGCGGTGCGCCTCCTCGGCGTCCCGCTCGGCGCGCTCGCCGCCGGAGTAGTCGAAGACCTTCTGCGACAGCAGCCCGATCACGCCGCCGACGTGCTCGTCGTCGTCCAGCAGCGGCAGGTACAGCGGCTGTACGCCGTCGCCGAACAGCCGCTGGCAGATGGCCACCATCTCGTCGAAGTCGGCGCGCGCGGAGTCCAGCTTGGTGACGACCACCGCCCGCGGCATCCCGACCGCGGCGCACTCCTCCCACAGCAGGCGGGTGGAGCCGTCGACGCCGTCGGCGGCGGAGACCACGAACAGCGCGGCGTCCGCGGCCCGCAGGCCGGCGCGCAGGTCGCCGACGAAGTCGGCGTAGCCGGGGGCGTCCAGCAGGTTGACCTTGATCCCCTCGAACTCCACCGGCGCCAGCGCCAGCGCGACCGAGCGCTGCTGCCGCTGCTCGACCTCGTCGAAGTCGGTGACGGTGGTGCCCTCCTCGACCCGGCCGGGCCGGTTCACCGCGCCGGTGGCCGCCAGCAGCGACTCCACCAGCGTGGTCTTGCCGGCCCCGGTGTGCCCGACCAGCACCACGTTCCGGATCTGCGCGGGCCGGGAGGGCGCCGCTACCCTGCCGGCGGCTCCGGCGTGTCCGCCCTGTCCGCCTGATTTGTCTGCCATAGAGCGTGCTCCTTTTCCTGGTCAGGGCGGCTCGTCCGCGAGCCGGAGCCGATCTTGTCATGGGCCGGTGTTCTACCGGTTGTACTGGATTCGTTACCCGGTTGTTTCTTGCAGCCAACTCCTATATGAGCACCGAAACAAGGGGCCTTACGAAACGCGGCGCAGCGGGGTCAGCGCGATCTCCTCGGCCATCACGGCCTCGGCCCGGTCCGCGTTGCCCTCCACGACGGCCGCGACGAGGGCCGCGTGCGCGGTGTGGCCCAGGTTCTCGTCGGCCCGGCCGAGCGCGGTGACCAGTTCGGTCAGGCCCTCGCGAAGCGCCGGGACGAACTGCTCGAACAACGCGGTGAGCACCGGGTTCGCGGCGGCCGCGACCACCGCCGTGTGCAGGGCGATGTCGGCGTCGATGAACTCCTGGTCGGTGCGGCGCGCGGCCCGGGTGCGGCGTTCGAGCGCGGCTTCCAGCGCGGCGACGTCGGCTTCGGTACGCCGCCGCGCGGCCAGCCGGGCGGCCCGGGTCTCGATCATCATCCGGACCTCGTAGACGTCACCGACCGAGGCCTTGCGCAGGTGGGCGGCCAGGTCGGTCTTCGGATCGGCGGCCAGCACGAACACTCCGGAGCCCTGCCGCGGCTGGAGCAGCCCCTCGCCGGCCAGGGCCCGGATCGCCTCGCGCACCGTGGAGCGGCCGACGCCCAGGCTCGCGGCGAGCGTGGTCTCCCCGGGGAGCTTGGTCCCGATCGGCCAGGCCCCGCCGGTGATCTGCGCGCGCAGCTGCTCGGCGGCCTGTTCCACCAGCGGGCTGGGACGGATCGATCGGAGGGTCACGGCCCCAGTTGTATCACCGCGCCAGGACCGCTCAGCAGTTCAGGTACTCAGCTTGTCTGAGGAGTTGTGTTAAGGTCCCGCCATGTCAGCTACACCCTTCTGGAACCCCCAGCAGCCCAGCCCGATGCCTTCACACCGGTATCGCGACGTTTTCCAGCGCGTCGACGTGCCGCTGACGACCCGGATCTGGCCCGGCAACCGATTCGAGCGCGCCCCGCTGTGGGTGCCCGTCGACCTGCGCGACGGCAACCAGGCACTGGCCGAGCCGATGGACACCGCGCGCAAGACCAAGATGTTCGACCTGTTCCTCCGGATGGGCTACAAGGAGATCGAGGTCGCGTATCCCTCGGCGAGCCAGACCGACTTCGACTTCGTCCGGTCCCTGGCCCGTCGCCGGCAAGCCGGAGCCCTCCCGGACGACGTGACCATCTCGGTCTTCACCCCGGCCAAGCCGGAGCTGATCGAGCGCACCTTCGAGTCCGTCGAAGGGCTGCCGAACGTGCTGGTCCACCTGTACACCGCGACCGCCCCGGCCTGGCGCGACCTGGTGCTGCGTGGCAGCCGCGCCGAGGTCAGGGGGCTGATCGAGGACGCCGCCGAACTGGTCGCCAAGCTGGCCGAGCAGCGCGGCGGGGAGTGTGGCCGCATGCGGTTCGAGTTCTCACCCGAGGTCTTCAACCTGACCGAGCCCGACTACGTCCTCGAAGTCTGCGATCGCGTCACCGAGATCTGGGACGCCTGCGCCGACCGGCCGGTGGTGCACAACCTGCCGGCCACCGTCGAGGTCGCCACGCCGAACATCTACGCGGACCAGATCGAGTACATGAGCCGGCACCTGGCCCGCCGCGAGCACGTCATCCTGTCCGTGCACCCGCACAACGACCGCGGGACCGGCGTGGCCTGCGCCGAACTCGCCGTGCTGGCCGGGGCGCAGCGCGTCGAGGGCTGCCTGTTCGGCAACGGCGAGCGGACCGGCAACGTCGACCTGGTCACGCTGGGGCTGAACCTGCACGCGCAGGGCGTCGACCCGATGATCGACTTCTCCGCTGTCGACGCGGTCAAGGCCGTGGTCGAGGAGTGCAACCGCATCCCGGTCCACCCGCGCCACCCCTACGGCGGCGAACTCGTCTATACGGCGTTCTCCGGCACGCACCAAGACGCCATCAGCAAGGGCCTGGCCCACCACGCGGCGCGCGCCGCCGAACTCGGGGTGCCGGAATCGCAGGCGCCGTGGGACGTGCCGTACCTGCCGATCGACCCGGCGGACGTCGGCCGCGGCTACGAGGCCGTGATCCGGGTCAACAGCCAGTCCGGCAAGGGCGGGATGGCCTATCTGCTGCACACGCACTACGGCGTCGACCTGCCGCGGGACTTCCGGCCGGGGTTCTCGAAGGTCGTGCAGCGGGCCACCGACGACCACGGCCGGGAGATGGAGCCGAAGGACCTGTGGGAGCTGTTCCGGAGGACCTATCTGGTGCCGGGGGAGGACGGCGCCTGGAGCCTGGCCGAGTCCTCCTTCGCCGAGCCGCGTCCCGGCGAGCACCGGGCCTCGGCGGTCCTGGCCGGCCCGGACGGCTCCGGGCAGCGGGTGGCCGGCTCGGGCAACGGCCCCCTGTCCGCGCTCACCGCGGCGCTGGCCGAGGCGGGTATCCGGGTCGACGTCCAGGACTATCTCCAGCAGGCTGTGGCCTCCGGGGCCGACAGCGCGGCCGCCTGTTACATCCGCTGTCGCGTCGAGAGCGGTGACGACAGCGGCGGGGGCCGGGATGTGTGGGGCGTCGGGCTGGACACATCGGTCCTGACCGCAACGATCCGTGCGGTGATGTCGGCGGTGAATCAGGGGCTCGGAGCCCGCACCCTATGATGGCCTCGCGGTCGGCTGGCCGCTGAACCACCCGCCGCAGGCGACCCACACAAATTCATTCTTTCAGGACGGTCATGCTCAACCGCTACGCGCGTGCCTTCTTCACCGCCATCTTCACTCCGACGGCCCGGTTCTTCCTCTCGATGGGAATCAGTCCGGACGCGGTGACGCTGGTCGGCACGCTCGGCGTGATGGCCGGCGCGCTGTGCTTCTACCCGCGCGGGTCGTTCTTCGTCGGCACGGTGGTCATCACCGCCTTCGTGTTCTCCGACCTGATCGACGGCACCATGGCGCGGATGATCAACCGCACCGACAAGTTCGGGGCCTTCTGGGACTCCACCCTGGACCGGCTCGGCGACGCGGCGATCTTCGGCGCCCTGGCGTACTGGTTCGCGCGCGGCGGCGACCAGCCGGTGCTGTCCTGGGTGTGCCTGGCCTGCATGGGGCTGGGCGCGGTGGTGTCCTACGCGCGGGCCCGGGCCGAGGGGCTGGGGGTGGACGCCAACGTCGGCTACGTCGAGCGCAGCGAGCGGCTGGTCGGCTCGCTGGTGGCCACCGGTCTGGACGGGCTCGGCGTACCGTACATCCAGGCGATCACGCTGTGGGCGATCGCCATCGGGTCCTTCGTCACCCTGGTCCAGCGCGTCATGCTGGTTCGCAGGGAACTGACTGAACTGTCCAAGGGGGAGGCGGCCGCGTGAGGGCGAAGGATCGGGTCGCCGGCTGGGGGTACGGCGCGGCCTGGTCCGCCGTGAAGCTGTTGCCCGAGCGCGCGGCGTACAAGCTGTTCGACCTGATCGCCGACCGGCTCTGGGCCCGGCGCGGCGGCCCGGTGCGGCAGCTGGAGAAGAACCTGCGGCGGGTCCTGGGCCCGGAGGTCTCCGAGCGGCGGCTGCGCGAGGTGTCGCGGCTGGGGATGCGCTCGGCCCTGCGCACGTACTGCGAGCAGTTCCGGGCGCCGGTCTGGGACCGCGCGCGGGTGATGGACAGCGTCGACTTCCCGGCCGAGGACGTCGTGCGGCTCAAGGAGGCGATGGACTCCGGGCGGGGCGTGGTCATAGCGCTGGGCCACTCCGGCAACTACGACCACGCCGGCATGTGGCTGGTGCACTTCGCCGGCGAGGGCTTCACCACCGTCGCCGAGCACCTGAAGCAGGAGTCGGTGGGCGAGAAGTTCCTGAACTATCGGCGCAGCCTGGGTATGGAGGTGCTGCCGCACGACGGCGGCCCCTCGGTGTTCGGCACGCTGGCCCGGCGGCTGCGCGCGGGCAAGACGGTCTGCCTGGTGGCCGACCGGGACCTGAGCGCCAGTGGTGCGCGGGTGACGATGTTCGGCGAGGCCGCGCGGATCGCGGCGGGGCCGGCGGCCCTGGCGGTGCAGACCGGGGCGGTGCTGCTGCCGGCGCAGCTCTGGTACCCGGGCTATGGCCGGATGGCGGTCAAGGTCCTGCCGGAGATCCCGGTCCCGGCCGAGGGGACCCGGGCGGAGAAGATCGCGGTGATGTGCCAGCAGCTGGCCGACGCCTATGCGGAGGGCATCGCGGCGCATCCGCAGGATTGGCACATGCTGCAGAAGTTCTTCCTGGCCGATCTGGATCCGGCCAGGGCGCCGAAGGCGAAGCCCGAGCCGGACTCCGACTCCGAGCCGGGTTCCGAGCGGGTCTCGGCTGAGGAGGGCTCGTGAAGATCGGCGTGGTCTGCCCGTACGCGTGGGACATCCCCGGCGGCGTGCAGAACCACGTCCGAGACCTGGCCGAGCACCTGATCCGGCTGGGGCACGAGGTCGCGGTGCTGGCGCCGGCCGACGACGAGGGTTCGCTGCCCTCGTATGTCACGCACGCCGGCCGTGCCGTGCCGGTGCCCTACAACGGCTCCGTGGCGCGGGTGAACTTCGGCTTCCTGTCCGCCGCGCGGGTGCGGCGCTGGCTGCACGACGGCGAGTTCGACGTGCTGCACGTGCACGAGCCCAGCTCGCCGAGCCTGTCGATGCTGGCGTGCTGGGCCGGCTCCGGGCCGATCGTGGCCACCTTCCACACCGCCAACCCGCGCTCGCGGGCGATGACCGTGGCGTACCCGATCCTGCAGCCGACGCTGGAGAAGATCAGCGCCCGCATCGCCGTGTCCGAATACGCGCGGCGCACGCTGGTGGAGCACCTCGGCGGCGACGCCGTGGTGATCCCGAACGGCGTCGACGTCGACTTCTACGCCCGGGCCGAGCCCAAGCCGCAGTGGCGGACCCAGCCCGGCCAGGGCGGCACGCTGGCGTTCATCGGCCGCATCAACGAGTCCCGCAAGGGCATCGCCACGCTGCTGGAGGCGTTCCCGGAGATCGCCGCGGCCCGCCCCGGCGTCCGGCTGCTGGTGCTCGGCGGCGGGGACACCGAGGAGGTGGCGGCGTTCCTGCCCCCGGAGGTGCGCGGCCAGGTGGAGTTCCTGGGCCGGCTGTCCGACCAGGACAAGGCGCGCCTGCTGTCCAGCGTGGACGTCTACGTGGCGCCGAACCTCGGCGGCGAGAGCTTCGGCATCATCCTGGTCGAGGCGATGTCGGCCGGGGCCCCGGTGCTGGCCAGCGACCTGGACGCGTTCGGCCTGGTCCTGGAGGGCGGCCGGGTGGGCCGCATGTTCCCGACCGGCGACGCGCACGCGCTGGCCAAGGACGCGATCGAGCTGCTGGAGAACCCCGTCGAGCGGGCCCGCCTGGCCGAGGCCGCCTCGCTGGCGGTGCGGCGCTACGACTGGTCGGTGGTGGCCGCCGACGTGCTGGCGGTGTACGAGATGGTGACGACCCACCCGGTGGCGGCGGCCTCGGCCCCGGCCCCGGACATCGAGGCGTTGGCGGCTGGGGAGCTGTTCGAGCCCTGAGAGGGCGGGCTGACCGCCCGGGCCCGGGTGTCGCGACCGCGCCGGATCAGTCCTCGGACAGCAGCCAGCCGATGCGCAGCTCCTTTGCGCCCGCGCGGAAAGTCTCCATGAGGATCGCGCGCTCGGGGTCGTCCTCGGGGAGGTTGTAAGCCAGGGCAGCCTGTGCGGCGAGGACCTGTGGTCGAGCGCCGAAGGCCGCGCGCAGGTGGAGCGAGCGCCGGAACAGCGGGATCGCCTCGTCGGGAGCCTTCTGCTGGGCGATGTGGCGGATGGCGTAGGACTCCAGGTAGCCGTCGCCGAGCGACCGGGCGATGTCGAGGGCTGTTTCGTAGTGGGGAAGCGCCGCCCCCGGGTCCTTGTCGACGAGGTCCAGCAACACGCCCCAGTGGAATTCGGCCCACCCGCGCAGTGTGTCGTCCGGCGCCCGCGCGGCGACGCGGTATCCGGCCTCGGAGACGGCGCGGTCGTCGGGACGCGCGTCGCGGCCGAACAGCAGGCGGCTGTAGGCCAGGCGCGCGATCAGCAGCCGCGTGGCCGGGGCATCGGGGTCGAGCGCGGCGACGGCCTTCTCGGCGTCGTCGTGCCCTTCCATCTGGAAGAACCACTGGTCCACGGCTATCTCGGCCCGCAGTTCCGGATCGGCGTCAGGTCCCAGGGCCGCGAGCGCGGCGTCCCACTCCCCGAGAAGGTGGAGGCGGCGGGCTATGTAGGCGTTATCAGCTACCATGGCGCCTACAGTAGGCAGCGGCGATGTAGGCGGTCAAGTGCAATACGGTGACTACATTGGGAACGTGACCCGGTTGGCGGTCGAGCTGGCCAACACCGGCACCCTGGACCAGGGCGGCGAGCTGGTCGGCGACTTCTTCGAACAGCACGAGATCATCCCGCCGCCGCGCGGCGCCTACGGCGACCTTCCGGACCTGGTCCGCGCGGCGCTGGCCCAGCTGGTCGACGGCGCCGCGCCCGAGGCCGTCCACCGCCTCCTGCGCGAGTACCCGCCGCAGATGCACCTGTCCGACCACGACGGCCTCGGCGGCTGGCACATCCACTTCAGCCCCAACGGCACTGAGGCCCGGCGCTGGCTCGGCCAGCTGATCGCGGCCAAGCTCGCTCTGGTGGCCGCCGGGGACCCGTCGGTGACGCTGGGCCGCTGCGCCGCGTCCGGCTGTGAGAACTACTTCGTGGACCAGTCGCGCAACCGCACTCGGCGCTTCTGCTCCAACGCCTGCGCGAGCCGGACCACGGTCGCGGCCTATCGGGCGCGGAGCGCCAAAGGCTGAGAGGGATGAGGGGCTAGGCTGACCAACCGTGTCCGTCCTCGTCTACATCGCCGCGGTAGTCCTCCTCATCGGCGTCTACCTCAGCTGGACCGCCAACCGGCTCGACCGGCTGCACACCCGGCGCGACGCGGCGTGGGCCGCACTGGACGCGCAGCTGGTGCGGCGGGCGTCGGTGTCGCTGGACCTGGCGGCGTCGCGGCTGCTCGATCCGGCCGCCTCGATCCTGCTCGACGACGCCGCGCACACCGCGCGCGATGCCGCGGCCGACTCGCGCGACCTCGCTGAGACCAATCTGACCGTGGTCCTGCGCGACGTGTTCGAGGACCCGAAGGAGACCCTCGCGCTCAAGGAGCGGCCCGGCGGCGGGGCGCTGCTCGCCGAGTTGGACTCCTCGTGCCGGCGCGTGCAGCTGGCGCGGCATTTCTACAACGACGCCGTCCGAGTCACCTGGGTCCTGCGCCGCCAGCGGCTGGTGCGGTGGTTCCGGCTCGCCGGGCACGCGCCCTTCCCGCAGACGTTCGAGATGGACGACGAGGAGCCGGTGGGGCTGCGCGGGGTCGCCGCCGGGTAAGGACCATCACCTGGCAGCGCTTCTGACCAGCCGCAAGACCCTCAAGTCGCCTCATCGTCCACTCTGGCACCGTGACCTGGCCACATTGTCAGGTGGATCACGCTTGCGCGCCGTCTAGGATTGTGCCCGGCGGAGTAGTCCGCTCATCCGACGAACCCTTTCCTTGTGAGGTCACCCGTGTCCGCGAACGAGAACACCGCGCAGGCCCCCGCACTCGGCACCGCCCGCGTCAAGCGCGGCATGGCCGAGATGCTCAAGGGCGGCGTGATCATGGACGTCGTCACCCCCGAGCAGGCGCGGATCGCCGAGGACGCCGGCGCGGTGGCGGTCATGGCGCTGGAGCGGGTGCCGGCCGACATCCGCAGGGACGGCGGCGTGGCCCGGATGAGCGACCCGGACATGATCGACGGCATCATCGAGGCCGTGTCCATCCCGGTGATGGCCAAGGCCCGGATCGGCCACTTCGTCGAGGCCCAGGTGCTGCAGGCGCTCGGCGTGGACTACGTCGACGAGTCCGAGGTCCTCACCCCCGCCGACGAGACCCACCACATCGACAAGTGGGCGTTCACCGTCCCCTTCGTCTGCGGCGCCACCAACCTCGGCGAGGCCCTGCGCCGTATCGCCGAGGGCGCGGCGATGATCCGCTCCAAGGGCGAGGCCGGCACCGGCAACGTCGTGGAGGCCACCCGGCACATGCGGCAGCTGCGCGGCGACATCAAGAAGCTGGCCACCCTGGACGAGTCCGAGCTGTTCCTGGCCGCCAAGCACCACCAGGCCCCGTACGAGCTGGTCAAGGAGGTCGCGGCCACCGGCAAGCTGCCGGTCGTGCTGTTCACCGCCGGCGGCATAGCCACCCCGGCCGACGCCGCGATGATGATGCAGCTCGGTGCCGAGGGCGTGTTCGTGGGCTCCGGCATCTTCAAGTCCGGCACTGGTCTTTCTGAAGGCGAACGGCTCAAGGCTGTCGAGAAGCGGGCGAAGGCCATCGTCGAGGCCACCACCCACTTCGACGACGCCGACCTGATCGCCAAGGTCTCGCGCGACCTCGGCGAGGCCATGGTCGGGATCAACCTCGACACGCTGCCGGCCGACCAGCGCTACGCGAACCGTGGCTGGTAACCACGCCCAAGACGCGACGATCGGCGTGCTCGCGCTGCAAGGCGACTTCCGCGAGCACGCCGCGGCCCTGAAGGCACTCGGCGCCCACACCGTCTTCGTCCGCCGCCCGCACGAGCTGGAGCAGGTCGACGCCCTGGTGATCCCGGGCGGAGAATCCACCGCGATGTGGAAGCTCGCCACCACGGCCGAGATGTTCGAGCCGGTGCGCAAGCGCGTCGCCGACGGCATGCCGGCGTTCGGCACCTGCGCCGGGATGATCATGATGGCCGACCGGATCGTGGACGCCGCGGCCGGGCAGCAGACCTTCGGCGGCCTGCCGATCACCGTGCGCCGCAACGCTTTCGGCCGGCAGACCGAGTCCTTCGAGGAGCCGATCGCGTTCGAGGGCATCGACGGTGAGCTGACCGGCGTCTTCATCCGTGCTCCCTGGGTGGAAGAGGTCGACCCGGGTGTCGAGGTCCTGGCACGCGTCGCCGGCGGTCCGGCCACCGGTAGGATCGTCGCCGTCCGGCAGGGGAATCTGCTGGCGACGTCCTTCCATCCGGAGCTGACATCGGACCGGCGTGTGCACGAATTCTTCGTGTCCATGGTCCGCGATGCGGCCTGAATGATTTTGCGTAGTTTTCGTAGCTAGGGAGCAGGGGTAATGTCCGGCCACTCCAAATGGGCGACCACCAAGCACAAGAAGGCGGCGATCGACGCCAAGCGCGGCAAGATGTTCGCCCGGCTGATCAAGAACATCGAGGTCGCGGCCAAGACCGGCGGCGGCGATGTGAACGGCAACCCCACCCTCTTCGACGCCGTCCAGAAGGCCAAGAAGAACTCCGTCCCGGCCGACAACATCGACCGGGCGGTCAAGCGCGGCTCCGGGGCCGAGGCCGGCGGCGCCGACTGGCAGACCATCATGTACGAGGGCTACGGCCCCAACGGCGTCGCGGTCCTGATCGAGTGCCTGACCGACAACCGCAACCGCGCCGCCTCCGAGGTCCGGGTGGCCATGACCCGCAACGGCGGCTCGATGGCCGACCCGGGCTCGGTGTCCTACCTGTTCACCCGCAAGGGCGTCGTCATCGTGCCCAAGGCCGGGGCGCTGAGCGAGGACGACATCCTGCTGGCCGTGCTGGAGGCCGGCGCCGAGGAGGTCAACGACCTCGGCGAGGCCTTCGAGGTGGTCAGCGAGGCCGGCGACCTGGTCGCCGTGCGCACCGCGCTGCAGGGCGCCGGCATCGACTACGAGTCGGCCGAGTCCCCCTTCCTGCCCTCGGTGCAGGTGCCGCTGGACGAGGACGGCGCGCGCAAGGTCTTCCGGCTCATCGAGGCCCTGGAGGACAGCGACGACGTGCAGAACGTCTACGCGAATTTCGACGTCTCCGACGAGGTCATGGAGAAGATCGACGCCTGATTCCCGGCGCCGGGCGGAGTTTCTTCGATATAAGGGTTCGTATCTCCCGTCGAGGTACGAACCCTTATATCGTTGCCTTCCATGGAACTCGTCGAACACAACCCGGCCGAGGGGATATACGCCCCGGTCGGCGGGGAGTACTCGCACGCGGTCGAGGTGCGCGACCCCACCCGCTTCCTGTACACCTCCGGGACGATGGGCCTGGATCCCGCCGGCGTCGCGGGCCAGGACATCAAGGCCCAGATCGCGCTGGTCTGGGACAACCTGCGCCGGCTGCTGGCCAGTGCGGACATGACCGTCGACAACGTCGTCCGGGTCGTGCAGTACATCCGGGACCCGGACTACGACGAGCCGGTGACCCGGGCCCGGGTGGAGGCGCTCGGCGGCCGGCTGGTGCCGACGATCATGATGTGCGCGCAGACGCTGGTACCGGAGTGGCTCGTCGAAGTGGAGATCGTCGCGGCGGCGTGAAGCTCGTCGCCACGCGCCGGGCAAGGCGGGAAAAGGGCGAGTACGACATCGAACCGGAACAAGCCGGGCCTCTCACGCGGCCCGGCTTCGTCGTCGTGTCCCCCGGCGCCGCTAGGCTTCCCCGCGAGGGAACTGCTGTTTCAGAGCTTGTTTTCAGAGTTCTTTCAAAGATCGGGTCATTTCAGACAGCGGAAAGGTCGGGCGCGCGTGCGGGTGCTGGGGGTCGATCCGGGGCTGACCCGCTGCGGCGTCGGCGTGGTCGAGGGCACGCCCGGGCGGCCGCTGACGCTGGTCGCCGCCGGCGTCGTCCGCACCCCGGCGGACCTGGACCTGGCCCGGCGGCTGCTGCTGATCGAGACCGGGCTGGAGGCGTGGTTCGACGAGCACCGCCCGGACGCGGTGGCCGTCGAGCGGGTCTTCAGCCAGCACAACGTGCGCACCGTGATGGGCACCGCCCAGGCCAGCGCGGTGGCGATGCTGGTGGCCGCGCGCCGCGGCCTGCCGGTCGCCCTGCACACCCCCAGCGAGGTCAAGGCCGCCATCAGCGGCTCCGGCCGGGCCGACAAGGACCAGGTGGCGGCCATGGTGGCGCGGGTGCTGCGGCTGGACGGCCCGCCCAAGCCCGCCGACGCCGCCGACGCCGCGGCCCTGGCCATCTGCCACATCTGGCGCGGCACCGCGCAGAACCGGCTGGCGGCGGCCGTCGCGAACCAGAGAACAAAGGGGCTCGGCCGATCGGAGCCCGCGATAAAGGAAGAGAGGGAAGCGTGATCGCCTTCGTGTCCGGCCCGGTGGCCGCGGTGAACCCGACCAGCGCGGTGGTCGAGGTCGGCGGGGTGGGCATGCTCGTGCACTGCGGGCCGTCGACCCTGGCCGGGCTCAGCGTCGGCGAGCCGGCCAAGCTGTTCACCGCCCTGGTCGTGCGGGAGGACTCGATGACGCTCTACGGGTTCGGCACCGACGACGAGCGCGCGGTGTTCGAGCTCTTGCAGACCGCCAGCGGCATCGGCCCGAAGGTGGCGCAGGCGATGCTGTCGGTGCACTCCCCGGACACCCTGCGCATGATCTTCATGACCGGCGACGAGGCGGCGCTGACCCAGGTCCCGGGCATCGGCAAGAAGGGCGCGCAGCGGCTGCTGCTGGAGCTCAAGGAGCGCCTCGGCCCGCCGACCGGCGCGGTGCCGGGCCAGGCGCAGAACGGCTGGAGCCGGGCCGGGCTCGGCTCCTGGCGCCTCCAGCTGCTGGAGGCGCTGACCGGCCTGGGGTGGTCGGCGCGCGAGGCCGACGACGCGGTGCACGCCGTCGCGCCGCTGGCCGCCGAGCAGGAGGCGAACGGGCAGACCGTACAGTTGGGGCCGCTGCTGAAGGCGGCGCTGCGGACGATGAAGAAGTGAACTGGTACGGGTAGCAGGTCCGGCCGGCTCAGCGGACTTTTCCATCGGCTCAGCGGATCCGAGCCGTCGGCGCAGCCGATTTTTCGAATAAAGACGAAAGGGAACCGCCGGCCGTGGAACAGGAAACCGAACGCCTTGTCTCAGGGGCCGCCGTCACCGGCGACGCCGAGGAGCAGGCGGCCGAGGCGGCGCTGCGGCCCAAGCGGCTGGCCGAGTTCATCGGGCAGCCCAAGGTGCGCGACCAGCTCTCGCTGGTGCTGGAGGCGGCCCGGATGCGCGCGGCGGCGCCGGACCACGTCCTGCTGTCCGGGCCGCCCGGACTCGGCAAGACCACGCTGTCGATGATCATCGCCACCGAGCTGGCGGTGCCGATCCGGATCACCTCGGGGCCGGCCATCCAGCACGCCGGCGACCTGGCGGCGATCCTGTCCTCGCTGGCCGAGGGCGAGGTGCTGTTCCTCGACGAGATCCACCGCATGTCCCGGCCCGCCGAGGAGATGCTGTACATGGCGATGGAGGACTTCCGGGTCGACGTGATCGTCGGCAAGGGCCCCGGCGCCACCGCGATCCCGCTGGAGCTGCCGCCGTTCACGCTGGTCGGCGCCACCACGCGCTCCGGGCTGCTGCCCGCTCCGCTGCGCGACCGCTTCGGCTTCACCGCGCACCTGGAGTTCTACAACGCCGCCGACCTGGAGTACGTCGTCAACCGCTCGGCGCGGCTGCTCGGCGTCCGGATCGACCCCGACGGCGCCCGCGAGATCGCCGGCCGCTCCCGCGGCACCCCGCGCATCGCCAACCGGCTGCTGCGCCGGGTCCGGGACTACGCCGAGGTGAAGGCCGACGGCGCGGTGACCCTGGCCGTCGCCCGCGCGGCGCTGGAGGTCTACGAGGTCGACGAACGCGGCCTGGACCGGCTGGACCGCGCGGTGCTGCACGCCCTGCTCAAGCTGTTCGGCGGCGGCCCGGTCGGGCTGTCCACGCTGGCCGTGGCGGTGGGCGAGGAGGCCGAGACGGTCGAGGAGGTGGCCGAGCCGTTCCTGGTGCGCGAGGGCCTGCTGGCCCGTACGCCGCGGGGCCGCATCGCCACCGCCGCGGCCTGGGCGCATTTCGGCCTCAGCGCTCCGTGACAGGTGCTTAACGTCCACGATCCGGACTTGGCCGGACAGATCACGCGAACCGGGGCCGCACCTGCGACCTCACTGTCCCCCCACTGTCCCCACCGGGCGCCGGGAAGCCCGCCGGACCCAGCCGGTTCACATATTTCCGACGATTTCGACTACGTTAAGTCACGGGAACCGGCCGACGGTCCCGGACCGTTGTTCGGGGCGTATCCACTCGCATAAACTCCCGCGAGTCGGGCGGTGCCCCCCACCGCCCATCCGCGACCGTCCGGCCCGGCGCCGGTGGTCTTCGACAAGGACCAGCGACACCTATGGGATCACCCGTTTTCCTGATCTGGATCGTCCTGATCGGGTTCATGTTCTACTTCATGATGATCCGGCCGCAGAAGCGTGCCCGGCAGCAGCAGGCGGACACGCTCAACCACCTGCAGCCCGGCGCCCAGGTGCGCACCACCGCGCAGATCTACGGCACGGTCGTGGAGGTCGGCGACGACTGGGCCATCGTGGAGACCACCCCGGGGACGCGGATCAAGTTCGGCAAGCCCGCCATCATCGGCATCGTGCTGCCCGAGGACGCCGAGGAGGGTGAAGACGCCCCCACGCCCGGCGGCATCGGCGACGAGCCGTCCGCGGCGGCCGAGGGCGACGCCGAGCCCTCCGCCGTGCGGGACGCGGTCCCGGCGACCGAGACCCAGGCGGCCGACCAGATCGAGAAGGCCGAGGAAGCCGAAGCGAAAACCGAGGCGAAGGCCGAGGAAGCCGAGCCGGTCGCGAAGTCGTAGCTTCTTCCCAAGAAGGCTGCGCATGACAGAAGGTTTCCTTACCGAAAACCTGTAAGGTCGCACCGCCGCCACGGACCGTCAACCGGTCCGTCGACAGCGGGCGACGCGGGGTGTGACCGACGCGTCGGCGCGGGACATACAGACAAGACACGAAGAGACGGACGAATCCCTTGGCCGGATCGAAGGCTCCGCGGTCCCGGAACCGCAAGATGAGCCCATGGACCCCCCTGACGGTGCTGGCCGCCGTGATCATGGCCCTGGCGGGCACCATGATCGGCACCGGGCACCGCACGCCGCAGCTGGGCATCGACCTGGCCGGCGGCACCACCATGACGATGACCGCCAAGGGCGGCACCCCGTCGGCCGGCGACATGGACACCGCGCTGCAGATCATGCGCAACCGGGTCAACGGCCAGGGCGTGTCCGAGGCCGAGGTGACCAAGCAGGGCAGCTCCTCGATCCAGGTCGACCTGCCGGGCAGGAACTCCTCGGAGCTGCTGGCCCAGCTGGGCCAGACCGCGAAGCTGTACTTCCGCGTGGTCGTGGAAGACCCGACGCAGTACCAGGGCGCGCCGCTGCGCACCACTCCGGCGCCGGAGCCGCAGACGGCGCCGACCCCGCCGGCCGGCAGCCCGTCGGGATCGCCCTCCTCGGCTCCCTCCGGCTCGCCGTCCTCCTCCGCCCCTTCGTCGCCGTCGCCGGCGTCCACGTCCAAGGCGACCACCCCGTCCTCCGGCGCCACGACGAGCCAGCACCGGGTGGCCGACTCCGGCCTGAAGGCGGCCGACGCGCCGTCGGCGACGCCCTCCGGCGGCTCCTCCAGCCCTTCCGGCACCGCCACGGCGAGCCCGAAGTCCTCGGGGTCCTCCGGCTCCTCGGCGCCGGCGTCGAACCCGTCCACGGCCCCCTCGGCTCCGGCCTCGGCGCCGGCCTCCTCGCCGAGCGCCCCGCCGGCCACCGCCCCGGACGGCACGCCGAAGCAGGCCCAGCCGGACCTGGCCACGCTGCAGCTGTACGAGACCATCGACTGCACCAAGCCGCCGTCGGACCTGGGCAGCCGGTTCGCCGCCAACCAGTTCGCGGTCGGCTGTGACTTCACCAACCACGTGCCGTTCCTGCTGGAGCCGGCCGACGTCGACGGCAAGGACCTGACCGGCGCCTCGGCCAACGCCGAGCAGGCCGGCGGCCAGAACGCCTTCCTGACCGGCAACTGGGAAGTCGACCTGTCCTTCAACGGCAAGGGCGCCAAGGACTTCAGCGCGGTCACCACCCAGCTGTTCAACAGCCACGGCCGGTTCGCCGTCGACCTGGACGGCACCGTCTACAGCGCGGCCACCGTGACGACGCCGATCACCGACGGCAACGCCAGGATCACCGGCACGTTCACGCAGAAGCAGGCCGAGAACCTGGCCAACGTGCTGAAGTACGGCGCGCTGCCGATCACCTTCGACCCGGGCGACGTCTCGCAGATCTCGGCCTCGCTGGCCGGCAACCAGCTCACCGCAGGCCTGATCGCCGGCGCCATCGGCATGGCGCTGGTCGTCATCTACCTGATCGTGTACTACCGCGGCCTGGCCAGCGTGGCCGTGGCCTCCCTGGTGATCTCCGCGGTCCTCACCTATTCGCTGGCCAGCCTGCTCGGCCCGGCGATGGGCTTCCGGCTGTCGCTGGCCGGGGTCGCGGGTCTGGTGGTCGCCATCGGCATCACCGCGGACTCGTTCGTCATCTTCTTCGAACGACTCCGCGACGAGGTCCGGGAGGGCCGCTCCCTGCGCACCGCCGTGGACCACGGCTGGGGCCGCGCGCGGCGCACCATCATCTCCTCGGACTTCGTGTCCTTCCTGGCCGCCTTCGTCCTGTACGAGGTCTCGGTCGGCACGGTGAAGGGCTTCGCGTTCACCCTGGGCCTGACCACCCTGCTGGACATCGTCGTCGTGTTCATGTTCACCAAGCCGATCGTCACGCTGCTGGCCCGCCGCCGCTTCTTCAACGAGGGCCATCCCTGGTCCGGCCTGGACCCGAACCGCCTGGGCGGCAAGAAGTCCCCGGGCCTGCGCCAAACGATCGTCGACCGCCGCGCCGCCGCCCGCCGTCCGGGCTCTGCGGAAGGGATGGAAGTCTGATGTCCGCCTCCAAGAGCTGGGGCAACCGCCTGTACCGCGGCGAGGTCTCCTACGACTTCATCGGCAAGCAGAAGCGCTGGTACACGATCTCCGGCGTGCTGCTGCTGGTCTCCGTGCTCTCGCTGCTGGTGTTCGGGCTGAAGTTCAGCCTGGAGTTCCGCGGCGGCTCGCAGTTCCGCGTCAAGTCGGACACCGCGAGCGTGGAGACCATCAGGTCGCACGTCGCGGCGACCAGCAAGGCCCCGACGGTCCAGAGCGAGACCGTGCTCGGCCACCGCTACGTGGTCGTCAAGACCACGCCGCTGACCCCGGACCAGCAGACGTCTGTGCGCAACGTGATCGCCAAGGACGCCGGTGTGCAGCCCAACGACGTGTCGCCCACGCTGATCTCCGGCTCCTGGGGCCATGAGATCACCCAGAAGGCGATCACCGGTCTGATCATCTTCGTCGCGCTGGTGCTGCTGTACCTGGCGATCTTCTACGAGTGGAAGATGGCCCTGTCGGGCATCATCGCGCTGGTCCACGACCTGGTGATCACCGCGGGCATCTACGCGCTGGTCGGGTTCGAGGTCTCGCCGGCGACCGTCATCGGCTTCCTGACCATCCTCGGCTACTCGCTCTACGACACCGTCGTGGTGTTCGACAAGGTCCGCGAGAACACCAAGGGCCTGGGCAGCACCAAGACCGACCAGACCTTCACCCAGGCGGCGAACCTGGCGGTCAACCAGACCCTGATCCGGTCGCTGAACACCTCGCTGATCGCGCTGATCCCGGTGGCCTCGCTGTTGTTCGCCGGCACCCTGGTCGGCGGCGCGGGCGTGCTGCAGGACCTGGCGCTGGCGCTGCTGGTCGGCATCGCGGTCGGCACCTACTCCTCGATCTTCATCGCCACGCCGCTGCTGGCCGATCTGAAGGAGCGCGAGCCGGACATGCGCACGCTCAAGCGCAAGGCGTCCGGGGCGCAGGCCAAGGCCGCGGCGCGGGCCGAGCGGACCGTTCCGGTCCAGGAGCGGGTGCCCGGCGGCCGCGCGGACGGCGGTGGCGGCGTCCTCGACGACGAGATCGACAGCGTGGGCGAGCCCGTCCAGCCGGGACGGGACCTGCCGCGCGGACCGCGGAACCAGCCGGTGCGCGGCGACCGCGGGCGGAACCGGCCCAGCGGGAAGCGGCGCTGAGGCGCTGATCGTGCGGGATAAACTCACGCGGTGAGCATCCCTGAC
>JAEKKI010000233.1 GCA_019510485.1 Catenulisporales bacterium
CCGCAGTGCTTCGCGTTCACCTTCAGCTACTCCACCGAGGCCAAGACCTGGTCGTTCGTGCGGGCCAACGAGGACAGCACCACACCGACCAGCATCGGCGTCGGCGCGAAGTCGCCCACGCCGCTGAACACCTGGCTGCAGCTGACCGGCGTGTACGACGCCCAGGCCGGCACCATCGCCTTCTACGTCAACGGCGTGCCGCAGGGGACAGCGAAGACCGGCTCCGCGCCCTACGCCGCCGGCGGACCGTTCGCGATCGGCCGCAGCTGGTACCACAAGTACCCGTCGAATCCCTTCAACGGGTACATCTCCGATGTGCGGATCTACAGCCGCGCGCTGAGCGCCGCCGAGGTCGCGGCACTATAAGGAGCCGCTGCCGCTAGCCCTCGTCTGCGCGCCGCCAAGCCTCGTTGCGCTCCTGGACCCGCTCCAGGGCGTGCTGCGCCTCGTCCGGCGTCTCATACGGTCCGAGCCGGTCCTTGGCCGCGCACGCCCCGGCCGGCTCGACCGTGTTGTGCTTCACGCAGTAGTACCAGCCGGAGTCCTCCGGCGGCTCGCCCTTCCTGCTCCAGCGCATCGCAAGCCTCCCTGGCTCCACCGGGTGCCTAGACTGTCGGACTATGGCGACACTAGTACCCGGCACCGTCTCTCCCACTCTGCCCGTCCCGGCGGGGATCAAGCGACCGGAGTACGTGGGGCGCAAGGGGCCGAGGGCGTACGCCGGCGGCGAGGTGCAGGACGCCGAGACGGTCGAGCGGATGCGGATCGCCGGCCGGATCGCGGCCGACGCGCTGGTGGAGACCGGCAAGGCGGCCAAGCCCGGGGTCACCACCGACGCGCTGGACCGCATCGGCCACGAGTACCTGCTGGACCACGGCGCCTACCCGTCGACGCTGGGCTACAAGGGCTATCCGAAGTCGCTGTGCACCTCGGTCAACGAGGTGATCTGCCACGGCATCCCGGACAGCACCGAGCTGCGCGACGGCGACATCGTGAACGTCGACATCACCGCCTACATCGGCGGCGTCCACGGCGACACCAATGCCACCTTCGAGGTGGGCACCGTGGACGAGGAGTCGCACCTGCTGGTGGAGCGCACCCGTGAGGCCCTGGACCGCGCCATCAAGGCCGTGCGCCCGGGCCGTCAGATCAACGTCATCGGCCGCGTCATCGAGAGCTACGCCAAGCGCTTCGGCTACGGGGTGGTCCGCGACTTCACCGGGCACGGCATCAGCACCGCCTTCCACACCGGCCTGGTCATCCCGCACTACGACGATCCGTACTCCACGCTGGTGATGCAGCCCGGCCTGACGTTCACCATCGAGCCGATGCTGACGCTCGGCACCATCGAGTACGAGATGTGGCCGGACACCTGGACCGCGGTGACGCGCGACCGGAAGCGGACGGCGCAGTTCGAGCACACGCTGGTGGTGACGAACGACGGCGCGCAGGTGCTGACCCTGCCGAGCGGGGAGTGAGCCTCCCGGGCTCTCAGGCCGCTGAGAACTCCGCGAGCACGTCGGCCAGCACCTCCAGCACCACCACCGCGTCCGGCAGCGGCGTCCCCTCGGCCGGCCAGTACACCCAGCGCGCGGCGCGGCCGGCCATGCTCACCGACGGCGGGACGAACACGTAACTGCCGCGGTCGTGCCAGCGCAGGCCCGGATGGTCTTCGAGGGTGTCTGGGCGGCAGTCCAGCGAACTGGACCACCATTCGTCCTCGTCGGCTTCGGGATCGGTGTCAGGGTTCGTACGCGGCGCGGCGAAGAAGAGATAGCGGCCGTCGGCCTCGGCGACCGGGCCGGGAGTGGCGCCGGCGACCAGGATGCGTTGCAGGGCGTCGGCGCCGGCCTGCTCCGGGACATCGAGGACCGAGTGGGTCTTACCGGTCGGAGTGACGTAATTCGCATCCGGATGCCGGACCCGCCAGCGGGCGAGCTGGGCCGGATCGGTGCTGGCCTCCACCAGCCACGCCCGGGACAGCGGATGCGCGGCCGGGGTGGGACATCCCACGCGGTCACAGCTACAGCTGCCGCCGTGCGGGGCGGCGGCGGGGACCACGGGGAAGCCGGCGGCGATCAGCCGGTCGAGCGGATCGGGTAATCCGTCCGCGCGCGCGGCAGCCGGGGAAGCGGCGCGATCGCGCTTCCGCTTCTTGGCAGGTCGCCAGCTCTTCGGCACACAAGCCCCCTGACATGGTCGAAGGCCCAACGCGGTAAGGGTCAGGATACCTTGTGGTAACCGGAGCTTCGTCAGGGGGTGCGGCCTAAGCGCACCGTGGCGCGGGTACGGTGTGCGCGTGAGCACACCCACACCCGAAGTCCCGGCCCCTGTCACCGACCGCCGCATCCCGCTGACCGGCGCCTTCAACGTCCGCGACGTCGGCGGCTACCCCGCGGCCGGCGGCACCGTGCGGACCGGCGCGCTGCTGCGCGGGGACGCTCTGCACCGGCTGGACGACGCCGACCGCGCGCTCCTTACCGCCATGGCCGTGCGGACCGTCGTGGACCTGCGTGAGGATTTCGAAGCCCGGCTGTCCCCGGATGCCCTGGACGGCACCGGCATCGCTGTTCTGCGGCTGCCGGTGTTCCGGGTCGTCGGCGATTCGTTCGGTGTGGCCCCCGTGGACCTGACCAGCGTCTACGCGGCGATGGTCGACGATTGCGGGACCGCGCTGGCCGCCGCGGTCGCGCATGTCGCCGCTCCGCGGTCGCAGCCGGTGCTCGTGCACTGCTCGGCGGGCAAGGACCGCACCGGCGTCGTGGTGGCCGCGGTGCTGTCCCTGCTCGGTGTCCCGGACGAGGTGATCGCCGAGGACTACCACCTCACCAGCGCTTATCTCGCCGCGGAGTTCACGCACGCCGTCGAGCAGCTTCAGGCGTCCACGGGGCTGGGGCAGCGGCTCAACGGGCAGGCGCTGGCCTGTCCGCCGGAGCTGATCCTGGCGACGCTGCAACGGATGCGGGAGGCGCACGGGTCGGTGGAGGGCTACTTGCTCGCGCACGGGTTGACGGACGAGCACGTCGTGAACCTTCGCATGACTCTGGTAGAGCCGCCCGGTTAGGCAGAGTTCACTCCGGCAGCCGCGACACCGACTGCACCGTCCCGACGACCTCCCCGAACCCGATCCGCGCCCCGTTCGGCCCCGGCGCCACGCCGCTGATCGCGACGGTGTCGCCGTCGACGAGGAACGTGCGGGTGGAGCCGTCGGCCAGGGCCAGCGGATCGGTGCCGTTCCAGGTGAGCTCGATCAGCGAGCCGCGCTGGTCCGGGAGCGGGCCGGAGACGGTGCCGGAGGCGTAGAAGTCGCCGGTGCGCAGGCTCGCGCCGTTCACGGTCATGTGCGCCAGCTGCTGGGCCGGGGTCCAGTAGAGCCCTGCGAAGGGCGGCCGGGAGATGGTGGAGCCGTTCAGCTGGATCTCCAGGCCGATGTCGTAGCCCCAGGTCTCGCCCTGCAGGTAGGGCAGCGGGACCGGGTCCTGATACGGCGGCGCGACGCGGGCGTGCTGGAGCGCGGCCAGCGGCACCACCCACGGGGAGACGGAGGTGGCGAACGACTTGCCGAGGAAGGGGCCGAGCGGCACGTACTCCCAGGCCTGGATGTCGCGGGCGGACCAGTCGTTGACGAGGACGACGCCGAACACGTGGTCGGAGAACTCCTCCACGCCGACCGGGCGGCCCAGCGGCGAGGGCGTGCCGACCACGAAGCCGACCTCGGCCTCGATGTCCAGGCGGACGCTGGGGCCGAAGCGGGGCTCGGCGTCGGTGGGGGCCTTGCGCTGGCCGGCGGGCCGGATGATCGGGGTGCCCGACGGGACGACGGTGCCGGAGCGGCCGTGGTAGCCGATCGGCAGGTGCTTCCAGTTCGGGGTCAGCGCCTCGGCGTCGGGCCGGAAGATGCGGCCGAGGTTCAGGGCGTGGTGCTCGCTGGAGAAGAAGTCCACGTAGTCGGCGACCTGGAACGGCAGGTACAGCAGCACGTCGGCGAGCGGGACCAGGAACGGCTGGACGGCGCCGCGGTGCTTGGGGTCGGTGAACAGCTCGGTGAGCCGCTCGCGCACGGCCGCCCAGGCCGGCGCGCCCAGGGCCATGAACGGGTTCAGGGTGCCGATCGCGAAGTACGCCGCGGGCTCCTCGATGGTGCCGTCCAGCAGGCCGCTCAGCGCCAGCGCGCCGAGGCTGACGACCGAGTCGCCGATCCGGGTGACGACGTGCGCCGGCCGCTCGCCGTGGGTCGCGACGCCGTAGGGCAGGTTCTCCACGGGGAAGTCGGACAGGGGCGGGATCGGGACCCAGGTGGGCTGTGACATGGCGGTCCTTCTCGGGCGGTCGGCGGCGGCGGGGGCGGCAGGGCCGGTGAGCTCAGGCGCCCTGCGGACCGGGCAGCAATCCCAGGGCTTTGAGATCATCGACCGGCTCCTGGAAACTACAGGAGCCGAAGCCGTGGAACAGATCCCGGGTCCGGGCGGCGTCCTCGACGGTCAGATCCTTGATGCTCTCGGCCAGGGCCTTGGCGTCGGTCACGGCCAGGACGTCCTGCACGTCCGCGATCTGGGCTCCGTCGCTCGCCCGCGCGGCGGCCAGCAGCACGTTGAGGAAGCCGTGGTGGGTGAACCCGGTCGCGGGATCGGTGTGCCGGACGGCGTGGTGCAGCCCGGCGGTGCACTTCAGGCCGACCTCCAGATCCGCGCAGCCGACCAGGAACTCCGCGACCGCCAGCGGCGTCGGGAAGTCCTCGGCCTGCAGACCGCCGGTGCGCAGCTTGGCGTGCAGCAGCTCGCGGCCGGTCAGCGTGGGCAGCAGCGAGCGCAGGTCGGCCGGGGCGATCTCGACATACGCCTCGACGCCGTAGGGCAGCTGCTCCTCCAGCAGGTCCAGCCGGTCGCCGGGGTGCCGGATCTCGGCGGCCTCCAGGATCAGCCGGTCGTCGCCGTCGATGGCGTGGAAGGCGGCCAGCAGGCCGTCCAGGCCGGTGTCGGCGATCAGGCCCAGCCGCAGGTCGTCGTCCTCGGAGAGCAGGGGCTTGAGGTCCGGCAGCTTCGAGACCGGGCACAGGAAACGGCCCAGCAGACCGCTGAGCGGGCCGGCGTCGTGCGCCAGGTGCGCGGGCACCGCCCGGGCCAGGGGCGCGTCGCCGGGCGGGAACAGCGCCGCGTCGTCGATCAGCTCTGCCAGCAGGACGCCGAGGGCGCCGGGGTCGGCGGTTGACATGCCCGCCACGGTAGCCCATGGTCGAAGTGAGCGGACACTCACGTCCGATTATCGAACACGTGAGGGGACTCGGCGATGCCTTACTACCGCGCCGTGGGCGAGATCCCGCGCAAGCGCCACACCCAGTTCCGGCG
>JAEKKI010000039.1 GCA_019510485.1 Catenulisporales bacterium
CCTTCGGGATCCGCTGCGGATCGCGCGGATCCCGAAGGCGCGTGCGGACGTCGAGCGTTGAGGCCGATCGGGGGTGGTGACAGCGAGCTCCCAGTGGGGCTGGGGGCTCGCTACCGGCCGGTGGTGGTGCCCGCCATCACCTTGGCGGTGGCGGCGGCGCTCTCGGTCTGTGCGGCCTCGTTCGCGGCGGCCGCGCGGGCCTGCTCCTTGCGCCGCGCCCGATAGGCGGCGACGTTGGCGCGGGTCGCGCAGCGGTCCGAGCAGTACCGGCGCGAGCGGTTGGTCGAGGTGTCGATGAACACCTCGCGGCACGGCGCCGCGTGGCAGACGCCGAGCCGGTCGAAGCCCAGCTCGGTGGCCTGCACGGCCAGTCCCATGGCGGCCTTGGCGCCGTAGACCGCGGCGATGGTCGGCGCGCCCTCGGCCAGGTGCAGGTGCCAGGAGGCGCCGTCGTGGTCGGTGACCACCGGCCGGATCGGATACTGTTTCATCAGGGAGTTGAGTACCTGGACGGCGCGCGGCACCCGACCGGACTCCGCGGCGTCGAAGACCTCGCGCAGCCGGTCGCGGATGGCGCGCAGCTCCGCGACGTCGGCGTTGGTGACACGGCACCGGCCCTCCGGCGCCAACAGCTCCTTGGCCTGCTCGCATGTGGTGAGCGTGTCGCGGTGCCGGTAAGGGTCGGCGGTGTTCACCAGCGACACCGCCCGATCTGCGTATGATGCGAGTTCCACGGTCTTCGTCCTTGTTCGCCTTCGTCAGTGCCGGGCGCCCGATGCCCGACGTTCTGGTCGATTCGTTGCCATGACGGTACGCCGTTCGCCGGTCCTGCGCGAGGGTTGATTCCTCGCTGATTCCACAATCACGTCATCGGACCTTTGTGGGGAACGCCTAAGAAAGCGCCCGCGGGGTATGCCAGGCGATACCCCGCGGAGCTTTCCGGCGTCCGTTCGGCGTGGATTATCTGACTTTCGCCAGGAAGGCCTGCGTGCGGGGGTGCTCCGGTTCGGCCAGTACCCGGCGGGCGTCGCCGTATTCCACGATCACGCCGCCGTCCATGAACGCCACGGTGTCGCCGACGTCGCGCGCGAAGCCCATCTCGTGGGTCACGACGATCATCGTCATGCCCGCCTCGGCCAGCTGCCGCATCACCGCCAGCACGTCCCCGACCAGCTCCGGGTCCAGGGCCGAGGTCGGCTCGTCGAACAGCATCAGCGCCGGCCGCATGGCCAGCGCCCGGGCGATCGCCACCCGCTGCTGCTGCCCGCCGGACAGCTGAGTGGGGTAGCTGCCGGCCTTGTCCGACAGTCCGACCATCTCCAGGTGCTCGCGGGCCTCGGCGATCGCGGCCTCCCTGCTCATCCCGAGCACCTGGGTCGGCGCCTCGATGACGTTCTCCAGCGCGGTCTTGTGCGGGAACAGGTTGAAGCGCTGGAACACCATGCCGATGGTGCGCCGCTGTCTGGCCACGTCCCGGTCGTGCATCTCGTGCAGCCGGCCGCCCCGCTCGTGGTAGCCGACGAGCTTGCCGTGCACGCTGATCCGGCCGGCGTCGATCTTCTCCAGGTGGTTCACGCAGCGCAGCAGCGTCGACTTGCCGGAGCCGGACGGCCCGATCAGGCAGGCCACCTCGGCCTCGCGGACCGTCATGGACACGCCCTGCAGCACTTCCAGCCGGCCGAAGGACTTGTAGACGTCCTCGATCTCGACGGCCACCTGGTTGCGGTTTCCGCTCGGAATGTAGTCGGCGGTCATCGCGGCACCTCCCGGGCGGCCGTGAAGGCGGGGCGGCGGCGGAACGACAGGTTGGTCCGCATCAGCTTCTGGAAGGGTGTGGGGGGCAGGTTCCGAGAAGAACCGCGAGCGTAATACCGCTCAATATAGAACTGCCCGATCGACAGGATCGTGGTGAAGAACAGGTACCAAAGCGACGCCACGACATAGAACGGGATCGCCTTGAAGTACAGGTGGATCGCGGACTCGCTGGCGTCGGTCAGCTCCACCACGCCGATCACCGAGGCCAGCGAGGACGTCTTCAGCATGCTGATCGTCTCGTTGCCGGTCGGCGGGATGATGACCCGCATCGCCTGCGGCAGCACGATGCGCCGGGTGATCTTGGCGCGCCGCATGCCCAGGCTGGCCGCGGCCTCGGTCTGGCCCTCGTCCACCGACAGGATGCCGGCGCGCACGATCTCGGACATGTACGCGGCCTCGTTCAGGCCCAGCGCCAGCACCGCGGCGCTGAACCGGGTGATCGTGGAGTTGGTGTCCAGGTGGAAGAACTGCGGTCCGAACGGGATGCCGAAGCCGATGTCCGAGCCGACCAGCGCCGCGATGTTGTTCCAGAACAGCAGTTGCACCAGCACGGGGGTGCCGCGGAAGAACCACGTGTACGCCCAGGCCGCGCTGCCGGACACCGGGTTCGTCGACAGCCGCATCACCGCCAGCAGCACGCCGCCGACGATGCCTATCACCATCGCGAAGAAGGTCAGCTGCAGGGTGATCCACACGCCGTGGACGATGGTGTGCCAGAACAGCCACTTGCGGACCAGGTCCCAGCCGAAGTTCTTGTTGAACAGCAGCATGTTGACGAACATGGCCGCGAACACCAGCAGGACGGCGGCGCTGATCCATCGGCCGGGGCGGCGCACCGGCACCGCGCGGATGGCGGCGGGCCGTGACTCCGCCGCGGCGGGCGCTTCGTCAGCGCCCGCCGCCGGGTTGTTCTCACTCAAGGTCGGCTCAGCTCTGCGCCTGGTTCAGGCCCGGGGTGGTGAGCTCGCCGGACTGAATCCCGTACTTGGTGGTGATCTGATGGTAGGTGCCGTCGGCCACCATGCCCTTCAGCGCCGCCAGGACGGCCGCGGACAGCCCGCTGTTGGCCTTGGAGATGGCGATGCCGTAGGGGGCGCCGCCGTAGAGCGCGCCGACGGCCTCGAAGTTGCCGCTCTTGGCGAAGTAATCGACGACCGGGGAGTCGGCCAGCACCGCGTCGCAGCGGCCCGAGCCCAGCGACTCGTTGATCTGGTCCTGGCTGTCCTGGGAGAGGATCTTGATGTCCTTCTTGCCCGCCGCCTCGCACGCCTTGTTGCGGGCCGGGATGTCCTCGGTCTCCTGGATGGTGCCCTTCTCCACGCCGATGGTCAGGCCGCACAGCGACAGGTCCGTGGGGGAGTCGTCGGTCAGCTTCTTCGGGTTGCCCTTGGGGACCATCAGCTTGGTGCCGGCGTTGAAGTAGGCCACGAAGTCGTCGACGGCTTCACGCTTCTTGTTGTCCGTGATCGAGGACATGCCGGCGTCGTACTTGCCGGTGGAGATGCCGGTGACGATGTCGTCGAAGGTGACCTGGGTGAAGTCCGCCTTCAGCCCGAGCTTGGCCGCGATGGCGGTGCCCAGGTCCACGTCGAAGCCGATGATCTTGTCGTTGGCGTCCTTGGACTCGTTCGGCGGGTAGCTGGGGTCGGTGGCGAAGGTGATGGTGCCCTTGCTCTTGATCGCGGCCGGCACCAGCGCGGCGGCCGCGCTGTCGACGCCGGCGGCCGAGGAGGAGGACGAGCCGGAGGCCGAGGGTGAGGACGTGGAGCTGGAGCTGGCCGAGCTGGTCGTACTGGGCGCCGGCGCGGCCGGCTTGCTGCCGCTGCCGCAGGCGGCGGCGGTGAGGGCCAGCGTGATCGCCGCGGCTCCTACAATGACGGCCTTGGGAGTTCTCCCGGCTCGCATGTGTTTCTCCTCCTGGTGGGTGATCGTATCCCGCTGGTGCCACATTAATGGGGTACGGTGCTGGAATCCTCGCACCGGCAAACTGTCGTTGAACATAGCCAGCCATGTAAAAATCGCATCACGGGCGAACCCCGCGTGCCGATGTGTCGGCGTCGAAGTGGATCACAGCGGCCGGCGGAGCGTGGTACGGACGACAATCCGACTGCAGCACCGACGACCGGACGAACCTCCTCTCAACCCCTCAATAGGTTCATGGTCCCCGTCCCCCGTCTCCCTCAATCCGCCGCGCAGCGGCAGCTAGGGGTCAGCCATGTCAGGGCAGCTCATCCCTTCCCAAATCCCCGACGGAGCGTCCGTCGCGCCGGCCGGCGTCCCCGCCGAGCCGGCGGTTTTCAGCCTGCACCGCGGCGGCAAGATGGAGGTCCGCGCCACCGTCCCGCTGCGCGACCGCGCCGACCTGGCGCTGGCCTACACCCCGGGCGTGGCCGAGGTGTGCTCGGCCATCGCCGAGCGGCCGGAGCTGGCGCTGGATTACACCTGGAAGTCCAACACCGTGGCCGTGGTCACCGACGGCACCGCGGTCCTGGGCCTGGGCGACATCGGCCCGCTGGCCGCGCTGCCGGTGATGGAGGGCAAGGCGGTCCTGTTCAAGCAGTTCGGCGGCGTGGACGCGGTGCCGATCTGCCTGGCCTGCACCGACGTCGACGAGCTGGTGGAGACCGTGACCCGGCTGGCGCCCGGTTTCGGCGGCATCAACTTGGAGGACATCTCCGCGCCGCGCTGCTTCGAGGTGGAGCGCCGGCTGCAGGAGCGGCTGGACATCCCGGTCTTCCACGATGACCAGCACGGCACCGCGATCGTGCTACTGGCCGCGCTGCGCAACGCCGCCGAGGTGGTGGGCCGCGAGCTGCCGGCACTGCGCGCCGTCATCTCCGGCGCCGGCGCGGCCGGCGTGGCGATCGCCAAGATCCTGCGCGACGCCGGCATCGGCGACCTGACGATGGTCGACTCCCGCGGCATCGTCTCTGCCGACCGTGCCGATCTGACCCCGGTCAAGGCCGAGCTGGCGGCCTTCACCAACCGCTCGGGCCTGACCGGCGGCCTGGCCGAGGCGATGCGCGGCGCGGACGTGTTCATCGGCGTCTCCTCCGGCAGCGTGCCCGAGCAGATCGTCGCCACCATGGCCCCGGGGGCGATCATCGCGGCCATGGCCAACCCGAATCCCGAGATCCACCCCGAGGTCGCCCGCAAGTACGCCGCCGTGGTCGCCACCGGCCGCTCGGACTTCCCGAACCAGATCAACAACGTGCTCGCCTTCCCGGGCGTGTTCGCCGGCGCGCTGTCCGTGCGGGCCTCGCGCATCACCGAGGGCATGAAGCTGGCCGCCGCCGAGGCCCTGGCCGGGGTGGTGGCCGGCGAACTGGCGCCGGATCTGGTGATCCCCAGCCCCTTCGACGAGCGGGTGGCCCCGGCTGTCACCGCCGCGGTCGCCGACGCCGCGCGCCGTGACGGGGTGGCGCGGTTGTAGAGGCCCTTTAAAGCTGTCACGCCTAGCGTCTCCTGAACGGGTGGCGGTGGGAGACGGGCGGGCTTACAGTCTCGGCACCGGTGCCCGGCAGCCGCTCAGGAGCTGCCGGGCACCGGTTCGTTGTCCGGGGCCCGGCGGTGGCCTTGGCGCCGACCGCCCTTGTGGGGTGATATGGATACATGACCCATCACGACCCTGATGCCCGCGTCGTCGCCTTCGATCTGGACGGCACGCTGGCCGAGTCCAAGTCCGCGATCACTCCGCGCATGGCCGGACTGCTGGTGCGCCTGCTGGACGAGGTAGAGGTGTGCATCATCTCCGGCGGGGCGTTCCCGCAGTTCGAGAAGCAGGTCCTGGGCTTGCTGGACGCCACGCCGGAGCAGCTGGCGCGGCTGAACCTGATGCCGACCAACGGCACCCGCTACTACCTCTTCCGGGACGGTGCCTGGAAGGAGATCTATGCGGAGGACCTGTCGGACGCCACGAAGAAGAAGGTCGTCGACGTCCTGACGGAGGGCGCGAAGACCCTCGGCCTGTGGGAGGAGCAGACCTGGGGCGAGATCATCGAGGACCGGGGGAGCCAGATCACGTACTCCGCGCTCGGCCAGCAGGCCCCGGTGGCCGCCAAGCTGGCCTGGGACCCCGACGGCTCGAAGAAGGAGCGGCTGCGCGCCTATGCCGCCGAGCGCCTGCCGGACCTGGAGGTGCGCAGCGGCGGCTCGACGTCGGTCGACGTCACCGCGAAGGGCATCGACAAGGCCTACGGCATGCGCAAGCTGATGGAGCAGCGCGGGGTGGGGATGGACGACATCCTGTTCGTCGGCGACCGCCTCGACCCGCAGGGTAACGACCATCCGGTACAGGCGATGGGGATCCGGTCGATTCCGGTGAAGTCGTGGGAGGACACCGCGGACTTCATCGAGGGCTGGTTGTAGCCGCACCGGCGTCCCGGGGCGGCGACGCGTAGTCCGTCGTCGCCCCCGGGCAAGCGGTGATGAGAGCGCGAGGTGCTCACGGTGAGCCGCGCCCACCGGCCTACCCCTGCTCTGCCACCCAGGCCGTGTGCTGGACCCAGACCCGCTTCCACAACCGCTCCTGCACACTGTCCCCGACGCCCGGCAGGCGCAGGCTGAAGACGTCGGCCAGCACGTCGAACCACTCGTCGGGATCGGTGATCTCCCGGCGGGCGGTCTCGATACCGCCGTCTGAGCGGGTCAGGACGCAGCCGCGCAGGTGGTCCACGCCGGCGGCGTCGCGGCGGTAGACGTCCAGGTTCCGCACGAAGACCGACTCCGGGTCGGTCTCCATGAACTCGTGCCGGGCCAGGAAGTCCGGCAGGGCCGCGATCCGCTCCTCGAAGACCATGCCGGTGAAGGAGTCCGCCTTCGGGTCGTGGGTGAAGCTCCAGCCGCTCAGGCCGTTGTCGAAGCGGGTGCGCTCCAGCTTGTAGGTGTACGGGCCCTGCGACGCCTCGCCGGGGACCAGGAGCAGCGGCTCGTGCAGGCCGTCGCCGAGGCCGGTGTCGCAGTAGTAGAGGGTCTCGTCGACCTCCACCAGCAGCACCAGGTGGTTCGGCTCGTCGGGGATCGGGCCCAGGCCGTGGCCGCGCGGGGCCGGCGACCACACCCGGCCGCGGTGCCAGGTGACGTCGTAGCCCAGCGCCTCCAGCAGGGCGCTGAAGGCGCCGTTGAGGTGATAGCAGTAGCCGGCTCCGCCGGCTGTGACGCGGGCCGCGGACTCGTACGGATCCGGTGTGGTGCGCTGGCCGAGGTGGATCTGGAGGGAGGTGTACGCGACCCGTTCCACATGCGCGCGGTGCAGCGCGAAAAGCCCCTCGATGGTGGGCTTCCCGGGATGGTCCGTGCCCAGGCGGCGCAGATACCCCTGGACGTCTATGTTCGCCATGGTGACATAGAGTAAGGCAGGGTTCAGCCCTTCGCGGGCGCGATCTCGTCAAGGACATGCGCGGCGGTGGCGTAAGCGCCTGATTCGCGCGGGTAATGGACGACAAGATCGGTGAAACCCAGTGCCTCGGCGCGGCCGGCCACATCGTCGAAGCGCTGCTTGGATTCCATGGCCCGCAGCGGGGACAGGCCGGACAGCAGCAGGCGCGGCAGCGAGGCCGGGTCCCGGCCCTCCTTCTCACACGCCGCGTCCAGCTTCTTGCCGACCTTCTCCAGCGCCGACCAGGTCACGTCCTCGGTCACCGCGCCGTCGCGGCCGGCCAGGGTGTCGTCGGCGATCCACATCTGGGCGTGCCGGACGACCGTGCGCAGGCCCAGCGGCCCGGTGGCGGCCAACGCGAACGGCACCCGCGGCCGCTGCACGCAGCCCGGCTCCAGCCGGGCGTCCACGGCGTCGTAGTACGTCCCGCGATAGGTCGTGCGGGTCCGGCCCTCCGCGGCGCCGCGCAGCAACTGGTCGAGCAGGTCCACCGACTCGCGGTAGCGCTCGCCGCGCTCCTTGGCCGACCAGCCCTCGCCGTCCGGGCCGTAGCCGAGCACCCGGCCGTCCGGGCCGTCCGAGCCGGCGCCGAAGCCGAGGATGAAGCGGCCGTCGGAGGCGTCGTCCAGCGACATGATCTCCTGGGCGAAGGGGACCGGATGGCGGAAGTTCGGGCTGGCGACCAGGGTTCCCAGCTTGATCCGCTCGGTCACCGCCGCGGCCGAGGCCAGGGTGGTCACCGCGTCGTACCAGGGGCCGTCGGGGATGCCGCTGAAGGTGATGTGGTCGTACGTCCACGCGTGTTCGAAGCCGAGTTCCTCGGCCCGGCGCCAGCGTGCGGCGGCCTCGCGGAACGGGCGGTCGGGCAGGATGCAGACTCCGAGACGCAACATGCGGCCGACACTATTACGATCGCCCCAGGGAAAGCATCGGTGATCACAGGAGCTGCGGCTGTGCGAGCGATCTGGGGTGTGGCCGGGGCACTGGTGGTGTTCGGCACCTTCATGTCCGAGGTTCGGACCCTCGTCGTGCCCCGGGTCTTCCGCCCGGGTCTGTCGAACAAGCTGGGGCGGGGGGTCTATCTGGCGTTCCAGTTCCTGGCCGACCGCTTCCACCGCTACGAGACCAAGGACCGCATCCTGGCCTACGCCGGACCGCTGTCGGTCGTGGTCAAGCTGGTCGGCTGGCTCGCCGCCTTCCTGACCGGCTACTCGATGCTCAACTACGCGGTCGCCGATCTGTCCTGGCGGGCCGCGTTCCGCGAGGCCGGCTCCTCGCTGTTCACCCTCGGCTTCGCCTCGGCCGACCGGTCCCGGCTGAACGCCATCGACTTCGCCGCCGCCGTCACCGGCCCGGTCGCCATCGGCCTGCTGGTCGGATATCTGCCGGCGCTGTATGCCGCCTACGCCCGCCGCGAGACCGAGGTGACGATGCTGGAGGCGCGCGCCGGCGGCCCGGCCTGGGGCCCGGAGATCCTGGCGCGTTATGCGATGGTGAACCTCGGCGACCAGCTGCCCGACCTGTATCGCGGCTGGGAGCGCTGGACGGCTGACGTCTCGGAGAGCCACACCAGCTATCCGGTGCTGATCTATTTCCGCTCGCCGCGGGCCCATCGCAATTGGCTGATCGCGTTGCTGGCGGTGATGGACGCCGCCGCGCTGCACGTGGCGTTCAATCCCTCGCAGAACGTCGGCCAGATCCGGATGACGCTGCGGAGCGGGTTCGTGACGTTGCGGGAGATCGCCCGGACCGAGCGCATTCCGTTCAACCCCGATCCGGCGCCGGAAGACCCGATCCAGCTCACGTATGAGGAGTTCCTCTATGGAGTGCAGCGGATGCGGGCGCAGGGATATGAGTTCGAGCGGACGCCACAGGAGGCGTGGCCGCATTTCAAGGGCTGGCGGGTGAACTACGAGGCGGTGGCGTACGCCCTGGCGTATCAGATCGACGCGGTGCCGGCCCGCTGGTCCGGTCCGCGGCGGAGCTCCGAGGCGCAGATCGACGTGATCACGCCGGTGAACCGGCAGCCGTCGCTGTCGAGTCCCGTCCAGTAGATCCCGTCGGGCCACAACGCCTTGTTGGACATCCCGTTCGTTTGGTGGATTGCGGGATCGCGGACTATAAGCGGAGTAGCGTCAATGAGACATGCACCCTTCGGGGATGGCAGGCTTTGACCTTTGACCGCCGACTTACCCGACGCAATCTGGCTGCCACTTCAGAACCATGCAGGGGGACCGACTGTGAACCCGGACATCGACCACATCAGGAGACTCGTCAGCGACCGTCTCACCACCGAGGAGAACGGGGAGGTGGGCCTTGACCTGTCCAATCTGGGGCTGGTCGAGCTGCCCGCGGAGTTCGGGGACCTGCCCGAGCTGGAGCCGGTCACGTTCCTGAACCTGTCGGGCAACGAGCTCAGGGCCCTGCCGCCGACGCTGCCGCGGATGGCGAAGCTGCGCCGGCTCTGGCTGGACGGCAACGACTGCGGACAAGTGGCGCCCGAGGTCGCGCGGCTGACCGGGCTGATCGAGCTGAGCCTGACCGGCAACGGCCTGTCCGCGCTGCCGGAGGAGTTCGCGGCGCTGGAACGGCTGGTCTCGCTGTGGCTGGACGAGAACGCCTTCACGACGCTGCCGGACGTGGTCGGCCGGATCGAGAGCCTGGAGCACCTGTATCTGCAGAAGAATCAGCTGACCGCACTGCCGGACTCGCTGGGCTCGCCGAACCTGCGCACACTGGACGTCGACGCGAACCGGCTGGCGGAGCTGCCGGACTGGATCGGCGACACCCAGACCCTGGTGAAGCTCTCCGCCGACGACAACGCGCTCACCGAGCTGCCGCCGAGCATCGGAGCCCTGATCCGGCTGTCCGAGCTGAGCCTGACCGGCAACCGGCTGCGCAAGCTGCCGACCTCGCTCGGTGACCTGGCGTCGCTGACGAAGCTGTACCTGCAGAACAACCAGCTGCAGACGCTGCCGGCGTCCATCGGCAACCTCAGCGAGCTGCAGACGCTGGCGCTGAACGGCAACCACCTGGAGGAGCTGCCCGTCGCGCTCGCGGCGCTGAGCCGGCTGACCAGCCTGGACCTGTCGGACAACTGGCTCACCCACGTGCCGGACGCGATCGGCCGGCTGGCGTCGCTGGACAAGCTGAGCCTGACCTATAACCGGCTCACCGAACTGCCGGCCTCTCTCGGCGCACTACGGGTCCTGACATCCTTGGACGTCTCCCGCAACAGCCTGCGCGACCTCCCGGACAGCTTCGACGGCCTGGCGAACCTGGACGCCCTGAACCTGGCGCAGAACCCGCTGACCGCGCTGCCGGCCTCGGTGGGCGCGCTGAAGCGGCTGACGTGGCTGTCGTTGGCGTACTGCGACCTGGAGACTCTGCCCGCGGGCCTGGGCGGCCTGCACCGGCTGGAGACCCTGGACCTGGTCGGCAACAACCTGCGGGAGCTGCCGTTCCAGCTCTCCGGCCTGAGCTCGCTGACCGAACTGAACCTGGCCGCCAACCAGCTGCAGTGGGTGCCCCGGACGTTGGGCATGCTGCGCAACCTGGTCACCCTGGACCTGTCCGACAACGAACTCAGCTCCCTGCCGCGTAACTTCGGCGGCCTGGAATCGCTGCGCCGCCTGGACGTCTCGGAGAACCAGCTCACCTGGATCCCGCGCACGGTCTGCGACCTTCCGAAGCTGGAGGCGCTCATCCTGCGCGGCAACCGCCTGGCCGACCTTCCCAGCAGCAACTGGCAACAGTTGACGCTGAAGGAACTCGACCTCAGCGACAACCCGCTGCTGACCGATGTGCCGGAGAACTGGGACGTCGGCAGCATGGCGCTGACCGCCGACAAGGCGTTGTTCGGCACCTTGGGCGACCGGGTTCCCGCCGACCGCCGCGACGCGGTGGCGCAGGCGGGGGTCGCGGAGGCGGAGCAGGCGCGGCGCGCGGAGTTGGAGGCGCGCCGCGAGGAGGCGCAGGCGATCGCCGGGTTCGTCGGGGGTGCGGTGCACGCGGAGGCGGCCGTGCTGGCCCAGGCGGCGGAGGCTGCTGTGGAGGCGGCGGTCGAGGAGGCTTTCGCTGAGGCGGCCGCGGCGGAGGCGGGGGAGGAGGCGGCCGTTGCCGAGCCTGAGCCGGAGCCTGACGTCCAGGCTGAGTCGGACGTCGAGGCTGAGTTGGACGTAGAGGCTGAGGCTGTGGCTGACGCCGGTGCTGACGATGAGTCGGAGGCCGGCGCTGAAACCAGTGCTGACGATGAGTCGGAGGCCGGCGCTGAAACCAGTGCTGAGCCCGATGCGGAAACCGCTGCTGGTTCCGAGGCGATCTCGCAGGAGTCTGAGGAACTGGCTGCGCAGGAAGCCGCGGCGGCGATCGTTTCGGATGCGATCGACAGCGAGATCGCCGAAGTGCTGAACGCCGGCGGGGTCCTGGACCAAGCGGTCGCCCAGGCGAGAGGTCTGGTGCTCGCCGAGTTCGGCGTGCGCGACGAGGAGTCGCTGCTCGGTGTGGCGCGAGCGGTTCTGGAAGCGGCGGCGGACGGCGTGCGCCGTGAACTCGCGGCGGAGATGATCGTCGGCACACCGGCTGAGCGACCGCAGCTCGCGGACGAACTCTCCGAGGCCGCGGCGGAGTTCGAGGACGAACAAGCCCTGGCTCTGGCGGCCCAAGCGGTCGCCGCCGCTGAAGCCGGAGACGAAGCCGCAGCCCTCGCCGCCGCTCACGAAGCGGCAGCGGCCGAGGAAGCAGCGCTGCTCGCCGAGATGGTCGCCGAGGCGAACCAGAAGGCGTCGGCAGCCGGCGAGGCTCAAAGTGTTCAGGCTGATCAGCGGCCTGACACGGGTGCTGGTCAGCAGTCCGCGGCACCTGCTGCCGAAGAGCGGAGCGCTCCGGCGCTCGGCGAACCGCAAGTCAGCGAGGACGAATCTCTTACGACCAGTCCGTTCGCGCCAAGCGCCCCGACCGCCAGTGATCGAGTCGGCGGCGAATATGGCCGTCCGCCGGCCGTGCCGTTCACGGCGAGTGGCCCGGCGTTCGGTAGCGGCGCCGGCTCGGAACCGGGTCCGGTGCAGAGCGACGCAGATGTCACCATGCAGCAGGGTGCCGAGTGGCAGAGCGCTCCGGAGTCCAGCGATCCGCAAGGCGGTGACCAGGAAACTCCGACCGCCGGTTCTTTCACTACGAGCGCATCAGCGACCGGTGGCGAGTACCGCCGCCCGCCGGCCGCGCCGCCGCTCAACGCGAGTAGCGCGGCGTTCAACCCCGGTGGCCGGCCGGTGCACAGCAACGCCGACGCCATAGCGGCGCGCGCCGTCGCCCAGCAGGACGCCGAATTGCAAGCGGTCGCGCGGTCGATGGGCTTCGCCGATGGCGGGGCGCCGCCGGAGGAGCCGGTCGCGGTGGTGGAGGAGCCGGCGGTCGTGTTCCAGCCGGTGCCGGATCAACCGACGGTCGTGTACGACGAGCCGGCCGCGGTCGTGGATGAGGAAGTGGTGGACGTGGTCGAGACTCCGGACGCCTTCACACGTTCGCCGCGTCGGCCGGGGGCCTTCGAGGAACGCACCTGGCAGCAGACCGACTCCGACGCTGAAAGCACCCATTTCGGTGCGCCGCCCGGTTATGGTCCGCCGCCCGCTCCCTCGCAGCCGTGGCGTAGCAGCAGCTGACAGCAGAGGATCTTGGTCCCCGACCCGAGACCAAGATCCTCTCTCAACCCACCACGATCGTCACGCGCACATCCGTCCAGTCCGCCGGCGGCACGCACCGCCGGGCCTCCCCGCACATGTCCCGGTGCACGACGATCTGCGCGGTGCCGCGGGCCCGCGCGACGAAGGTCATCGGCGGCCCCATGCACGCCGAGCCCGGCGGACGGCACGCGATGTACATCGGGGAGATGCCGGGTTCCAGCACCGCGGGGTTGGTCGACTTCGGCTGCGCCGGCCACGGGAACATCTCGGCGGTCACCTCTTGGCCGAGTGCCACGTGGATCGTCATGCCGTTCTGCGCCGGCGTCACGGTCACGCTCCCGTGTGCCGTGCTGGGCGCCGGACTCGGAGGCGGCGAAGACCGCGGCGGCGAAGACCGTGGCGGCGAGGGCGTTGACGTCCGCGACGACGAATGCGCCGAAGAAATCGTGCCCGGAACCGAAGCCGACGTACCGGTACTCGACGAGGGCATCCCCGAAGACGAAACGGGGCTCGAATCCCTCGAATCCACCGTCGACCCCTGAGCCGGCCCTGCCCCCGAACTCAGCGACGAACCCGCCGAAACCGTACCCGAAGCCCCGATCGACGAGCCGGCACTTTTCACCTGATTGGCAGCTGAGCCGCATGAAACAGTTGTGAAACCCACCAAAACAGCACATACCACCGCCCGGCTAACACAATGCCGACGCGGATTCAGCGCAGCCCTCATCGCGGACCTCCTCGACAGGTGCGACCGGCCCTTGGCGTCCCCGACGCTACTCCGGTTCGCCCGTGCCCGAGTGGAGGATTCGCTCCCGGCGCGAACCCCGTCCCAGCCCGCGGGCACCAAGCGGGTGAAATCGGCCGCCGCTACCACGCCACTTCCGGATTTATCCGGTTGGATGATCTTCGTGGCCTGATGGCAGTTGATCTTCCGGTGATCTCGATCACACTTGCCCGCCCCCCTGTGGCGCAGCGCACAGTTCACAGGCGTAGGATCTCCCCGTTAGAAGGCACCGACCGTCCCGTGGCGATCACGGTCGCGCTTGTGAAACCGTTCACTGGCACCGTTGGTTCACCGGCGGGACACCGAGCGTCGCGGGAGCTTGTGAAATCAGCCACAAGTGCGTGAGCAGGGCCCACCCGTCCAAAAATTGACACAGACCTGCCTGACAGGACGTCACCCATGAACAGTTACGCGCCGATCCTGGTGCTCGGCGGCCTGGCCGCCGGGTTCGCCGTGTTCTCGGTCGTGGCCGGGACGCTCACCGGACCCAAGCGGTACAACCGCGCCAAGCTGGAGGCCTACGAGTGCGGCATCGAGCCGACTCCGCAGCCGGTCGGCGGCGGCCGCTTCCCGGTGAAGTACTACCTGACCGCCATGCTTTTCATCATCTTCGACATCGAGATCGTGTTCCTGTACCCGTGGGCGGTGCGCTTCGACTCCCTGGGCTGGTTCGGGTTGGTCGAGATGGTGTTCTTCATCCTCACCGTCTTCGTCGCGTACGCGTACGTCTGGCGGCGTGGTGGATTGGAATGGGACTGAAACATGGGCCTGGAAGAGAAACTCCCCGCTGGCTTCCTCCTCACGACGGTCGAGGGCCTGGCGGGCTACATGCGCAAGTCGTCGGTGTGGCCGGCGACCTTCGGCCTGGCCTGCTGCGCCATCGAGATGATGGCCACCGGCGCCGGGCGCTATGACCTGGCGCGCTTCGGCATGGAGCGGTTCTCCGCCACGCCCCGCCAGGCGGACCTGATGATCGTCGCCGGCCGGGTGAGCCAGAAGATGGCCCCGGTCCTGCGCCAGGTCTACGACCAGATGGCCAACCCCAAGTGGGTCATCGCCATGGGCGTGTGCGCCAGCAGCGGCGGGATGTTCAACAACTACGCGATCGTGCAGGGCGTGGACCACATCGTCCCGGTCGACATCTACCTGCCCGGCTGCCCGCCGCGCCCGGAGATGCTGCTGGACGCGATCTTGAAGCTGCACGAGCAGATCCAGCACATGCCGCTCGGCGTGAACCGCAAGAAGGCGGCGGAGGAGGCCGAGAAGGCCGCCATGAACGCCAAGCCGACGATCCTGATGGAAGGGCTCCTCCGGTGACCGAGAACGTACCCGCGGTCCCCGAGCAGGGTCCTGAGCACGGCGCCGAGGGCGAGCTGATCGCCGTCCGCAAGGGCATGTTCGGCGCTCGTAACGGTGGCGACACATCCGGCTACGGCGGTCTGGTGCGCCGGATCGAGCTGCCCGGCGCCAGCCAGCGCCCCTTCGGCGGCTATTTCGACGTGATCGCCGACGAGCTCGAAGGCGCGCTGGAGGAACAGAGCCTTCCGCCGGCCGAGGCGATCAGCGGCTATGTGGTCCACCGCGGCCAGCTGACGATCCACGTCCCGCGCGAGCACGTCGTCCGGGTCGCCCGGACCCTGCGCGACGATCCGGCGCTGCGCTTCGAGCTGTGCCTCGGCGTCACCGGCATCCACTTCCCGGAGGAGGCCGGCCGCGAGCTGCACAGCGTCGTCCCGTTGCTGAGCATCACGCACAACCGCCGCATCCGGCTGGAGACCACGGCCCCGGACGCCGACCCGCACATCCCCTCGCTGTACGAGGTCTACCCGACGGTCGACTGGCACGAGCGCGAGAGCTACGACATGTTCGGCATCATCTACGACGGCCACCCGGGCCTGACCAGGATCTTGATGCCCGACGACTGGCTGGGCCACCCCCAGCGCAAGGACTACCCGCTCGGCGGCATCCCCGTCGAGTTCAAGGGCGCGCAGATTCCGGCTCCGGACCAGCGGAGGGCGTACTCATGACAGTCATCGACGAGACCGGCGAAGCGCAGGAAGCGCAGGGTTCTCCAGGAGCACAGGACGGCCGGGTCTTCACCGTCGCCGGCGGCGACTGGGACGACATCCTGGCGGACCTGGCCGAGAGCCCCGAAGAGCGCATCGTCGTCAACATGGGACCGCAGCACCCGTCCACCCACGGCGTGCTCCGGGTGATCCTGGAGATCGACGGCGAGACGGTCACCGAGGCCCGCTGCGGCATCGGATACCTGCACACCGGTATCGAGAAGAACACCGAATACCGCAGCTGGGTGCAGGGCACGACCTTCGTGACCCGCATGGACTACCTCACGCCGCTGTTCAACGAGACGGCGTACTGCCTGGCGGTCGAGAAGGCCCTCGGGATCGAGGACCAGATCCCCGAGCGGGCGAACGTCATCCGGGTCCTGATGATGGAGCTGAACCGCATCTCCAGCCACCTGGTCTGCCTGGCCACCGGCGGTATGGAGATGGGCGCGCTGACGATGATGACCGCGGGCTTCCGCGAGCGCGAGGAGACGCTGGACCTCTTCGAGTTCATCACCGGCCTGCGCATGAACCACGCGTACGTCCGCCCCGGCGGCGTCGCGCAGGACCTGCCGCCCGGCGCCGTGGACAAGATCGGCAGCTACGTCAAGCTGATGCGCAAGCGCTTCCCGGACTACGCGAAGCTGTGCAACGAGAACCCGGTCTTCCGCGGCCGCACCGAGGGCGTCGGCTACCTGGACCTGGCCGGCTGCCTGGCCCTGGGCCTCACCGGCCCGGTGCTGCGCAGCGCCGGGCTCCCGCACGACCTGCGCAAGTCCGAGCCCTACTGCGGCTACGAGACCTACGACTTCGAGGTCTGCACCTGGGACACGGCCGACTCCTACGGCCGCTACCGGATCCGCCTGGCCGAGATGTACGAGTCGCTGAAGATCGTCGAGCAGTGCCTGGACCGCATCCAGCGCACCCAGGGCCAGCCGGTCATGGTCGAGGACAAGAAGATCGCCTGGCCCGCGCAGCTGGCCCTGGGCAGCGACGGCATGGGCAACAGCCTGGACCACATCCGGCACATCATGGGCGACTCCATGGAGGCCCTGATCCACCACTTCAAGCTGGTGACCGAGGGCTTCCACGTCCCGCCGGGCCAGATCTACGCGGCGGTGGAGTCCCCCAAGGGCGAGCTGGGCGTGCACATCGTCTCCGACGGCGGCACGCGGCCGTACCGGGTCCACTTCCGCGACCCGTCCTTCACGAACCTGCAGGCGACCGCGGCGATGTGCGAGGGCGGCCAGCTGGCCGACGTCATCGTCGCCATCGCCTCGATCGACCCGGTGATGGGTGGGGTCGATCGATGAAAACTCGCCAGTCGATGATCGACACAGTCACACCCATGGGTGGAGTGGACCGTTGAGCGACAAGTCAGACTACGCACACCTCACGAAGCTGGACGCGGACGCCGAGGCGATCATCGCGCGCTACCCCCAGTCCGACTCGGCTCTGCTCCCCCTGCTCCATCTGGTGCAGAGCGAGGAGGGCTACGTCTCCCCGGCGGGCATCGAGTACTGCGCCGACAAGCTCGGACTGTCCACCGCCGAGGTCTCGGCGGTCTCGACGTTCTACACCATGTACAAGCGGCGCCCGGTCGGCGACTACCACGTCGGCGTGTGCACCAACACCCTGTGCGCGGTGATGGGCGGCGACGCCATCTTCGCCACGCTCAAGGAGCACCTCGGCGTCGGCAATGACGAGACCACCGAGGACGGCCGGCTCACGCTGGAGCACATCGAGTGCAACGCCGCGTGCGACTTCGCCCCGGTGATGACCGTCAACTGGGAATTCATGGACGACATGAACCCGGACAAGGCGGTCCGCCTGGTCGACGAGCTGCGCGCGGGCAAGGAAGTGCACTCCACGCGCGGACCGGCGCTGTGCACCTTCAAGCAGGCCGAGCGGATCCTGGCCGGCTTCGAGGACCCCCGCCCCGGCGCGGTCGCGGCCGGCGGGGCCGCCGGGCACGCGACGGTGGCCGGGCTGCTGGTCTCGCAGGGCCGGACACCGACCGGGCCCACTGTCACCACGGAGGCGTCCGAGTAATGGCACCAGAACTGACCCCCGTCCTGTCCCGGGGCTGGCTGGACTCCGAGCCCTGGACGCTCGCCGGCTACCAGCGGCGCGACGGCTACACCGCCGTCAAGCAGGCGCTGCGGATGCACCCGGACGAGGTGATCCAGCTCGTCAAGGACTCCGGGCTGCGCGGCCGCGGCGGCGCGGGCTTCCCCACCGGCATGAAGTGGGGCTTCATCCCGCAGAACGACGGCAAGCCGCACTACCTGGTGGTGAACGCCGACGAGTCCGAGCCGGGCACCTGCAAGGACATCCCGTTCCT